>NZ_CP030040.1:971785-1295714 GCF_003260995.1 Acetobacterium sp. KB-1
GTATTTTGATTGGAACTGAAGCTGCCGCAGAGGGTATTAATCTTCAGTTTTGCAGTTTAATTGTTAATTATGACCTACCTTGGAACCCACAGCGTATCGAACAGCGTATTGGCCGATGTCATCGTTATGGGCAGAAAAACGATGTTGTCGTCATAAATTTTTTGAATAGAAATAATGCTGCCGATGTCCGGGTCTTTGAACTCCTTGACCAAAAATTTCGACTTTTTAGTGGCTTGTTTGGCTCTTCAGATGATGTTCTAGGTTCAATTGAATCAGGAATTGATTTTGAAAAACGCATTGCAAGAATATATCAGACCTGTAAATCTACAGATGAGATACAAGGAGAATTTGATCAACTCCAGAAAGAATTGTCCGAGCACATTAACGAAAAGATAATGGCGGCTCGGCAGTCCATTCTTGAAAATTTTGATGAAGAGGTCGCCGCTCGTCTCAAGGGTTGCCAAGAAGACACTCTTGCTGGGTTAGATAAATTCACCCGATGGCTATGCAACTTTTTTATTATGAAAGGTGCAGAGCGGGTTAAGCCACTGGATCAATGGCGTTTTTCCTATCGATTGAACGGATCAGAGGAAACCTATAATGTACAATGGAAAGATGCGGAACGGCAAGGTGACATATTTTTGAGACGTGAGGATCCAATGTGTCAACAATGGCTTTCAGAAGCCATTGCAACTACATTACCGCTTGTAACGATCCGTTTTGATCATACTAATTCACCTGATCATCATATTAGTTTTTTAGAGAAACACCCAAACTTATCTGGTGTTCTTTCTGTAGACAAGCTAATTTATAGTGGCTTTGACACTGAAGAACATTTAATTATATCTATTGTTACTGACGACGGTACGCTAATTGATGATGACATGATTAACCGCATCATGGAACTGCCATCCGAAATTACTGATGAACCAGTAAATGAGATTTTAGATTTAGATACTCTTCGAAAAGCTAATACTGAGATGCAAAAATTTGAAATTGAAAGGATTAACAAAGAATACTTTTTAGCGGAATGTGAAAAACTTGATGCCTTCAGTGAAGATCTTAAGGAAGGAATACAGAGAGAACTTAAGGATCTTAATAAAGAAATCAAAGAAAAAAAGCGAATTTTCAAAGCAAGTACTGATAAGACATTGGCTGAAATGTTAGAAATGAAAGAAGAAGTAACTCATCTAGAAGAAAAACGAAAGAAACTGCGTCGCGAGATTTATGATCGTGAAGATGAAATTGACACACAAAACGAACGACTGCAAGAAGAAATTCGAGCAAAATTGGAAGGCGCGGCTGCTTTAGAACATATTATGACTATCTCTTTTGAGATTGTGTAAAATACGGAGGTTATACGATGCAAAGACTTGAATTAACATGGATTGGAAAAGGCGAAGAACCAAAGGTAGAACCTCGTATTCTTCTTCACGATTCATCAAAAGATTACGGCGACTCTGATACTGATAATATTTTAATACACGGAGACAATCTGCTGGCTTTAAAAGCTTTAGAACAACAGTATTCGGGTCAAGTGAAATGTATCTACATCGACCCACCTTATAACACAGGTGAAGCATTTGATGAATATGATGATAACTTGGAGCATTCTATTTGGCTACATTTAATGTATAGTCGACTAAGCTTGCTGAAAAATTTACTGTCTGAGGACGGGGTTATTTTCGTACAGCTAAATGATGAAGAAATGAATTACTGTAAAGTCATAATGGATGAAATTTTTGGACGCAAAAATTTCATTAATTTAGTTGCCGTCAAAACCAAGAATTCTTCTGGTGCAAGTGGAGGCGGAGAAGATAGAAAGTTAAAGAAAAATATTGAATTTATTTTGTGCTATGGGAACCCAATGTTTAAGAAGTTTAATCCGGTGTATACAACAACAGAACTCTCGAAATATTTGGAAAACATGCGTGAAAATGGAGTAAGTTTCAAGTATACAATGGTATTTACTAATCTTGGTGAGCGCACTTACTATAAAACAATTATGGATGGCAGTGGAAATGACATTGTTATTTATGCTCATTCTGGATATGAGACGAAAAGTGTACGTCAGCTTGCTAAAGAAGATGATATTTCTGAAATTGAAGCATTTAACAAGTATTATGAGTATGTATGTACTACCGAAAACGCACAGACTTCTATTAGATCACGAGTCCAAGAAGCGACAGATACTGAGGATAATTTGTATTCTATTGATTATTATCCTGTATCTGGACGCAATAAAGGAAAACTGACTACCGTTCATTTTGTCGGAAGAAACAAACGTCTTGTAAGTTGGTTTAAAAATGTATGTGTGAAGGAACGCGGATATATTTTTAAAAAAGAAAAAGTTGGTTCTCTTTGGAATGATCTTAACTGGAATAATGTTAATCGAGAGGGTGGTGTCGTTTTCTCAGGGGGAAAGAAACCGGAAGTTTTGATCCAAAGAATTCTTGAATTAGCCACTGAACCGGGAGACATCGTGCTAGATAGTTTTTTAGGCTCAGGTACAACCGCTGCTGTGGCTTTAAAGATGAGACGTCGTTGGATTGGTATAGAAATGGGTAATCATGCGTATACCTTATGTCAACCAAGACTAAATAGTATTATAAACGGAACTGACGATACGGGGATCTCAAAAGATGCAGATTGGCAAGGTGGCAGTGGTTACAAGTTTTACGAACTTGCTCCTACATTGATTATCAAGGATGGTCACGGCAATCCCGTCTTCTCTGATAAGTACAATGTGGAAATGTTAGTCGCTGCGGTCGCAAAACTAAACGGCTTTATCTATTCGCCCGATGTTGAATGTTTCTGGAAACAGGGCATCTCACAGGGGAATAGCTATATTTATGTTACCACTCAATACCTTACAGCTAAAGAATTAGACGACATCGCCCGCGACATGCCAGAATTTGAAAAGTTACTCATATGCGCACCAGCATTCGATACTGGACTTAGTAAACGCTACGAAAACATCGATGTGCGCAAAATCCCGCAGTCTTTGCTTTCAAAATGCGAATACGGTGTGGAAAGCTATAACTTGAACATCGTAAATCCACCAGAGTTCAACGAGGAGGAATGTGATGATGTTGAATAGTAATGCGAAATATATTAATAACCGTCTTGCCTTGCGTCCTCCTCAGAAAGAGAGCTTAGAGCGATTTCAACAGATTTGCGAAATTCTTTCTCTTTCAAAGGAATCAGAATTAGATATCGAACTGAGAAAAATCAAAGAGATATTCCCTACTCTGACTTCATTTGAACGCGATTTTCCTTCAATTTGTTTTGCGCTTGCTACAGGTATAGGGAAAACTAGATTAATGGGCGCCTTCATTGCCTATCAATACTATGAAAAAGGCATAAAAAATTTTTTCGTTTTGGCACCTAATCTCACTATTTATAACAAGCTAAAGAAAGACTTGGGTGATCCGTCAAGCGGAAAATATGTTTTTGCTGGTTTAGACAAGTTTGTAACGCCTCCTCGTATCATAGACGGAGACAACTATGCCGAATTTAGACAAGGCAAATTTGGTGTAAACGAGGTTATTATTAACAT
The DNA here is from genome assembly GCF_003260995.1 of Acetobacterium sp. KB-1. Taxonomy (NCBI): domain Bacteria; kingdom Bacillati; phylum Bacillota; class Clostridia; order Eubacteriales; family Eubacteriaceae; genus Acetobacterium; species Acetobacterium sp. KB-1. The sequence continues at coordinate 975,345 of NZ_CP030040.1, forward strand.
TTTCAATATTTCAAAGTTAAATTCCGAAAGTAAAACGGCAAACGGCAAGCCTGCTCGTATTAAGCGTCTAACTGAAGTTCTAGGAGAGTCGTATTTTTCTTATTTGCAAAACTTACCCGATCTCTGTGTTCTGATGGATGAAAGTCATCATTACCACGCTGACCGTAGCTTTGATGTCATTAATGAGCTAAAACCAGTGTTAGGGATAGAACTCACAGCTACACCGCAAATACAAAAGGGCACACGGAAAATCGATTTCAAAAATGTAGTTTATGAATATTCCCTTGCTCATGCCTTAAACGACGGTCTTTACGTTAAAGTGCCAGTTGTATTCACCAGAAAGGACTTCCGTCCGGAAGAATATACTCCAGAGCAACTTGATCATGAAAAATTAAACGATGGCATTCGACTGCATGAAGAAACAAAAAACCGTCTGGATGTTTATTCTAGAAGTACGGGCAAAACACTCGTTAAACCTTTTGTACTAGTTGTTGCGAAAGACATGGATCACTCTCGCCAAATTCGTGAATACTTGACTTCACCCGATTTCTTTCGTGGTTATTATAAAGACAAAGTATTGGAAATTAACTCAGCTCAACGAGGTGCTGAAAAAAATGAAAACATTGAACTACTTTTATCCTTAGAGAATCCCGAAAATCATATCGAAATTGTAGTCCATGTTAATATGCTTAAAGAAGGTTGGGACGTAACTAATCTATATACTATCATTCCTCTTCGGGCTTCTGCATCCGAAACCCTTACTGAACAAACAATTGGACGAGGCCTCCGTTTACCTTATGGACAAAGAACGGATGTTGATGAGGTTGACCGGTTATCAATTGTAAGTCATGATCGTTATGAAGACATTGTGCGACTTGCCAATAATCCAGATTCTTTGGTGCGACGTGTTTTTTATATCGATCAGAATGAGTCGAAAAATGAAGAACAACGTGAAACTGTAGAACTTCCAAGTACTTATGATGAGATAACGCAATCCTCGAGCTTTACTGAACAGCTGATTTTTACCATTCGGGAAACAGCTAGTCAGAACTATACTACTAGCAAGACTCCTGAACAAACCGTTCAGGTAGCTCGATTTGTTGCACACCTTGCGTCCAAATCAGTTATTGAACTCGGAAAACAAGTTAAAACTTTTGATGCAACTAAGGACGAGGAAATAATGCATATGGTTCGCTCAAGTATCGTTGGTGAAACCATCCGCCAATTCCCGACATTCAAACTTAAACATGAGGATCTGGAAGTTGTAGTCGGTACTGCCATAGAAACCTGTGTACAAACACTTACTGACAAAGTAATTCCTATTCCACAAGGTGTAGTTCAACCTTTCACCGAGGTCAAACACGGATTCTATGACTTTACCTTGGATACTCGGAGTTTAGGATGGCACCCCTCCGATGATACACTTATCGGTACTGAGCTACAGGACGGTGGTGAGACTTTCGAATACGAGACAGATCTCGCATTATTCCCCAAGGCCGATACAGTTGAAAATGAGATCGTACGACATATCATCGTTCATGACAATATTGATTATAGTAGTTGCTCGGATCTCATTTATTCACTTATTGCTGATGCTAAACAGCACTTTTTGTCGTACTTAAATGCTGAAGAAACGGAAAAGGTTATGCGTAATCGGCAACGAAGCCTATCTGAAACCATATATACCCAGATGAATCAGCATTTTTATAAAGAAGAAACGAGCTATCAAGCTTCCGGTATGAGACCCTTTACAAGAATAGAATCTGGTTTCGGGGGTAAATTTAAATCCGATGATCTCTATGATTTGCGTGCGGATATGCCTGCCTCCGACGTTAAATCAAAGGTGTTTAAAGGTTTTAATAAGGCCTGCCATACATTATACAAATTTGATAGCAACACAGAGCGTGTTTTCGCCATTGTCCTCGAGAACGATACGGCTGTATTAAAATGGCTGCGTCCCAGCGCAAAGCAATTTAACATCTACTACGGGCCTAGCGGGGCGAATAAATATGAACCGGACTTCATCGTTGAAACAGCAGAGAGTATCTATATGGTGGAAACAAAAGCTTCAAACGAAATAAGTAGCAAGGTTGTAAAAGAAAAGACCATTGCCGCGATTGAATATTGTCGTGCAGTTTCGGAGTGGAATTCTAGGAACGGCGGTAAACAATGGATTTATGCTCTAGTATCACATGACCAGGTTCGTTTACAATCTAGTTTCATGTATCTGATGAAAAATCACGTAAGGCCTGAACAACTGATGCTGGAGTTGTAGTTAAGAAAAAATTCATTCAAAGCTTTATGAGGTTATATTAATTATGATTATGGAGAATTGATTTATGGCAAAAATCACAGATATTGAAAAGGGTGCGTTCCTAAGCTTATTTAATCGCGGTGGTTATGTACTTAATTTTTCTACGGATTCATTCGATGTGTTCACACAAAAAAGTGTTGGTCGTGCTTTATGCAACTACTATGGATTATCGAAAGGAAAATCTTTAACTACTTATGTTAATGAAGCCGGTGAAAGTGACGTAATTAAGCTATTTAAGGATCTGCTTAAATATTATGAAAACAACTATCAATCTGAGATAAATGATGAAGATTTTTATTGTAGTGGATCAAAGAAAGAATATCAAACACATTATAAAGAATGCTTAACGATCATGCATAGAATTGAAGACAACATAACTTCATTTAAAGATGCTGGAAATGTATTAAAAGAGAAATTTTCAAGTGATTACATTTCTATGCAAATCGACTGTATGCTAAAAATGCAATATGAAAATCCAACAGAAGCTATCGGAAAGTCAAAAGAATTTATTGAAAGCTGCTGTAAAACCATACTTGAAGGAGGCGAAAAAACTATTGAAAAAGATTGGAGTGTTAGTCAATTAGTTAAAGCAACTATGAAGTTCCTGGAGATCGCCACTGATAATGTCGATGACAACACGTCTGAAAGTAAAACAGTTAAAGCGATTTTAGGGAATCTTCATGGAATAGCTGGAAATATCGCTGAGCTAAGAAATGCATACGGAAGCGGCCATGGCAAAAGCGCTAGTTACATAGGATTAACTGTACGCCATGCAAAATTGGCTGTTGGGGGAAGTATTACTCTTGTTAACTACTTGTGGGATACTTATGAGTGGAGAAAAGAAAAGGGACGTATAAATTAGAGTTAAAGCTCCTATTGGAAGAAAAAATTGTTAGGAGTGGATTTCATAAATTTCCAAAATGCACACCCCTATTAAAAAATGCACCCTTTTGCACACCCCTACTCTGTAGAAAATATTTTCTACACATGGAATTTGAATATAGGTTTCGACTTTCAAATCTTTTATTTTCATCAAAATTTCATCAGCTCTGAAACCCCTTTGTAAAGCCATTTGAACCACAAAACAAAAGGCCACCTCATCACAAGGTGGCCTTTAATGGTATTAATTTCTACGTACTATTTTGGTGGAGGCGAGGGGAGTCGAACCCCTGTCCGAAAATCCATTCACAGGAGCTTCTCCGAGTGCAGTCATTGTTTATTTTCTCATTCCCCTCATTCTCCAATGACATAGAAAAAGAGGAACCAGCCTCTTGATCGTTAATGGTGCGAGACACTACCAAAAACGGTTCCCTGCTTCAATGAACGCCTTAAGCCAAAACCACAGGTTGAGATGGGAGGCGTGCAGCATTAATTATGCTGCGAAGTCTTAGTATTAAACTTTAGAGCGTATTACGCTGCTAAAGCTAACCCGTAACTTTTTTCTGTTTTTGCGTTTATATTTATGCGCCATTTTTAACGATGATTGGCAACATCGACTCGCTACTCAAGCTTCAAAACCCCCGTCGAAACCAGTACGCCCCCAAATAATTAACTAGCCATTATGCCGCATACTTTTTTGAATCCGTCGGTCAGAATCCCGCTCGGCAATGGCGTGTCGCTTATCATAAAGCTTCTTGCCTTTGGCCAAAGCCAGTTCCATTTTAACCCGACCATCTTTAAAGTAAAGCGTCAGTGGCACCAGAGTGTAGCCTTCCCGTTGCTTCAGCCCAACCAGTTTTCTAATCTGCTGTTTATGCATCAGGAGCTTACGAATGCGCAAAGGATCTTTATTATAAATATTCCCCTGCTCATAAGGATCAATATGCATCTGATAAACGAAAATCTCGCCATTATAGATATCGGCAAAACTTTCCTTCAGGCTGACTTTTCCGCCTCGGATGGATTTCACTTCCGTCCCGGCCAAAACCAGACCCACCTCATAGGTATCTTCAATGGCAAAATCATGACGTGCTTTTCTATTTTTGGCCACAATTTTAATATTTTCTCCCATGTGCAACTCCTCTGTTCTTAGCTAGTTTTTTATTATAGCATAGTTTTCTTAATTATTCAACAGGTTCAAAATCGATTTGTTTGGAACTCACGTCGGCCTTTGCCACTTTTATTCTGATTTCCTGGCCTAGTCTGAATATTTTTCCCCGATGCTCTCCAATATGCTGATGGAGTTCAGGGTCATAGTTGTAGAAATCATCTTTTAGATCCTGGAGCCGGACTAACCCTTCGATGGTATTTTCCAGTTCAACAAAAAAACCGAAGGAGGTAACGCCACTGATTCGACCGGTAAATTCTTCCTCCAGGTGCCGCGTCATATATTCGGTCATCTTGAGCTTGGTAATTTCCCGTTCAATGTTTTCGGAGCGACGCTCTGTTTCCGAGGCTTGTTTAGCAACAGATTCAATGTTCGCTTCCAGATAATCCAGGGACTTTTTGTTAATTTTACCGGCAATTGCCTTCGCTAAATAGCGATGGACAAACAAATCCGGGTAGCGCCTTATCGGTGAAGTAAAGTGAGTATAGAAGCTTGCTCCCAGGGCATAATGGCCCAGATTGTGTCCCTCATAAACAGCCTGTTGCATGGTTCGGAGCATCAGCAAGGTGATGACCCGCTCTTCATTTTTACCGGCAATATTGGTAACCAGTTGCTGGAAATCGTGGCCCGATGGGACCTGATCATCGTTTTTTCCCAGTTTAAACCCATATCGATTGATAAAGGTTCGAAAAGCTGCCAGTTTTTCCGGATGCGGCTCGGGATGGTTTCTAAAAATAAAAGGGGCATCCAGTTTGGATACATGTTCAGCAATGGTTTCATTACAGACCAGCATAAACTCTTCAATAATACGATGCGATATTAGTCGTTCATCAATGATGACCTCCTCCGGAAAACCGAGTTTATCCAATATAATCTTGGCTTCAGGAAAGTCAAAATTGATGGCGCCCCGATTTAGCCGGCGTTTCACACGCAGAATTTCGTGGAGTTCCTCCATTAAGACCAGATCCGATCGAAACGGTTTTAGATCAGCCGCCTTATCGATTCGATCTTCCAGTAAGGCATCGACTTTTTTATAAGTCATCCGGGCTTTGGAACAGATTACTGATTTAAAAATATCATAATCCACCACCTGACCGTTTTTGTCGATTTCCATTTCACAACTGAAGGTTAGCCGGTCCTTGTTTGGCACCAGACTACAGACGTCATTAGAAAGTTTAAAAGGCAACATCGGGACCACCCGATCGACCACATAGACGCTGGTACCACGATCCAATGCAGATTTATCAATCTCACTGCCCTGTCGGACATAATGGCTGACATCGGCAATATGAACGCTTAGTACAAAGTTACCATTTTTCTTTTTCCGGATCGATACCGCGTCATCATAGTCCTTGGCATCATCACCATCAATGGTAAAGATCTGCTCGTCCCGGAGATCTTTTCGCTTTTTTAGTTCTTCAGAGCCAATCCGGTCATTTATCTGATTCGTTTCCCGCTCCACATCCGTTGTAAAATCCATGGGGATATCATATCCTTTCAATACAGAAAGAATGTCAATACCCGGTTCATCTTCATTTCCCAAAATTTCCAGGATTTCTCCTTCCGGATTTTTTCCCACATCCGACCACGAGACAATCTGGGCAACCACCTTATCACCGTTAATCGCCTTCTTACCCCGGCGTTCGGGAATAAAAATGTCCTTACAAAGGCGATCATTATCCGGTACTACAAAACCGAAGCCCTTGCCCTTTTCATAACGTCCAATAATTTTTTTATGACCCCGGTCAATGATTTCCACCACTTCCCCTTCTGGTCTTTTATCCCCCGGTTTGGAGGTAAGTCGCACCCAGACCGTGTCCATATCCAGAGCACCATGGAGATACTTTTCAGGAATAAACACATCTTCAGAAAAAATAGTATAGTCAGGAATAACAAAACCAAAACCACGCTGATTGCCGCGAAGGACTCCTACAATTTTGGGGCAATCATCGGTTTTCTGATAGCACCCGTTACTATCTTTTTCAACTTTAGCTTTTATTTCAAGCTCTTTCAGGACATGAGACAGCATCTGTCGATCCTTCTTTTTTGAAAGACCGATAAAGTCCGACAATTGATCAAAGGTCATATTCCGATATTTTTTGTCATTCATTAAACGTCTAACAATCCGTTTTAATTCTTTGGTTTTCATATTTTCTCCGATCACCTTAAATTTTTTTTCGCAATTGATCAATCACAATCATGACTTCCATAGGGCTCATTTCGTCGATTTTCATTTCTCTGATTACCCCCAGGGCCGCTTCTTCTTCCGCAGTCATGCCCTTGGTCACATCAAAAAAGTTTAGTTGGGCACCTTTTCCACCCTCTAAAACAGTAGGTTCTTTCACCAGCAGCTCCTGCCGGTAGGTATCTTCCCCCGATTCCAGGTGACCCAGAATTTCCTGGGCCCGCCTGGTTACCCCCACCGGAAAACCGGCCAGCTTGGCCACCTCAATACCATAGCTCTGGTCGGCTGGTCCAGGGATTATTTTTCGTAAGAAGATCACCCCATCCGGGGTATCCTTGAGCCGGATGCTGAAATTTTTAATCCCGGGCTTTAGGGTCTCCAGTTCAGTGAGTTCATGATAATGAGTGGCAAACAGGGTTTTAGCCCCAATGCTGTCCTGGTTATGGAGATATTCCACCACCGCCCAAGCAATGCTGATGCCATCAAAGGTGGAGGTACCCCGGCCGATTTCATCCAGAATCACCAGACTGCGACTGGTGGCATTTTTTAAAATATTGGCCACCTCAGTCATTTCTACCATAAAGGTACTCTGACCGCTGGCCAGATCATCACTGGCGCCGACCCGAGTGAAAATCCGGTCGACCACCCCAATAGCGGCGGCATCCGCCGGGACAAAGGAGCCAATCTGGGCCATCAGGGTAATGATCGCCACCTGGCGGATAAAGGTGGACTTCCCGGCCATATTCGGCCCGGTGATGATCAGCATCCGCTGATCATCCTGATTGAGGGTGCAATCATTGCCGATAAAAAAATTGGTCCCAATCATATCCTCCACCACTGGATGTCGACCGTTTTGGATCAGCAGGGTGTTGTCTTCAGTAATTTCCGGGCAAACGTAGCGATTCTGCAAAGCCACGGTGGCTAGCGAATAAATAGCGTCCAACTCCGCTACTTCTCTAGCTTTCTGTTGAATTCTGGGGATCTCTGCAAGCAGACCGTCCCGGATTTCCGAAAACACTTGGGTTTCACAGCGGAGTAAGCCCTCCTGGGCACCGAGAATTTTGTTTTCCATCTCTTTTAGCTCCGGGGTAAAGTACCGCTCGGCATTAGCCAGGGTCTGTTTGCGAATATAGTCTTCCGGCACCTGATCAAAATTACTTTTGGTTACCTCAATAAAATACCCAAAAATCCGATTATATTTCACCTTCAGATTTTTAATTCCGGTGCGCTCCCGTTCCCGACATTCCAGATCGCGAATCCAGTCCTGACCCTTTTCAGCAGCTTCCCGAAATTCGTCAATTTCCTGATGATAACCAGTTTTGATCACATGACCATCCTTAAGAACCAGCGGGGCCTGGTCATCGATGGCTTTTTCAATGTGCTCCCAGACATCATTGAGCAAGTCATTCGTGTCAAACAGACTGCGCAATTGCTGTGAGCCCAACAGCTCCACAAAATCGCGAATCAGAGGCAGCGCCCCCAGTGATTGTTTAAGTGCCAATAGATCCCGTGGGTTGATGGTCCCAAAGGATAGCTTGCCGCAGAGCCGTTCCAGATCATAAACCTTGGTCATCATGCTTTTAAAGGCAGGCAAATGGGCTGCATTATTGTAAAAAGCCGACACGCCACCCTGTCGGGCAAGAATACTGTCGCGATTTAAAAGCGGCGCTTCGACCCAGCGCCGCAGGGTTCGCCCCCCCATGGCAGTGACGGTTTTATCCAGCACCCCTAACAGGCTACCTTTTTTTTCCAGAGTTCTAAGCGTCTGGGTCAGCTCCAAATTGCGCCGAGTGGATAAATCCAGCACCATATAATCCTTACTGTTGTAATAACGAATGGTTTTAATATGAGTCAGGGCCCGTTTCTGGGTTTCATCCAGATAGAGCAACAAGGCCCCGGCAGCGGCGATGGCATGATCCCGGCGTTCCAGATCCAGGGCACCGAGGGCAAAGACCTCAAACTGATCGATAATCCGTGTACTGCCGTTTTTGACCGAAAAGTATTTTTCCGGATAAAGACTGGCCAGAATCCCAAAACTGTTTTCGATCATCGCCAGTGCTTGGGAATCTTTAAACAAAGCCGGATTAAGAATCACCTCGGCCGGTAATAATCGACCGATTTCGTCGGACAGCTGAGACAGCCATTGCTCCCGGGTTTTAGCCTCGATCTGGGTAACATAAAAATCCCCGGTCGAGACATCCAGACTGGCCAGTCCCAGGGTATTGTTTTCCAGAAAGAGAGCCATCAGATAATTGTTTTTCTTTGATTCCAGTAATTTTCCTTCGGAAATGGTACCCGGAGAAATGACCCGAATAATTTCCCGACGGACGATCCCTTTGGCTTCCTTGGGGTCTTCCATCTGCTCGCAGATAGCTACCTTGTAGCCTTTTTCCACCAGCCGGGTAATATAATTCTGGGCGGCATGATGGGGTACCCCACACATCGGAGCCCGTTCTTCCAGCCCGCAATCCCGACCAGTAAGAGCTATTTCTAACTCCCGGGAAGCTGTTAGAGCATCGTCAAAAAACATTTCATAAAAGTCGCCCATACGAAAGAAAAGGAGGGCATCAGGAACCTCCTCATGAATTTGCAGGTATTGGGTCATCATCGGTGTGAGCTGCGCCATCGGTGTCCTCCTGTGTCGTTTTTTTGCCATCGAGACTAAAGGTTTTGGCAGCAGTGATCTTGACCATCACCTGCTTGCCGATATCTGCTGGATCACCGGGAAAATTGACCAGTTTGCCAGTCCGGGTTCGGCCGGTCATCCGCTCGGGGTTGTTGCGGCTAGGTTCTTCGACCAGCACTTCCACCACCTGATCAAGATAGGTCTGATTGATATCGTGACTGATCTGATGAAGCACTTCCAAACAGCGGTTGATTCGGTCATGTTTAACCGCATCGGCAATCTGGTTTCCCATCGTAGCCGCCGGAGTACCGGTGCGAATCGAATATAAAAAGGTAAAAGCCGAATCAAATTGACAAAGCTCAATGACTTTGAGGGTTTCCAAAAAGTCCGCTTCGGTTTCACCGGGAAAGCCGACAATCAGATCGGTCGTAATCGCTACGCCGGGGATTTTTTCCCGTACTGCCTTAACCCGATTTAGTATATCGGCCTGACTATATTTGCGGTTCATCGCCTTTAAGATTCGAGTGCTGCCGGATTGGATCGGCAGATGAATATAATTGCAGACCTTATCGCTGGCGGCAATGGCATCAATAACCGCATCAGTAAGATCTTTGGGATGAGAAGTCATAAAGCGAATTCGCTTGAGGTTTTCAATGGTATTGAGTTGCCTAAGCAGACTGGCGAAATTGACCGCTTCTCCAAGATCATTGCCATAAGAATTGACATTTTGTCCTAACAAGGTTACCTCAACACAACCGTCGGCCACCAGAGCTTTAACCTCATCAAAAATTTTATCGGGCTGGCGGCTTACTTCCCGGCCCCGGGTGTAAGGCACAATACAATAGGTGCAGAAATTGTTGCAGCCGTTCATGATCGTCACAAAACCCTTAAAGGGATATTTGCGGTCGACCGGCAGATCTTCCACAATGGTGTCTGAATCATCCCAGACTTCTACTAGCCGTTTACCGTTGACCATGTAGTTATTAAGCAACTCCGGAAACTGGTGAAGATTATGGGTACCGAAAACCAGATCTACCTGGGGATACTTGGTGACAATCTGATTGACGATTTCCGGCTGCTGCATCATACAGCCACAGACGGCCAGAATTAAATCCGGATTGATTTTTTTGACGGTTTTATAGGCGCCGATATTGCCAAATACCCGTTCATCGGCGTTTTCCCGAATCGAACAGGTATTAAGGATTACCAGGCCAGCTTTATTTACATCCATTTCTTCCACGTAGCCTAGAGCTTTTAACATCCCGGATATTTTTTCCGAGTCGTTTTCATTCATCTGGCATCCGAAGGTAAAAATACGAAAAGTACGGGAGGGGTTGTTTATGATTCGTTTTGCAGGTTTTTTTTTGCTCATGCTATTTTGTTTCTCCTAAGATCTGACTAAATTAATAATTATTACTGTTTAAATTTCCATGGCACTGTTTAGATATCTAATTCATCCTCATTGGGAACATAGTGATTATGATCAATGGTAACAACGGCGTGATAAGTCGGATTTATTTTGTAAATTTCATTGGAGATCATCAAGGTCAATTCTTCATCACTCCACTCAACATCAAAGGGTACCACTACGTCAAAAATAAGATTCGAGTGATCAAATCCCCAAACCACCCGAAAATCGTGGATGTGAATGTCTGGTAAAAGTGTTTCAATGGTCTGTTCCACCTGTTCTTTTAACGCATTAGTTCTTTCATCGGTGATCACTACCGGATCTAGATGAATAATCAGATTGATGTCCATATCCTTTAGAACGTCCCGCTCAATTTTATCAATCACACTGTGGCTAATCAGACAGTCCAATTCTGCCGGTACCTCGCAATGAACCGAGGCATAGGTTTTACTTTCGCCGTAGCTATGGATAATCAAATCATGCAGCCCAATGATATGCTCATAGCTAAGAATCTTTTTGTAGATCTGATCCACCAGTTCATTGGATGGGGCCGTTCCCAGTAGCGGGCTGATGGTTTCTTTAATCAGATTGATGCCGCTGATAATAATAAACACGGCCACCACCAACCCCATATAGCCATCCAAATCAAAGCCGGTTAAGTAAGTGACAATGGTCGCTACCAAGACGGCGGAGGTCGCCATAATATCATTGCGACTATCAATTGCAGTGGCCATCAGGGTCAGTGAATTAATGGTTTTCCCGATTTTTCGATAAAACAAACATTGCCAGACCTTGATTAAAATCGCCACGATCAAAACGACCACGCTAATGATATTAAATTGAGGGAGTTCCGGATGGATAATTTTATCAAACGAGCTCTGAATCAGCTGAAGCCCTAAAAAAAGAATAATAAACGAAACTACCAGACCGGAAATATACTCCATTCGCTGATGACCAAAAGGATGGTCGGCATCCGCCGGTTTGCCGGACAGTTTAAATCCCAGCAAGGTTACCAGTGAAGATCCGGAATCTGACAAATTGTTGACTGCATCAGCGGTGATCGAAATGCTGTTAAACAGCAGGCCCACGGCTATTTTAATGATGAACAGGAGTAGATTTGACCCAATACCCATGATGCTAGCCAATTTGCCGTAATTTTCCCGGACTCTGGAATTACTGGTATTTTCGAAGTTTTTTATCAGTTTTCGTATTACTATGTTTGTCACAAGCCATTACCTTTCTGGTTTAGTTTATTTCCATCCGGTCACCGGGACCATCAAAATTTACTTAATTATCTATTTAATCATTATAACCTAAAATCATCAAATCACAAACCAAAGCGAAAAAAATCCTGGTCTGACCAGGATTTTTTTTCATTTCGTCACTTATTTCAAAACATACTTTAAGGATTCAATGATGCTGTGAGCGGTCAGGGTACTTTGACCATAGTGTTCGGCATAATAATCCCCGGCCTTACCGTGATAAAACACCCCGGCCCGGGCAGCTTCAAACAGATCCACGTTTTGCCCGGCAATGCCGGCGATCATCCCAGCCAGTACATCGCCGCTACCGCCAGTGGCCATCCCCGGATTACCGGTAGAATTAAACCATATTTCGCCATTGGTTCCAAACACCATGGTCCGATAGCCTTTTAAAACCACCACGACATGGTATTCCATGGCGAATTTCTGACCATATCCAACGGGGTCTTTTAGTATCTCTTCCCGGGGCACATCGATGAGCTTGGAGAACTCGGCAAAATGGGGGGTAATAACCACCGGAGTTCGGGATTCTTTTAAAGTATCCACTATCACAGCCAGATGATGAAGACCATCGGCGTCAATCACCACTGGCAGACTGCCTTCTAGTAAATGCTCCAAAATAAAACTATAATTTTTTGCCCGGCCAATTCCCGGTCCGATTAAGATCACCTTTTTTCGGTCATTTTTAATATCTTCGGATGTAATATTACAGTCATAGGTTTTAACCAAAGCTTCTGCCGGTGCCCGAGCCACTACCGGAATATAGATATCATGAGGAACATAACAGGTAACCAGTCCGCCGCCGCTTTTTAAAGCGCCTTCCACCGAAAGAATACCAGCGCCACTCATACCCTTTGATCCGGCAATCACAACAACCGAGCCATAGTCATATTTATGGGTATTCTTTTTTCGCTTTTGGGGAAATTTCAGATCATTTTCCTGGGTATAGTATTTTTCATTGGGGATGCTGTTTTCATCAATTCCGATGTCAATCAGAACCGTTTCCCCAGCATAGTCAGGACCGTCATTTAACAGACATCCCGTTTTATAATTTTGAATGACAATGGTTTTGTCCGCAAAAATTGCGTTGCCAATCGTCAGGCCAATATCCCCTCGTAAACCCGACGGGATATCAATGGCTACAATTTTTTTCTCGAAACCATTAATCAGGTCAAATATTTTGTGATACTTCTCTGGCATTTCTTTTTCTGCCAAACCGGTTCCGAAAATCGCATCGACAACCAGGGTGGCACGTTTTAATATTAGACTGAGATCCTCTAAATCCGAATTATTTTGAATCAATCGGATTGGTATATTCTTATCGTCCAGCTGTTTCAGGCAGATCAGACTGTCTTCAGACAACTTTGCTTCGGTTTCTGTTAAAAAAAGATGCACCGCGAAGCCCTCTTCAATCAGTAACCGGCCAATAACCAAACCGTCACCACCGTTGTTACCTGGTCCGCAAAGAACAATAACTTGAGCATCAGCGTCAAGCTCTGTCTTGATAATTTCGGCACATCCGTGACCTGCTCGTTCCATTAACTCAACGCCAGGTGTACCAGCTGCAATAGTATGGCGATCCATAACGGCCATTTCTTTTGGTGTTACAACTTTCATTTCCTTCCTCTTTTCCCATGTGTGAAAATAATCGAATGATTAATTGTCATTATATCAAATAGAAACCTTTTGTAAACCGTAAGACGAAAAAAGCCGCCAATTAATTGACGGCTAAATGTTTAAATTTAATTTTAACTAATTTTTTTGTCTTAATGCGTCCAATGCTTTGACCGTTTTGGCATCCATTTTTCCGTTTTCAGTAAGACCATTGGCTTTTTGAAAAGCCTTTACTGCCGTTTCTGTGGCATCATCAAAGGTTCCGGTTGCCGACTCGGCCGCCAGATAGTTTTGCGCTACTAAAATCTGCTGATAGGTTTGTAGCACTTTGCCGCTATCACCTTTTTCGAATTTAATATCTTCTGCTACCAGAGAAATAATGGTAGACCGATCCAAATTACCGGTTTGTTCCAGACCCTTCATGGCCTGATACGTTTTTAACGCAGTCTGTACGTCTTCAGTTAATTGATTTGACGGCTGACTGATTAAGAAACCAAGCGAATACAAAATTTGCTGATATTCCTGGATTTCATCATTGGTATCCCCGAGCTTATACTCGGTAATAACAATGGTTGTTCCGTCATCAGTTTTTATTTCAGTTGTTTTCTGATCCTCATCCGTTTTATCCTTATTGACGGTCAGTTTTGCCGGCTTCATACCAACAGCGATGGAATAAACATCAGAAATCCCTTTTTCTTCCATCGAAAGCTGGTCAGCGGCCGAATATACATCCTCAATAACAAAGGATGAGGTTAAAAAAATGAGAAAAATTGTAAAGACAATGTAAAGAATCACATCTTTAAACCGTTTGAATGGGGTTCGTTTATTCATCTGCCTCACCTGTCCAGTTGTGCCATACTGCCTGAACATCTTCGTTGTCATCAAACATGTCGATCATTTTCAACATCTTTTTGATTTCGCTGGCATCTGTGAGTTCTACTTCAGTCGATGGAATCATGGCAATTTCTGCCGAAGCCAGTTCGTATCCTTCTTGCTTCAAAGCATCACATACCTGGCCAAAATCGATCGGTTCAGTGCTGATTTCATAACCTTCTTCAGAACTTTCAATATCTTCTGCTCCCGCATCCAGGGCTAGCATCATCAGCGATTCTTCATCAAAGCGATCTGTTTTTTCAATAAAGATCTGCCCTTTTTTGGTAAACAGGAACCCCACGCAACCACTGGTTCCCAAATTTCCGCCATTTTTATCAAAAGCATGACGTACATCCCCAGCCGTCCGATTTTTATTATCGGTCAACGTCTCGACAATCACCGCAACGCCACCCGGTCCATAGCCTTCGTAGCTTATTTCTTCATAGACACTACCTTGTAATTCCCCGGCACCCTTTTTAACTGCCCGGTCAATGTTCTCGTTGGGCATATTGGCAGCCTTCGCTTTTACGATGGCTTCTTTCAATTTTGCATTCATATCCGGATCGCTGCCGCCCTCTCGGGATGCAACCGCAATATATTTCGCTAACTTGGTAAAGATTTGACCACGTTTCGCATCTGCTTTTCCTTTTTTGTGTTTAATAGTCGACCATTTCGAATGTCCTGACATCGACAACCTCCTTGATAATTATAACATTTACAATGTGCTATTATAACATATTGTCCTTTTTTAACAAACATGTTTTTTATTTCTTAAACCTCAGACTCAATCAAATTCACTTCCGATTCCAGTTCTTTTCTTAAAAGTATCAATTGAATCAGATCTTCCTGAGCAAAAAGATCATCAAAAATCTTCTCGTAACGAGATGCTTTCTCCCCATGATTCAATTTATATAAATGCCCAATGTTGTCAAGAATACTGGTAACTAAGCTCGATTTCAGGCCAAACAACCGCTGAGCGCTTTGAATTTCTTCGCGAATTGATGCCATTTCCCGATCCACCTCGTTCACCGCATTGGCGGCATTGATTAGTCTCTCTTTAATTTCTTCCGGAATGTTTTCCTTGTATTTATAATTTAAGGAATGTTCAATAACAGACCAAAAATTCATAGCCAGGGTGCGAATCTGAATCTCAACTAAAACCGATTGACTTCCTGACATGCAAAAAACAGGGTACCGGATAATCAAGTGATAGCTCTTATATCCGCTGGCCTTGGCTTCACTGAGATAATCTTTTACCTTAACGACTTCCATATCACAATTAGTTCTTTTTCTGATCAGTTCCACAACTTCGTAAATATCAGCTTCAAACTGACACATGATCCGAATCCCGGCGATATCCTGAATGGTTTCTTCTAGGGCTTCGATATCAACACCATATTTATTAATTTTTTCCAGAATACTAGCTACACTCTTCACCCGGCCATAAACGGACTCGATGGGTGAATATTCTCCGATTTTTTCGTACTGCTCTTTTAAACTTGAAAATTTTAAGACGATCTCATCCACAGCCTGATGATATGGAATCAGAAATTCCTGCCAATATTTTGTTCCCAAGGACTTTACCTCTTATTATTCATCCCAGAAATTTTTCTTCCCTGGTAATTATTTTCATACTTCATATGAGCCTCAAGCTCATCTTTAATTTTCCACCAACTTGTGTTCCAATTGGTAATGACCGAATCTTCTTTTGGTACCCGACCAATCAGCCGTTGAATGACAATTTCCGGATTTAAATATTCCAGAAATAGAATGGCCCGGGTAATGTAATCTTCTTTTGTTAAAAGCGTCACTTGCTTTTGATCATACCAATGCTTTAGAAGGGTGTTTTTTTCAATATACAGACTGTGACATTTAACGAAATCGGTTCCTTTATCAGATAGGACTTGGGCACCTTTAGTAACGTCTTCCTCACTGTCCCAGGGTAAATCCAGAATCATATGGGTGCAGCTTAACAGACCTGCCGCCTTGATCCGATCGATAGCCTGATTATAGTCAGCCAAAGTGTGTCCACGATTAATAATTTTCAGGGTTTCTTCATTAACACTTTGCAACCCCAATTCAATGGTCACTTCGACGGCGTCATCTTTTTTTACTTTTTCTAGAAATTTCAGTTGTTCGTCGGTGATGCAGTCCGGCCTGGTTGAAATAGAAATTTCGACCACATCCGGGCGGATCGCTTCAATAATCCATTTTTTAAAATCTGAAAATTCACAATAAGTATTTGAAAAACTCTGGAAATAGGGGATGAATTTTTTTGCATGATATCGTTTTCCGATATACGCCGTATTTCTTTCAATTTGCTCAGTAACGGATAGCAAATCGGACAGGGTTTCGTTTCCCCCACCTTTGGCCCCGCAATAGACACAGCCACCGCTGCCTTTAGAACCATCACGGTTGGGACAGGTAACTGGAATATTAACCGGAATTTTATAGACTTTTTCACCATATCGTTCTTTTAGCCAGACTGAATAGATATTATACAGATTTTCTGTCATTTTTTTACAATTTTCCTCAACAAGATTAAACAGACGAACCTTCTTGATTTTTAATCAGGTTCGTCTGAAATTTATTATATTAATTTTGTAACACATTCTGGTAGTTCTTCTTTTTCGCAACTTAAACTGAGCACGAATCTTATGTCATGTTTTTCATTAAGCTGTTGTATTTTACTGACGATTGCACAAATGTCTTCTGCTGTTTGATAGTTAATCAGTCTTAATGTGTTATCAATAAAGACAATCTTTACATCATAATTCTCTGCAATAACCCCGCTGATAAAACCAAAAAGTTGATCTGTTCCGACAATGCCAAACTCCTCCAAGTTTGTAAATCTGATTTTAGTATCTACTTTTACTCGATATTTGTCTCTGTCGTTAAGAAAAATGATATCCCCTTCACAGGTCTCCAGTGCGTTGTTTGCCATGTCAATCATTTTCTTTGTTTTGCCGCTTCCTTTTGAACCGTATACAAATTCAATCATTTTAGACACCTCATTTCATATTGATAATTTCATTATAAGGGTAAGTATCAATAATTTCAATCATTTTTAAAGAAATTGGCATAACATTTCAAAATAGTATGCTATAATAAAAAAAATCAAC
This sequence comes from Acetobacterium sp. KB-1, assembly GCF_003260995.1. Taxonomy (NCBI): domain Bacteria; kingdom Bacillati; phylum Bacillota; class Clostridia; order Eubacteriales; family Eubacteriaceae; genus Acetobacterium; species Acetobacterium sp. KB-1. Next base: position 992,796 of record NZ_CP030040.1, read on the forward strand.
CGACTAAGGAGGTCCATGTTTGAATAGTTCGGATCACTACGAATCCCTTGTCTCTCTTTTTGATAAACAATTAGAATTCGCCCAGAACCTTCAACGCAAAATTATTCCTTCCCCTGGGTCATTTGTTTCAAATCATTATCATTTTTATAGTTATTTGAGACCTTTTCGAAAAGTTGGCGGTGATTTTTTCGATTTTCATTTTTTGGACAACGAAAAAATCAGTCTAATCATCACTGATGCGACCGGCCATGGGATTGATGCTGCCATGATCACCAGTATGGTTAAACTGAGTTATTCCTATACCATGAAAGACAGCCGTATTAATCAATCCCCCAGCCTTATATTAAAGCAAATTGAATCCGATATTTGTCAGCAAATGGATAATACCTTTTTTACTGCCATCGCTATCGTACTCGATCCTAAAGCGGGAGTCTTGTACTTTGCCAATGCCGGTCACCCTGATGCGATTCTTCTTAAGTCCAACCGCCAGGTCGAATTACTAAAACCCAACCTTCCGATGTTGGGATTGCAGCAATTTATGACGACTATGCATTATTTTGATATGCGAATTAATTTTTCAAAGGGTGATAAACTGCTGCTCTTTACGGATGGTCTCATTGACGCCAAAAACCCCAACCGAGAAGAATTTTCGATGGAACGGGTGATATCTGTCATTAATAAAAACGCGGATTCCCCGATTAATCTTATCGGCAGTCATATCATTGACGCCTGCGTCGATTTTAAGCAGGACCAGGCTCCGTCTGATGATATCTGTATTTTGGGCATTGAAGTTGATGATTAGCTTTCTAATGGAAATCTAATCATTTATGGATAAACTATTGGCATGATGTTATTTGGAGATTTTTGCAAATAATCTCCGGAAAGGACGGATTACCATGTTAAAACCCAAAAAAATACTCATATTAACCTGTTCCCACGGGTCTGGCCATAAAATGGTAGCCCAAACCCTTAAAGAGAGCTTTGAGGCTCGGGGACATCTTGTCTGTGTTGAGGATCTGTTTGACAAAACCAACCCCACGCTCAACCGGATGATCGAAAAATCCTACCTACTTTCCTATTCCATTGGGAGTAGTTTTTACGAACGCGTTTATTATGATGTGGAAGAGTATGCCCATAATAAATTTATGTACAACCTTTGGCACTTAACCAGCAAAGCCTTATTAAAAATGATTGAGCAGTTTAAGCCAGATTGTATCATCAACACCTACGGCTATACTATTTCAGCGATCCTGAAAAAAGAAAACTATCCGCATATTAAGCTTTTTACTGTGGTCACCGATTTTTGTATTCCTAAACCCTGGATCCATCAGGATATCGACCGCTACTATGTGGCCTGTGAAAACGTTGAAGAAACCCTGATCAAGGAAGAAATTCCCCAGGAAAAAATCTTGAAAACTGGTATTCCTGTGCGAGACGCTTTTTATGCCCGGGAAAACCGTAATCGTATCTTCAGTAAATATAATCTGGATTCTCATAAAAAAATACTGATTATTTTTGCCGGCACCTACGGAGTTCTTAAGAATATCAAAGAGATCTGTCAGCAGGCAGATAAAATGGATAACCTCCAGACCGTTGTAATCTGTGGCAAAAACCTGCATCTCCAACAGGAGCTAGAGCAGGAAAACTTGACCAACACAAGAATTTTTGGTTTTGTTCCGGATATTCACGAATTTTATTCTGTCGGTGATTTAATGGTAACTAAGCCTGGGGGCATTACCCTGAGTGAAGTGGTGACTAAAAAAATTCCGGTCATTTTATACAATCCCACTCCCGGTCAGGAAGGCGAAAATGCCCAGTGGTTTAAAAGCCAGGGTGCTGCTGTCGTTGCTCATAACTTTAATGAACTGGTTCTGGCCATTGATGCGCTCAAAGAAAATGACATCAAACGGTTTTCGATTAAGAACAATCTTGGCCGGATTTACAATGGTCATGCAACCAACCTGATCACCCAGGACGTTTTAACCCAGTTAAATATCCCTGATGCCATACCCTATCTGACCGAATCCATTTAAGACAGCAAAAGATCTTTTTAAGCATTTTAGTTTACCATTTTATTGTTATCACAACAGATGAAGAGTGCTGTTGGCTGATCATCTGATCAGCCTAATAAAGAAAAATCTTAAGAGACAAATGATTGAAATGAGGAAATTAATGTGAAACCACGAATTATCAGCGACAGCTCATGTGATTTGCCCAAGGATTTTCTGGAAAAGGACGGTATCGATTTTTCACTTGTCCCGCTGAAAATAATTGTTGGCGATCATGAATTTATAGATGATGAGACTCTAAATACCAAGGAACTGATTGCCGCCATGAAGGCTGAAAAAACAGCAACCTCTTCTTCATGCCCATCCCCCGAAGATTTTGCCGCCGAACTTCGAAAAAATAAAGAAAGTTATGTAATCACGATGACTTCCGGCCTAAGCGGTACCTATAACAGTGCCCGGGTTGCCAGAAACATGGTCCTTGAGGAAGATGATTCTCTGAAAATAAGTCTCTTTGATACCCACTCAACCTCGCCGGTGATGATTTTGATGGTGATGAAGCTCCGCGATCTCATAAAAGCTGGTGAGATGGATTTTGACACCATCAGTGATAAGCTGGCAACCTATCTTGAGACCTTAAATCTGCGTTTCTTGCTTCAGGACCTATCCAACCTGGTTAAAAGTGGACGAATGAATCGGGTAGCCGGCGCCGTTGCCTCAGTGCTCTCGATTATGCCGATTTTTAAATCTGATGAAAAGGGTGAAATTCAATTGGTCACCAAAGCCCGCGGCATCAAAAAAGCCTTGTCAAGCCTTGCCAATATGGTTGAGGATAAGGCCAAAGCGCAGCCTCAGTTTCCTGTGGTCATTACTCATTGCAATAATCTTAGTCAGGCTGAAATCCTCAAAGATTTACTGGAGAAACGCTTTGAACTCAAAGAGATTTATATTTTTCCGATGCACGGCTTAACCACTTACTATTCCAACGACAAAGGGCTGTTACTAGCCTTTTAATCAACTCATTAAGTTTATCACAAAATATAAAGCGCATCTAAAAAGACTTAAACCAGAAATCTGGTTTAAGTCTTTTTAGATTATTGTTTCAATTCAAAGCACGTATGCATCCATGGCCTGGTTTACTAATAAATCCGCCTGATTATTATAGGGGTTATCGGCATGACCCTTGACCTTATGAAAGGTCACCTTATGTTGATTAACCAGTTGATCAAGTTCCATCCAGATTTCCCGGTTTTTTAGCGCCCCGGCTTTTCCCCGGGTCCAGTTTTTTGCCTTCCATCCACCAATCCAATTCTGCAGATAGGCATTAACAACATAGGCAGAATCGCTGTAGATATGAACTTCACAAGGTTCCTTTAGCAACTTTAAGCCTTCAATCACCGCCAACAACTCCATCTGGTTGTTGGTGGTGTTTTCATAGGCCCGTTTGTACTCTTTGATGACATTTTTTTCAGGGTAAATCAGTACGCCACCAATGGCACCCAGATTTTCACCTTCTTTGCCATTGCCGCGGCAACCACCATCGGTATAGAGATGAATTACTTTCATGATCTTCCTATTTTACCACGATATTGAAAATTTTTCCCGGGACATAGATCTCTTTGATAATGGTTTTACCCTGGGTATAGGCGACGATGTTCTCCTGAGCCAGAGCAATCGCCTTGGCTTCATCCTTATCGGCGGCAACCGGAATGGTAATGGTTCCCCGGACCTTGCCGTTAATCTGAACTGCCATTTCGATGACATCATCGACGGTTTTGGCGTCTTCATATTGAGGCCAGGCCGCATCATCAAGCGTTCCACCCATCTTTAGATTCTGCCAGATTTCTGAACTGATATGGGGGGCTACCGGGTAAAGTAATTGCAAAAAGGTCCTAAAGGCATCTTTAGTGATGGAACCAATGCGGTTGAATTCATTTAATAGCGTCATCAAGGCAGCAATCGCGGTATTGTATTTCATTTCTTCATAATCATCATTAACTTTCTTAATGGTTTTATGAATGGTCGATTCGAGGTCCTTGCCATAGCCGGTTTCATCACTGACAATCTCCTGAAGTTTCCAGACCCGATCCAGAAACCGTCGACAGCCCTTAGCGCCGTTATCCGACCAGGGAGCAGATTTTTCATAGTCGCCGATAAACATAATATAGGTTCTTAAGGTATCGGCCCCATATTCCTCAATGATCACGTTGGGATTGACCACATTTCCTTTAGATTTCGACATTTTTTCGCCGTCGTTTCCAAGAATCAATCCCTGCGCGGTTCGTTTGGCATAGGGCTCACGTACTGGCACACAACCAATATCAAATAAAAACTGATGCCAGAACCGGGAATAGAGTAGATGCCGCGTGACGTGTTCCATCCCGCCGTTGTACCAATCTACCGGCATCCAGTATTTCAGTTTTTCGGGGGAAGCAAAGGCTTCGTCGTTTTTGTTATCAAAATAGCGCAGGAAGTACCAGCTGGAACCCGCCCACTGGGGCATCGTATCGGTTTCCCGTTCCGCCGGACCACCACACTCCGGGCAGGTCGTTTCATACCATTCCGGGATGTTGGATAACGGGGATTTGCCGGTATCCGTGGGGGTGTAGCTTTCGACCACCGGCAATTCCAGCGGCAATTGATCCTCCGGCACCGGTACCATCCCACATTTTGGACAGTGAACAATCGGAATTGGTTCACCCCAATAACGCTGACGATTAAAAGCCCAATCCTTCATTTTATAATTAATGGTCCGTTTGCCCAATTTTTCCTGTTCTAAAAAGTCAATTGTTTTCTGGATCGCATCCTTGACTTCCATTCCATTTAAAAAGCCGGAATTGACCATTTCACCCGAATCAGTATTGGTATAAGCCGCTTCGGTTACATCCCCGCCTTTGATAACTTCAATGATGGGTAAGGCAAATTTTTTGGCAAAATCCCAATCTCTTGTATCATGGCCGGGAACGGCCATAATCGCGCCGGTGCCATATCCCATCATGACATAGTCGGCGATAAAAATCGGAATTTCGGTATTGGTCACCGGATTAATAGCCTGGATGCCTAAAATCCGCACCCCAGTTTTATCCTTAGCCAGCTGAACCCGTTCAAATTCTGTTTTGCGCTTGGCCTGTTCCTGGTACGCGACCAGTTCAGTCAAATTGGTAATCGATTCAGAAAGATCACTAATCAGCGGATGTTCGGGGGCAATAACCATAAAAGTCGCCCCAAATAAGGTATCCGGTCGAGTCGTAAATACACGCAGGGCTTTGTCATAGCCAGCAATGGTAAAATCGACTTCCGCCCCCACTGACTTGCCAATCCAGTTTTCCTGTTCCAGACGGATCCGAGGCAGATAGTTGACGTCATCCAGACCTTTTAACAGCTCTTCGGCATAGTTCTTGATTTTCAGGAACCATACATCTTTTTCCATTTGCACCACTTCGCTACCACAACGATCACACTTCCCGTCCCGGAAATCCTCGTTGGACAGAACCACTTTGCAGCCGTTGCAAAAATTGACATAGGTCCGGTCTCGAAACGCCAAACCATGCTTAAACAACTGTAAAAAGATCCATTGCGTCCATTTATAGTATTTCGGATCGGTGGTATCAATTTCTTTATCCCAGTCAAAGGCATAACCAATCCGTTTTAGTTGATTAGTGAATACGGCAATGTTTTCATCGGTCACTTCCCGGGGATGACGACCAGTTTGAATGGCGTAGTTTTCAGTTGGTAAACCAAAGGCATCCCAACCAATCGGAAAGAGGACATTAAATCCTTCCATACGACGTTTTCTGGCAATCACCTCTAGCGATGTATAAGCTCGAACATGACCAACGTGGAGCCCCACCCCGGAAGGATAAGGAAATTCAACCAACCCATAAAATTTTTCTTTGCTTGAGTTTTCTTCGGTCCGAAACGTTTCATTCTCTTCCCAATACTTTTGCCACTGTTCCTCTATTCGTTTATGCTCATACGTTGACATATTTCCTCCATTTACTCGTTTCTATTTATAATTTACCAGTTTTCGCTGTTTTTTATAATTCGCACACCTTAACCAACTGCGAAAAAAAAATCCGCTCCCCCGATAAGGGACGAACTTTTCCTGTCTCCTAATGATCTTCATTCCTCATTATAAATAAGGGCGGAACCGCTGTCAATGATTTGTGCTTTTTTTTCGCTTATGGTATACTGTACCACAGAAAACTTACAAAGGAGCATTTATGTATCCCTTACTTAAAATCAATAAGAAAAAGATATTAGACAATACTAAAGCCATAATAAAACGGACCAAAAAAATGAATGTTGCGGTCACCGCCGTCACCAAATGTAGTGGCGGAAACTTAGAAGTTGCCCAGGCCTTCCTTGATGGGGGTGCCACTTCGATTGGTGATTCCCGTATTAAAAATCTTAAAAATCTAGCCCCGTTAGCCTGTGAAAAATGGCTAATCCGGGTCCCCATGCCCAGCGAGGTCAATCCTACTGTTGCCTATGCTACCCTATCAGTAAACAGTGAAATAAAAACCATCCGGCTATTAAACCAGGCGGCAAAAGCCCAGGGCAAAATCCATGGCATCCTCTATATGCTTGACCTTGGCGATCTGCGTGAAGGACTCTTTATCGGTGATGGCAATTCGGTAAGTCCTGAAATCGAGGCGTTAATTTCAGCCTCTTTTACAAAGCTCGATCAGGATCTTGGCGAAATTAAGGCCATGGGAAACATCCACCTTCGAGGCATCGCCACCAACGCCACCTGCGTTGGTGCCACAATTCCTACTCCCCTGACTTTCGGGGCTTTTTTCAAGGTTAAAAAAATACTTGAAGAAAAATATCAGCTTCCCTGTGAGATCGTCTCCGGTGGTAATTCCAGCGCTTATTATCTGGTCGATAATGAAACCCTGCCCGCCGAAATTAATAATCTCAGGCTGGGAGATGTGATTCTCTTTGGCCGGGAATCCGCCTATTATCATTGCTATGATTATCTCCATCAGGATGCTTTTATTCTGGATGTGGAAATCCTCGAGCTGCAAGATAAACCCACCTATCCGGTTGGCGAAATCGGCCGCAACGCTTTTGGCGAAATCCCCACCTTTGAGGACAAGGGAATCCGGCGCCGGGCCATCTGTGGTCTGGGTCGTCAGGACACTGACACCGACCACATCTTTCCTGTGGTTCCCGGACTAACCATCGTTGGCTCCAGTTCCGACCATCTGGTTATCGACGTCACCGATGCTAAAGCCACCTATACGGTTGGCGACATCATCAGCTTACGCTGCGACTACGTCGGTGCTCTTCACGCCGCTACCTCATCCTATGTTGACAAAATTATAATCACCCAATAAAAAGAATTAAACAAGGAGAATTATTGATGAAAGACGAAACCAACTATCGTATCCCCTTTGACGTTTTAGAAGCATTCATGACCGACGCCTTAAAAGGCATCGGGGTTCCCGAAGAAGATGCCAAAATCTGTGCGGATATATTGATCAGTTCCGATAAACGTGGTATTGATTCTCACGGCATCGGCCGTTTAAAACCGATCTACTATGACCGGATCAAGCAAGGCATTCAAAAGCCCGTAACTGAATTTGAAGTGGTCAAAGACACCTTCACCACTGCCGTCATTGATGGTCACGATGGCATGGGCCATGTGATCGCAAAAAAAGCGATGCAAATGGCCATTGATAAAGCCAAGGTTTACGGCATGGGGATGACCGTGGTCCGAAATTCCACTCATTATGGTTTCGCTGGCTACTATCCGCTGATGGCCATCGAAAACAACATGATCGGGATGACCGGCACCAATGCCCGTCCGTCTATTGCCCCAACCTTTGGCGTCGAAAACATGTTAGGAACCAACCCGATCACTGTTGGTGTACCCAGTGATGAACCCTTTCCCTTCGTTTTGGACTGCGCTACCTCAGTTTCCCAACGGGGTAAAATAGAAGTCTATGACCGCGAAAACAAGGACCTACCTGATGGCTGGGTCATCGATCGCCAGGGAAACAGCCGAACTGATACCAAACAGATCCTCATCGATTTAGTCAAAGGCGAGGCGGCCTTAACACCACTTGGTGGCATCGGCGAAGATACCGGCGGCTATAAGGGTTATGGGTATGCCACCTTTGTCGAAATCCTCTCGGCAGCTCTCCAAAGTGGTTCTTTCTTAAAAGGACTGCTGGGTTTTGATGCCAACGGCAAGGCCCAGCCCTACCACCTGGGTCATTTCTTTATCGCCATCAACATTGAGAACTTTACCGAGCCAGAATCTTTTAAGAAAATTACTGGCGATATCTTAAGAGACCTGCGAGCCTCTGAAAAAATGCCCGGGCAGGAACGAATCTACACTGCTGGTGAAAAAGAATACGATGCCTGGCTGGATCGCAAAGATAAGGGGACACCGGTCAATGATGCTTTAATTAAAGATATCCTCGACATCAAGGCGGAGCTGGGTTTAGATCAGTACCACTTCCCATTTGAAAAATAATTAGATAACGATGATAACAAAAAAGAAACGGCGTCAAAGCCGTTTCTTTTTTGTTTATCTTAGCTAAATTTTTCTAATAGGTTTCAGCAAATAGTTCAAAATAAGCCTGGGCATGTTTACAGGCCGGACATACAGCTGGTGCTTCGGAACCTTCGTGAATATAACCGCAATTACCGCATTTCCATTTCACATCGCTAAACCGTTTGAAGGTTCGACCCAGCTCAATGTTAGCCGCTAATTTTAAATAGCGGGTTTCATGGGCTTTTTCAGCAATACATACTTCCAGCCAGGTCTCGGCAATCTCATCAAAGCCTTCTTGTTTTGCGATTTCAGCAAATTTTGGATAAAGCTCATTCCATTCTTCATTTTCTCCTGAAGCGGCATGCAGCAAATTGTTTTTCGTGTCTCCAAGAGCAACTGGATAAGTGGCGTTTACTGAAAGTTCAATCGCGTTGCCCATGGTATACTCGTTATCTGTAATATGTTTATAAAATAATTCACCATGCTCTTTTTCATTACCTGCGGTTTCTGTGAAGAATTCACTGATTTGAACATAGCCCTCTTTTTTGGCGATTGATGCAAAATACGTATACCGCATTCTTGCCTGGCACTCGCCAACAAAAGATGCCATCAAATTATCTAACGTTTTTGTTCCTTTTAATTTACCCATTTTTTTCTCCTTTATAATGATTATAAACTTACTTTCAATATATACCCGATTTCACAAAATTTAAACATTCTTGATCATTCGGGTTTATTTAACTGGTCAATAAACTGAATAAGCGCCTGGGCCGCCAAAAAAGGACCATTCTGTTCATAACCGGGAATCCCCAACTGGGTTCTAATCATCCCAATTTCAACGCCGGTTTCGCGCATTTTCTTGAAGGTCTTTTTGGCGATCTTTTCATGTTCCTCTTTAAACTGTACTGCGCCAAAGGGATTGGCAAAATAGGTGGTTGTTATTCCCACTTCTCCGGTAGTACCCTTGGCCATCCGCTTACCTTCACAAAATACTGCGTAGGCCTCATCCAAATCATCAAACATTTCGATGGGCGGTGTCGTGTCGCTAATTTCTTCGTAGTTATTAATATAGAAGACAAAATCAACCCGAGTCGATTTTGATATTTCTTCATAAGACATTTGCGGTACAATAACCCGTGCATTAACAATATTCGGGTTCATAAAAATACTACGATCCATGGTACTGTAGGCATATCCGGGCTGAAGATCATCTAACCGAACAAAGGCGCCAATTTCAGTTCCTACAGCCATTAACTCCCCTTCCTTATTAAAGTGGAGAGAACCCATATCATCAATTAGAATATCAAAATCGCAAGCCAACTCCTTGGGGAGTTTATTGATGGCTTCCAAGGTTTCTGATTTGCCAGCGCCACTATCGCCAATTAGCATGATATTTGCTGATTTCTTTCCACCAAGCCGAATTTTGGCAAAGGCGCCGTGAACTGGCATGGCTTTCTTTTCGATTTGGATGATATTATGAAGGGTAAGCATCATTTTTTTCATATAACCAAAATAGTCAATTTGAGGGCTATCTGGTAAAAGTCCATAATATACCTCGTCTTCTTTGGCAACAAATCCCAGTTTTTCATCGTCTTCAAAAATCGACTCATCCAGGCCAAAGAAAACTACCGCATCCGGCTTTTGTTTGGTAAATTCTTCCGGCGTCGCCATTTCAAAGAGATTAAACAAGCCAGCCCCTAGAGCCAGATATTCTTTTTGAACATAGACAATAGAAAGCAAACGACCCACCTTCACGGGAATGGCAAACCATTCGTCACAGTCCAGATAGAATTTCTGCAAGATCCGTTTGTCTTTTACCGGAAAGACCCCATCGCGTTTACTGGATTGGGTATAGAAAATAACGGGTGGTTCAAAAATCGCCTCCCAGATATAGGGCACCTTATACAATGAATCATTTTTACTTTTTACTTCACGATCAAATTTAAATTTATCCGTTAAAAACGCCACCTGAGCCCCGCTGGGCAGTTGCCGGTAGATACTGACGCTTTTTCCGGTAACATTGAAATGAATGTTTCGATATAAATCCAAGACCATCTTTTTGAAGGCATCATTATTAGACGCCAATGAATACGCCTTGGAACGTTTAGTATTCTCGTCAGCACTATACTCATCGGTTTTAATCATGAACCGCTTGATCGTTCGCCAATAGTTATAAAATCCTTCCAAAAATCCTAAGAATAGCTGCGAATACTCTTCATGTGTGACTTGAATATCAAAATAGCCTGATTTGATGATCTCTTCTAAGGGATTAATATTAAGTAGATAAATAAAATCGACGAATGCCGTTTCGTTAAATTCGCCTTTCTCATTTTCAAAGGGTTCTAAGGTCTTGATCAGATAGGATTTTTTTACAGTGAGTTCGTCGATAAAGGTTCTAACTAATTTCTTAAAAAGAGTTGACTTAATCAGTTGCCCAAAGCTTGTAAATTTTAAATCGCCTTTGATCAAAGCCGTTCGTTCCAAATTAATGTTTTTCGATTCCATGATGGCCTCCTATTTTATTATCGCTATTAATTCGTTAATGCTGGTAATCAGGTGGGTCGCCCCAGCCTGCCTTAGTTCATCTTCACTTCCAAAACCATAGGTTACGCCAACCGAGTCAATGCCAACTTCTTTGGCACCAATAATATCATAGTGCCGATCTCCCACCATCAGGACATGCTCTAAACTTTGCACATCATTATCTTCTAATAGATCAGTGATGATTTCTTTTTTATTGCTACGGGTACCATCATTATAGGTACCATATACCCGGTCGATCTGGATATCAAGATTGAGCGTATCAATTATTTTCCGGGCATTGGTTTCATTTTTAGTTGTCGCCACACCCAGAAAACAGCCTTCTTGATAGAGGGTACGAACCGTCTCTTCGACGCCTTCGTAAAGCTTGGCCCGAAACATTTCGCCATTACCAACATACTGCTCAAGATAAAATTCATAGCCTTTTCTGGCGTCATCGAGAGAAAACCCATAAACTTCCTGAAATGTTTTAAGAATCGGTGGCCCAATCAGCGGTTCGATATCCAGAATTTTCGGATTGGAAACCTTCATTTTTTTTAGCGCATATTCAAAAGAATTATGTATTGTTTCCTTTGAATTAACAAGGGTTCCGTCCAGGTCAAATAATATGTGTGAGTAGTACATTACATCTCCTTTTGCAAACATTCTTCTTAAAACATCAGACTGTGTTATTTGATTAATTATAATATAGATACGCCTATCCAACAAGACAAAATATTACACTTAACTGGATTAAATCGTTTAACACCGACATTTTCTTAGAAAATTGGTTAAATGTTCCTATCTAAAAGTATCCCTTTATTATATTGTAGCCAGTATGGGGACGTGATATAATATCAACACCAAAATTATTTAAGGAGGATTATAAAAATGATTGCTATACCAATTATTCTCGGTCTTATTGTGATCATCGGTCTGTGGCTTATTTTATCTCGAAATAGCTTTGTCAGTATTAAAAATCAGGTTGAAGAAGCTTTTTCCACCATGGATGTTTATCTTAAAAAGAGATACGATCTGATTCCCAACCTAGTTGAAACAGTCAAGGGTTATGCTACCCATGAATCTGAAACCTTCACCAAGGTAACGGCTGCCCGAACAGCGGCCATGAATTCAACCAGCATTGACGAAAAAATCGCCAATGAAAATGCTTTATCCGGCACCCTGAAAAGTCTTTTTGCAGTGGCGGAAGCTTATCCCCAACTTCAGGCGAATACAAATTTTCTGGATCTGCAACAACAGTTAAAAATGTTGGAGGATGAAATTGCCAACTCTCGCAAATATTATAATGCGGTTGTACGTACCATGAATACCAAGGTTGAATCTTTCCCCAGCAATCTGGTTGCCAGTATGTTCGGATTCAAAAAACAACCCTTCTTTGAGGTTGGTTCTGCCGAAGAACGGGAAAACGTTCAGGTTAAATTTAACTAAGCAAGTCGAATGCATTTAAAAGTTTGTTTATTACAGCAAAACTGACGGCGCGTTAAAGCGCTGTCAGTTAAAATTTATGGGAGGTAAACCATGTGAAAAAGCAAAGCACCTTGATACTTCTAAGCCTTCTTCTTTTAGGAATTCTTTTTCCCGGAAGCACCTTTGCCCAGGAATATTTTATTATCAATCAGTACGATGTTACCATGAATGTCGAAGAAAATCATGCCTATGAGGTTCAGGAAAACATCACTGTCACCTTTTCCGAACAACGCCGTGGAATCTTTCGCTATATCCCCTATCGTGGTAGTTTTTACCGGGAAGTAAACGGACAGCCAGTCGAGACATCCTACACAGCAAGACTGACCAATGTAAAGGTTGCTAATTTCAATTTTGAAACCTCAACTGAGGACGATAGTGTCGTTATCAAAATTGGTAATGCCGATGAATACGTAAGCGGAACCCAAACCTATCCGATTTCTTATATTTGGAACCCTGGGGATGACAAGATCGACAGCATGGATGATGTCTATTTTAACATTGTTCCTCAAAATTGGGATACCAGCATTGAAAACGCCCATTTTAAAATTGTGATGCCAAAACCCTTCGATCCGACCCAAGTGGAATTCATCTCCGGCGGATACGGCAGCACCGTCACTGATGCAGTTGATTTTACTGTCACCGGAAACACTATTGAAGGAACCTTGAAACAACCCCTTTCGAATTATCAGGGCGTTACACTTAAAATCAATCTGCCAGATGGTTATTTTGTCGGTGCTTATACCGGTGACGAATTCTTACCATTTATGTATATCATTTTTGGTCTATCACTGCTTGGCGGTGCCCTAATCTGGTTTTTCGCCGGCCGCGATAAGAGACCGGTGGAAACAGTGGAATTTTATCCACCACAGAATTTCACCCCCTCACAAATCGGTTTTATTGTCGATGGTGCCTTGGATAAACCTGAAGTAATGTCCTTGCTCATGTATTGGGCCGATAAGGGCTATATGACCATTGAACAGGTGGATAAGAAAAAGTTCATCTTTCATAAGGTAAAAAACCTGCCGGAAACATCCGAGGATTTTGAGCACACCTTTTTTAACGGCATTTTTGATCAGAAAGACAGTTTTTCAACTGCTAGTGTTCCCGACAGCTTCTACGATACCATCGTAGCAACCAAGGAACAAATCAAAGGCTATTTTGATATCCCGAACAATCAGATCTTTACCCTGGCTTCAAAGGTTGGTCTGGCAATTATCAGTATCATTATGGCCCTACCACTACTGGCTTATGTTATCAATAGCGCTTATAAAATCGGCATGTTTACGCCCTTTTTTGAAGGATTAATCTTTGTCGGCATTGTCTCCTGCTTTGCCGTTGCTCCCACCGTTTTGGGTGCTAATATCATAACATCAGCACTCCGCAACCGCAACGGAGTGTCCAGAAAAAAAACAGTGGGCCAGATGATTCTGGGTATCGTTATCTTGATCGTAGCAGCATTGATTTTGATCGTTATTAACATCCTGCTGGAATACAATTCCCTGCTCCCGGCTTTGCTGGCACTACTGACTACTTATGGCACCGCCTTTTTCCAGATAATTGCAACCAGGCGGACGGAAACGGGACGACTATGGCTGGGACAGGTTCTGGGCTTTAAAAATTTCATTGAAAAAGCCGAAAAGGATCGGATTCTTACTTTAGTCAATGAAAATCCCCAGTATTTTTTCAATATTCTACCCTATGCCTATGTATTGGGAGTCACTGATAAGTGGGCCAAGAATTTTGAGTCCATTGCCATTGAACAACCCAGTTGGTATTATGGTACCACCTATGGCAATAATTTCACCTCGTTATTGTTCGTTTCAAGTTTAACACGGAGTATGAACAGTATCGCATCTGATATTATTGTTCCACCCAATTCCGGATCCGGTGGATTCGGCGGTGGTGGTTTCTCCGGCGGTGGCGGTTTCTCCGGCGGCGGTGGCGGTGGCGGTGGCGGTGGTAGCTGGTAATCACCCTTTCTCTAAAATCTAAACCGGCTGAAGATACCGATGACCATTTCATTTTGAAACAATATTTTACCAAAAAAACGTCGAATCATTTTGATGATCCGACGTTTTTTTAGTTTCCTCTTTTTTGTTTCCTTACTAAACACTTTTGTTTTCGTCCATTTTGTTAATTATTTCACTTGCCAGTGTTTCAGTAATAATCAGATGCTTAAAATAACCGGTTTTCAGCCCACTGATAATCGAAGCAACATTAGCTTCCTGAGGCACAAATCCGATGACATCTCCATTAGCTTCCTGAGGCACAAATCCGATGACATCTCCATTAGCTTCCTGAGGCACAAATCCGATGACATCTCTAACTCGGGCTAACTGCTCTAACGGAATTTGAATGGCGAAGTCATCCTCACTCTGAATTAATTCCCCCTGAGGATTAAAAAAATATGTGAGCAGGCAACCGACAGCCTTTTCTTTGATTAGTTTTCTGCCAAACCGCATTGCTGAACCATGGTCCGGTACTGAGGGAAAGCTTCCCAGGGTTATCAGTGCTGTTGTCGTCTTTTTCCAATAGTCTTCGATGCGTTTATAATCTTCAGTCGCCATCACCTGAGCCTGCTCTTTGGCGGTGGCGGGAATGGCTGGGCAATTAAGAACTTGACCGAGGCGATCAGTTTTTTGAGCGAGCGCCTTGACCAGATCATCTGGGTGATAACCACGCTGGGGCGCCGTTATTGCGCCAATAAGCGGACAGATTACACCGCTATTAAGTTCTCCCGGACTTTTTTTTAATTTGGCAATAATCTTATCAATATTATAACCCCAACCCAAACCGAGTATCTTTGTTTTGGGCAAGAATTCCACGAGCACATCTGCCCCAATTTGATAAAGATCGTCCGGCAACGTCACCACACGACAGCTTTTTAAGTTAAAAAGGTGACACAATTCATGTCTGATTCCTCTGATCGTACGATGGTAGGAAAGTACATCAATTTTTACGATCCCCGCTTTTCTGGCCTTATTTAAAAGATAACTGACCGCAGGACGTGATATATCTAGATCTCTGGCAATTTCAGACTGGGTTTTGTTTTCCTCATAATATAATTGAGAAACATGTATTAAACGGCACAATTCTTTTTCTTTCAACAAATCACCTCACCTTGACGCTTTAAATGCAGATATAATATAACCCATTCATCAGCTTTTGTCAATTTTACGGATTTCCTTACAATTTAGTCCAGAGGAATCAAAATTGTGCATTTAAAGCGATCATCGAGGATTTGAGTCACCATGTTTCCTTCGTAATTTTTCAAAACCTGTTTAACATTAGAAATACCATAACCACTTTGATTGTCCTCAATCCGTTTGCTACTGACCATGTTATTCCCCGCTTTTTGAATCGTTGTCCGATCAATGGTGTTTTCAATGTCAATGAGCAAGCTCTCCCGCTTGTAGTACATATTAAACTTGATAATTTTATCATGATTCTGCCGGGCATCCCGCAGGCATCCCTCAATGGCATTGTCCAGAACATTCCCCAGTATAATCGACAGATCGATACTGTTCATTTTCAGGTTTTCCGGAATCGCAATGTAATGATCAAAATTTATCTGATGATCAGATGCAACCTTGATTTTATAGTTTAGCAATGCATCGACCACATAATTTCCAGAACGATTATGATCCACCGCATTCTGAAGCAATTCGTGAAACTGCTTCAGGTAATCTTCGATTTCATCAAAAGCCTGATTCTTGATTAAATACTGCATGGTAATGATATGGTTGTTCATATCATGCCATAATCCTCTTACCTCATAGTTCTTTTCCAGCATTTCTTTATAGTGTTTTTGTTGGAGTTCCAACTGAACATTTGCCGTCTTATATTCATTTGTCTTTTTAGACTCATGATCCCATACTTTAAAGATTATGAAAATAACCACATTGATATAGACCAGGGCACCCAGTGAAGCGAATCCTACCAAATGCCGACCTTCAACATGAACATCAATAAGATAAAGGTTCATGCCGACAATTAAACTGATAACCGGAATACTAATCAGTATAATATTTCGAATGATTGAAGAATTCTTCATTCCATCGATCCCGCCATATACCGCGTGAAGGCATCGTAAACTTTCTGATTTCTTTTGGGACTGATTGGAATCATCACACCATTTTTTAATACTGCCATTTTCATCTTGATGCTTTTTACATTCTTGAGATTAACAATATAAGATCGATGACATAAAACAAAGCGAACTGGATCAAGCTCTTTTTGTAGTGCTGTGATCTTATCGTAGTATTCATACGCCTCATCAAAGGTAACGACTTTCATTTTTCTGCCAAGACTCTCAAAGTATAGTATTTCATCACTTTTTAAAAATATTTTTTCATTGTTTATATCAATTTCATAAAAATTAGATCTTGCGTTTTTTATGTCATTTTCCAGTTTTTCTAAAACTTGAAATAATTTTTCTTGCGGGAATGGTTTTAATAAAAAATCGCTGGCGCTAACTGAATAACCCAAAACAGCATATTCAATTAAGGATGTTGTAATAATAATACGGGCAGTATTACCCGATTTTCTGATTTCATTTGCGATATCAATCCCATCTTCCTGATCTAAGCGCATGTCTAGAAAAATAACATCAAACGCACTACCACGGTTACTTGCTGCAATAAGTTCATAGCCATACTGAAATGTGGTTAAACAATAATCGGTTTTAAATGGATATCGACTAATCAGATCTACCAGTATTTTTTTATGTTGTTCCTCATCTTCGCAGACTGCAATTTTTAACATCTTTTCACCTTTTATTCCAGCCGAAACTGAACTTTTCAATGAATTATTATATCGTATAAATGTTCTTGTTACAATCTTTTACTCTCATTTCTCCTCTTTCTGTTATTTTTGATGACATCAAACTTTGTTTTCGTGACATCATTATTGTTTTAAACGTCAAAATTTGCTAGTATTAATTATTCCCATTCGATTTAAGTTTTTGGTAAATTGTGATTATAATATTACCTCAAAACATCAGTTGGAATTATTCAATCAAAACGTTAAAATACAAAGGAACCCCGTCATGACGCTGAGAAAATTCATTAATAAACCGGAAAACATAACCTCCGAATTACTAGAAGGTTTGGCACTGGCCAATCCATTTCTTCTCGAGGTAAAACCCCATAATCTTGTCGTCAACAAAGGACTTAAAACGGCCAATCGTGTTACGATTGTAACCCTGGGAGGATCTGGTCATGAACCTGCCTTTGAAGGATTTGTTGGCGAAGGCATGATCGATGTTGCTGTTGTTGGTGATATCTTTGCTGCGCCTGGATATAAGGCTGTTCTTGAAGCACTTCGTCTTGCCGACAAGGGCAAGGGTATTGTTTTAATTGTCTTAAACCATGCCAGTGATATGCTGGCTGGAACCCAAACCCTAGAAGAAGCACGTCGTGCCGGAATCGCGGTATCGATGGTTGTTACCCGGGAGGATGTTGCCTACGCCCCCCGTACCGCTGCGGACAGACGCCGCGGTCTGGTGGGATGTGTCCCCCTTTATAAAATTGTCGGCGCAGCCGCCGCCCAGGGGAAATCCCTTCAGGATGTTACTGCCATTGCTCAAGACTTTGCCGATAATATGGCTACCATAGCCGTCGCCTGCAAAACAGCTACTCATCCTCAAAACGGTTCCGCTTTTTCGGTCCTTGGGACTGATGAAATGGAAATTGGCATGGGCCAGCATGGCGAAGGTGGCGGTGACCGTCAAAAAATGAAGAATGCCGATGAAACGGCCATTCTGATGACCGATTTGCTTATTACCGATTTAAACCTCTGTGCTGGCGAAGAAATTATGGTGATTGTCAATGGTACGGGGTCTACTACGATCATGGAGATGTTGATCATTTTTAGATGCGTTCATAAATATCTAAGTGCGAAAGGGATCCGAATTGTGGCAAATTGGGTTGAAGAAGTTCTAACCGTTCAGGAACAAGCCGGATTTCAATTGTTTTTTGCCCGCATGAATGCACAAAACCTCTGGTATTGGAATGCACCGGCACGTACGCCTTATCTGGTGCGATAAAGACCTGATTCTTTTAAAGTTTTAGCCACTCCTAACCTGCTTATTAACAAAATAAGAACGTCGCGAATCAAAAACGAGATTCGCGACGTTCTTTATTTTTAAACTTTAAATCATCTCAATACCATTACTTTTACAGTATTCCCTGTATATCTCTGGGACTTTATCATCCAAGACAAAACCGTCGAAAACATTCAAATCAATCATTTTTGTCAGCGAGACCTTATCAAACTTCGAGTAATCTGCCATGAGGTAACGCTTGCGACTGATTTCATGAATTGTCTGATTGATTTCTATCTCTTCAAAAGCACCATGCGTAATCCCTTTATCAATTGACACCGCCATCACCCCTATGAATGCCTTATCAATATTGAAACTTTTTAAAAATTCATTGGCCTTTTTACCGTAAAATGCACCAGAAAAACTGCGAAGCTTCCCGCCCGGCATATAAACCGTGATCCCAGAAATAGCGGATGCCTTTAATGCGGCACTTAAAGAGAGCGTAATTAAATTAATATCTTTGATGTTTTCAAGATAGTCAAGCATCAGTTCGACGGTGCTACCGGAATTCAATGCGATCGTATCGCCGTTTTTAATAAGCTTGGCGGCTTTTTGTGCAATGAACCGCTTCTCTTCAATATTCTGGGTCCTTTTTTTATAAATATCCATTTCGGACGTCGTCTGATAGTTAATTTTTTCTTTTCGAAAAGCTCCCCCATAGGACAAGGTAATCCCATACTCCTCAGCTAAATATTTTAAATCCCGTCGGATTGTCGCCTCGCCGACACCATACTTTTCTGAAAGACTGGCCACCTTAACCGAACCTTTGCTCATAATTGTGTTTAATATTTCTTTTCTGCGGTCAATATGTAACATCTGTTTTCTCCTTACTCAATATCGTTATTTACCCAAACTAAGTTTCACAGATTATCAAGGATACTATATTTTGCTAAAGACCAGAGTATACAATGATATATAAATTGTACCTACAAATCATTTTTAAAGCAAGCATAACCGCATCAAGTTAATCAAAAGAATCACGTGTCAATTGCTTTCAATTTGATTCAAAACGTCCTTTGCATTTTGTTCTGTGATCACCAGATGTTTGACATAACCGCTCTGCAAACAACTGATAACTGCATTGGTGTTGGATTCTGGAGGAACAATACCAATAACATGTTTGATCCGTGTCAAAAGTCTTAAAGGAATTTGAATGGCATAATCATCATCTCCGGAAATCTGTCCGCCTTGCACATTAAAAAAATAAGATAGCAGACTTCCGACCGCTTTTTCCTGAATGAGTTTCTTACCAAACCGCAGCGCCGTCCCATGGTCTGGAACCAGCGGAAAACTACCCAGCGTCATAATTGCTGTATCCATTTTCCGCCAGCGCTCAAGAATATTTAGATAATTATTGGTATTCATGAATAACTCCTGATCTTGTTCGGTAGTTGGAAAAGCTGGACTAATTAAATATTCTGCCTGAAACCCTGTTTTATGTGATAAATCAGTGGCCAACTCATTGGGATGATATCCTCGATGGGGCACAGTCGCAGTTCCAATTAGGGGACAGACAATGCCATGGGCCGTTTCGCGAATATTTGTCTGGGGCAAGGCGTCAATGATTTTATTGATATTATATCCCCATCCCAGGCCTAAAACCTTGCTTTTCTCAAGAAAACTTAATAAGACCGTTGCCGCCTCCTGATGGAAAGCCTCTGCCGATGCCACCACATGACAGGTTTTTAGATCAAAACGGCGACATAGGCCCTGACTCAAACCGATGTTGGATTGTTGATACGAAAGGATCTCAATTCTTACGATCCCCTCTTTTCTGGCCTTACTCAATAAACTACTCACTGAGGGTCTGGAAATATCCAAAATCCTGGCAATTTCTGCCTGTGTCTTGTTCTCTTCATAATATAATTTTGAAATGTGAATCAATCGTATTAGTTCTTTTTCTTTCATTTGTTCACTCCATTTCTTTACATATGTCAGTCTTTATTTGTTTAATATATAACAATATTCTACATATGTCAAGTTTTTGTCTGATTAATAAAATATTTCGAAATTTATCCGTTTTTTTGACTAACATATGCTATTTTTGTTTGACTTATTGATCGACACTTGTTATACTAATGGCAAATATGTAAACGATTGTGGAGGTGATTTAATGCCACTGGAACCCTTGAAAATCAAAGACTTACTCCTTGCCGCGGCCGGCGAAATTGCCGATCATGTTGAAATCCTAACTGAACTGGATTGCGCTCTCGGTGATGGGGATCATGGTACAACCATGAAAAAACTGACAAATGTCATGTTTGACGAAATAAAAACCTGGAATCAAACCACCAACCTGAAAACAGGGTTAGAATCCCTCACTGATGCCTTGGAAGACGTCAGTGGTGGTTCAGCTGGCCCTCTGTTTGGCGCTTTTATTTATGGTATGGCTGAAGCCGCCGATCCTGATGCACCTAATACCGATACATTCATAAAAAGTATTCTGCTCGGAGCCTATGACGAATTCTTTGCCACCTCCAAAGCGGTTGTTGGCGATAAAACCATGATGGATGCCATCTACCCGGCCACCGAGGTAATCCGCAGTTCCACCGCAGACATGAAAACGACTCTTAAAAAAGCTGCTCAGGCAGCCCGAACCGGATCTGATAACACGACCGGGATGCTGGCAAAATTTGGGCGGGCCCGATACATTGGCGACCGCTGTTTAGGTCATAAGGATCCTGGCTCGGTTACCTTCGCCTTTTTCTACGAAGGGCTGGCCAAAGGATATTTAGCATAAAACTAAAATTAAAAAGGAGAAAAAAATGTACGAAATTATGCACGTAGGTGTTCCCGTTACGGAACCGGTATTGGAAGAATTTTACGCCGAGGGATTAAAGGTTCATATTTCAGGGCCAGACAACAACCCTTTCAAGTTTGAGTATCTGAGATTTGAAGAAGGCACCCCCCTTCATCCTGATGTCGTTAATTTTAACCATATTGCCTACAAGGTTCCCAATATCGATACCTTTATCAAGGATCATCAGGCCCTTGTCTTAAACGAACGGATGACGGTTGACGAACATCTGGACATTGCATTTGTCAAAGTCGATGGCACGGTTATTGAATTGATGGAAATAAAATAAATTTAAACTGTTCTAAATAATTATTAAAGGGGGAAAATGTAATGACAATGAAAAAGTTTATTAACAATCCGGATAATATCACGGCTGAATTATTAGAAGGTCTGGCTCTGGCCAATCCACAAATCCTTGAGGTGACCGAACATAATTTGATCATCAACAAAGGTCTTTCGACTGCCGATCGGGTTACCATTGTCACCATCGGCGGTGCCGGTCATGAACCGGCTTTAGAAGGTTTTGTCGGCGAAGGAATGATT
Organism: Acetobacterium sp. KB-1; assembly: GCF_003260995.1. Lineage (NCBI taxonomy): Bacteria > Bacillati > Bacillota > Clostridia > Eubacteriales > Eubacteriaceae > Acetobacterium > Acetobacterium sp. KB-1. Next base: position 1,014,761 of record NZ_CP030040.1, read on the forward strand.
GATATTTCCGTTGTTGGGGACATTTTTGCGGCTCCCGGTTACAAAGCCGTACTGGAAGCGCTGAAACTGGCTGATAAGGGCAAGGGTGTACTTTTTGTGGTGTTAAACCATGCCGGAGATATGTTAGCCGGTGACCGAACCATGAAAGAAGTCGAAAAACTGGGATTAAACGTCATAAAGGTGGTCACTCAGGAAGACATCGCCAATGCGCCCCGCTCTGACGCTGCCAACCGCCGTGGGCTGGTTGGCTGTGTGCCGCTTTATAAAATCTGTGGTGCCGCTGCCGCGCAGGGTAAATCGTTGACAGAAGTGGCCGCGATTGCTCAGGATTTTGCCGACAATATGGCTACCATTGCCGTTGCCTGCAAAACTGCCACCCATCCCCAGAATGGTGCATCCTTTGCCGAACTTGGTGAAGATGAAATGGAGGTTGGCATGGGCCAGCATGGTGAAGGCGGTGGCGGGCGTCAAAAAATGGCTACTGCCGACGAAACTGCTGTGATTATGGCCGATGCACTCCTTAAAGATCTGGCTCTGAAATCCGGCGAAGAGGTGATGGTCATTGTCAATGGTACCGGTGCCACCACCATTATGGAGATGCTACTGGTTTTCCGTCGGGTTCACCACTATCTCAGCGAAAAGGGTATTAAAATTGTCGCCAGTTGGGTCGAAGAAGTTTTAACAGTCCAGGAACAAGCCGGCTTCCAGCTTTTCTTTGCTCGTATGGATCCGGAAAAACTGGCCTATTGGGAAGCTCCGGCAAAAACGCCGTATTTGAGTCGATAGCGATGGCAGATCAGGATTCAATCAAAAAAGCCAAGGACTTTGGGTTTGACCGTCCAATGGCGAAACGGAATTTTCATGTCAAAGGAATGGATGATGTGGATTGGGGCATGAAGACCCGATTGTCAAAAATATTTGACTCCCGCAGTGGTCATACCATTATGCTGGCCTTTGATCACGGTTATATCATGGGGCCTACCCAGGGATTGGAGCGCATGGATCTGGCCATCCCACCGCTTTTAGACTATGCGGACGTCCTCATGGCTACCCGGGGCGCTCTGCGAACCTGTATCCGACCGGATCATAACAAAGCCATCGCCCTGCGTTGTTCTGCCGGAAGTTCGGTTCTAAAGGAGGATATGAGCAAGGAAATCATCGGTGTCAATGTCGAAGACGCGATCCGGATGAATGCAACCTGCATGGCGATTCAGGCCTTTATCGGGTCTGAACACGAATGCCAGAGTATTGAAAATATCATCAAAACCGTGGATGCTGGCAACCGATATGGCATCCCTACCCTGGGCGTGGTGGCGGTGGGTAAGGAAATGGAGCGAACCACCAAATACTTTTCTCTGGCCACCCGGATGCTGGCTGAATTCGGGGTCCAGATTGTGAAGGTCTATTACTGCGATAACTTTGAAGAAGTTACAGCGGCCTGTCCGGTCCCCATTGTTATTGCCGGTGGTAAAAAAGTTCCCGAAAAGGACGCCCTGGAAATCACCTATCAGGCGATTCAAAAAGGTGCTGCCGGAGTCGATATGGGGCGGAATGTCTTCCAGGCGGGTAATCCGACGGCAATGATCCAGAGCATCCGTAAGGTAGTTCATGAAGGTTTTACCGGTGCCGAAGCCTTTGCGTTTTACACTGATCTTTCTTCTCGTTAATTTGTCGTTAATCACAATAAAGGCTGTATTGGATGAGCAATTCATCCAATACAGCCTTTATTTAATCAGGAATCCAATTTTAGAACGGCCATAAATGCTTCTTGCGGTACTTCAACATTACCAACCTGGCGCATTCGTTTCTTGCCTTCTTTCTGTTTTTCCAGCAGTTTTCGTTTTCGGCTGATATCACCGCCATAACATTTGGCCAGAACATCTTTACGCATCGCCCGGATTGTTTCTCGGGCAACGACCTTGGTACCAATCGCGGCTTGAACGGGAATTTCAAACATCTGCCTTGGAATTTCTTCTTTTAATTTTTTGGCAATCAACCGTCCCCGATTTGCCGCTTTGTCCCGATGAACAATAAAAGATAAGGCATCCACCAGTTCGCCATTGAGCAGAATATCCAATTTAACCAGATCCGATGGCCGATATTCTTTGATATCATAATCAAACGATGCGTAACCCCGAGTCCGGGATTTAAGGGCATCAAAGAAATCATAAATAATCTCATTAAGGGGCAATTCATATTTCAGGATAACGCGATTTTCTTCAACGTAATCCATTGTCAGGTAGACACCCCGACGTTCCTGACACAATTCCATAATGGCGCCCAGGTATTCCGACGGCACCATGATGGCGGCATTGACAATCGGTTCTTCCATGGTTTTAATCTCAACCGGACCGGGAAGATTGGCGGGATTATCCACCCATAGTTCAGTGCCATCGGTTTTGATGACCTTGTAAATAACGCTTGGGGCCGTAGTGACCAAATCAAGATTGAATTCCCGTTCCAATCGTTCCTGAATGATCTCCATGTGGAGCAAACCAAGGAAGCCGCAGCGGAAACCAAAACCAAGGGCCATCGATGTTTCGGCCTCATAAAGCAGCGATGCATCATTAAGTTGTAACTTAGCCAAAGCTTCTTTTAAATCTTCATAACGGGAACCGTCAGCCGGATAGATACCACAAAAAACCATGGAAGTGACTTTTTTATAACCCGGCAAGGGTTCTTTGGCTGGGTTGCCGGTTTCGGTGATGGTATCGCCAACCCGGGTATCCCGAACATTTTTTATTCCAGCATTGACATAACCAACATCGCCAGCACAGAGTTCGTCGATTGGGAACAACCCTTTGCCAAAAACGCCGACCTCATTAACCTCGAAGGTTTTCCCCACGGCCATCATATCAATTTTCATGCCTTTTCTAATTTTTCCCTGAACCACCCGAACTGAGGCAATAACCCCCAAATACTGATCATAATAAGAATCAAAAATCAGTGCCTGTAATGGTGCATCAACATCGCCTTTTGGTGGCGGCACTTTTTTGACAATTGCCTCCAGTACCTCACGGATGTTAAGCCCGGCTTTAGCCGAAATCAGCGGCGCATCCTGGGCTTCAATACCGATGACATGTTCAATTTCATCCTTGACCCGCTGGGGATCGGCACTTAGCAGATCGATCTTGTTAATGACAGGAATAACCTCCAGATTGTTGTCCATCGCCAAATAAACATTGGCTATGGTCTGGGCTTCAATCCCCTGGGAGCCGTCCACAATCAGCAGTGCCCCTTCACAGGCCGCCAGACTGCGGGAAACCTCATAGGTAAAATCCACATGACCGGGAGTATCAATTAGGTTTAAGATATATTCTTCACCATCATCAGCGGTATAGAGCAAGCGGACGGCCTGAAGCTTAATGGTAATACCCCGTTCTCGTTCAATATCCATATTATCCAAAAACTGCTCTTCCATGTCGCGTTTGCTCATCAACCCGGTGTCTTCAATGAGTCGATCCGCCAGGGTTGACTTACCGTGATCAATATGGGCAATGATGGAAAAATTTCGTGTATGGTGCTGTTTATTTGTCAATTTTATTATCCTCTACTTTCAAATCTATATCAATGGTTAAACGGTTCTTTATATCACTAATTTTTATACCTAGATTCATATTCTATCAAGAAATATTTTTTTTGTCACGTTTTTTCTTGATAATCCGCTTTAAATGTGTTAGAATTGCTATGTTATAAATAAATGAGGGGGGTGAACCCATGGCTAACATTAAATCGGCTATGAAACGAGCTAAAACAAATGAAATCAGTCGTCTGCGAAATAAGATGGTGAAAACTAATCTTAAGACTTCTGTAAAAACCTTTGATCTTGCAGTTACTGAAGGTAACGTAGAAGCAGCGCAAGAAGCTTTTCGTTTAGCAGCAAAGAAAATTGATATGGCTGTTACAAAAGGTGTTTTACATAAAAACACTGCAGCACGTAAAAAAAGTACTTTGGCTAGAATCTTAAACAAGATGACTGCTTAATTACCTCATTTATATATTCCCAAAACCCGTGTCTCTAGGGTCTATCCAAAGATGTACTTACTCAGGTACATCTTTTTTTTGCGCGAAGGCAACGAGCCCATCACAAGCTTGCTTGTATTATATCGACACCCCGCTCGTATCGTACCGATGTTTTTTTGCATCGGTACGAAGTGATCAGGATTTATCTGATCTTCATCAAAAACAATTCCAGGGCAAAATTTTGATCAATCTCCCCCAATTTCATCTGGGCATCCAGGTCTGCCCCGATCACCATAACCTCCCATAAATTATTGATGGGATAATTTTTCCCGTTTTTTAAGATCTTGTTGACAATAAAAGGAGCCAGTTTCATTTCAGTCGCTACCGCTTTGGCCGACAGTCCCCGGGCGTTGTAAATTTTGACCATCAGCAACATCCGGATTTGTCGTAGCAGCAGACTAAAAACCCCAAAGGGAGATTCCCCTTCAAGATAAAAATGGTTGAGCATCAGCAGGGCCTGATCTTTTTGCCCGCTGACCGCATAGTCGATCAGCTTGAAAATCCCCTCTTCAGTAGACTGGGGTAGAATCAACAAAATGTCTTCCCTGGTTATCTCATTGCGGTCCCCAGTATAATCAATCAGGCTGTTGAGTTCATTATCCACCATTTCCATGGTTTTTTTCTCGTTCATTAAATACATCGACCGCTGCATAAAAAGTTCCAATTCGGAACGGCTGATTTTTTTTCCGGCATTTTTAATCCGCCGGGTAATCCAGGCTGTCAAATCACTGGCATCGAGTTTTTCAAACACCACCAGAGAACCGGCCTTGGTTAGACTTTTGTACAGTTTTTTGCGCTTGTCCGGCTGTTCCCAGTAGATAATTAGAAGTGTCGATGGACTGGGTTTCTCCAGGTAAGCGGTAATCCGATCCAGAGCTTTTTTATCGGTGATTTTATCGAGCTGTGCCTCTTCCCGAATGATAACCATTCGCTTATTACTCATCATCGGCAAGGTTTCACAGGTTGCCAGTAGTTCCGACACATCCACGTTTTTATCACTGTAGGTGGTTAGATTCAAGGGTTCCAGACCCTTTGCTATCTCAGTACCAATCAGCGTTTTTTCCATCATATGACCGATGTACTGTTCTGGGCCGGTGAATAAATAGACCGGGCTTATTTCCTTATTTTTTACACTTTTACTTAGTTCTTTATAATTCACAGCGTTTCTCCATTAGTTTAAGTTGAGTCTTATTAATGACGGATACGATTCGTTGAAGTTTAATTCACATAGTGATTGATACGGATAAATTCTCCGTTGCTGGTAATTTCCACAGCGCCTCTTTCATCGGTTCGCAGTGTCATCATTTCTTGCGCGGCTAAACGATCCATTACCACATCGCTGGGATGGTTAAAAAAATTATTAGCCCCGACCGAAATCACTGCTATTTCCGGATCAACCGCCTGAAGAAATGCCAGACTGGATGAAGTTTTGCTACCATGATGAGGAATTTTGATGATTTGAAAATCTTGTTGACTGCTAAGGGCACGAAATTCTTTTGCCAGTTTTTCTTCAACCTCGGCTTCAATATCGCCACATAAAAGCAGATTGAACTTTTGATAGGAAACTGACATCACCAGCGAGGCATTATTCTGTTGTTCGTCCTCTTTGGGGATGATTGTCCCTTCGGGATTATATACCTTAATGGTCACACCGTCACTCCCTTCAATGACTGATCCCTCTTTTAACAAAGAAACCGGAGCCAACTGCTGATCAAGAAGCGCTTCATTATTCGTATGAATACTCATAAATAAATTTTTAACCGGATAACCATCAAAGACCAGTTCCTCAACCCCCTGACTATGATCCACATGGTTGTGAGTTAAAAAGATGGCATCCAGAGCTCGGATGTTTTTTGAATACAAGGCGGGATACAGCACCTGATCTGAAACCCGATTGGATCGTTCAAAGAGATAGCCGCCGCCATCGACCAGATAGTTCAGCCCGCCCGGGGTCTCAATCAAAATACTGTCACCCTGACCGACATCAAGAACCGTTACTACCAGATTTTTGGGAAACAGCGACGTTGCCATCACTATTAGCGCCAGCACTAGTCCCAAACTCATTACCGTGTTTCGAACATAAGGCTGGCGGAGATAAAAATAGCCTGAAATCAGAAAGACCAGCAGTAAAAACAGTCCCGTTTCAGCCAGGGATAATCCGCCACGGTTTATCCACAAAATATTTGCAACCTTTCCCAGATCATTGATTCCATCCAGCACGACAATAATAGACTCCCCTAAGAATGCCACCGGTAGGGACAAAACAGGAGCTAAAACGGGCACGATCGAAATGATCATCAGAAAACCCATCCCGGCTAGCAAAAATACGCCAATCAAGGGGACTACCAGCAAATTAGATAAGAAACTTATCAATGTAAAGCTCTTAAAATGGTATAAAAGAATCGGCATTGTGCCCACTGTGGCACAAAAAGTCAAGACCAGGCCCTGAACCACCGGGCCGGATTTTATTTTATTGTGCACCCGCTTTTTATTACGCCATTTCTCATACAAATACAGTAATGGACGATAAAACAGGATAATCCCGAGTACCGCACCCATCGATAGTTGAAAACCGGCTTGAAATAGTTGTGCCGGCCAGATCCCTAAAATCACCAGTCCGGCCAAACTAAGTTGATTCAAGGCATCCCGTTCCCGATGAATTCCCTGTCCCCAAGTCAGGCACAGGAGCATAATCGACGCCCGGATCACCGATGGTGCGAACCCGGTGATGGCAATGTAACACAGTAAAACCGGGGTCAGAAAAATGATCCAATAACGCTTTTTTATCTTTGCCATTATCAGCAGCAAGGACAGCGCCAGGAACACATACCCCACATGGAGTCCAGAAACCGATAAAACATGGGTGACGCCGGCATCTTGAAAGCGCTTCGTCAGATTCTCATTGATATTTTTTTCACCAAAAACCACACCCTTGAGCAAATCTGACACATCCTGTGAAAAGCTGACCTCCAATTGATTTTCCAAGGCTCTTTTAATACCCAATATCTGGTAGAATACTGTCGTTTCCTGACCGACGTGTAAAAGATTGTCGGGTTTGATCGTCAGCAACCCGTCAATAGACCGGGATTTTAGATACAGGCCATAATCAAAACCGCCAGGATTTCTTTTTCCGGCCGGCTTTGACAGTTTACCCTGTAATAACAGCACATCACCAGGTACAAGGTTTAATTGCTGATCTGTGGCAGTCGCTAACGCTTCATTCTCGTCGGTCGCGTTCGCATCTGCCTGATAGTAGAGCGTTGCTCGGATCCCCTTTGCGTCCTCAAGACGATTGTTCTTCTCTGCAGTCGTGACCAGTTCTTTAGTCGTTAGATTGATGGTTAAGCGATTTTCAAAGCGAATCGGATAATCGGTGACTATCCCGATAAGCGAAACGTCTTTTTCATAGAAGGTTTCCAACGCATCCGACTCCGGAAAGGCTCCGTAGCCCAAAATAACACCTGCCCCGAATAACCCAAGGACGAATACCATCTGGGCGATTTTGATATTTTTGAGAAAGAACGGCACTCCTGCCAGAAAGCCGATGAAACCAAGCATCACCCAAGGCGGTAAATGATAATAAACTCCGGCAATACCCATACTTAGGGTAATAAATCCCCATAATAACGGTCGCTTCATTTAAATAACCTTAAAGGGTCCCTTATTACCAAGTACCGTTAATTTCATTTTCAATACTCCTAACAATTTTATCTTAATTATACACCGATTATCTTCTTTTTAGTACGGGTAACCCTGTTTTTTTTAAGATATTTTGTTATAATATGAAAATAGATTAAAGACAATCCGAAAGAAGGGACAGCCAATGATTAATTTAACAACCAATCGTTTTTATGCCTCCGATGAAGTGAAGCTGACTTATTATGAAACACCCTGCCCTGCCAACCCAAAGGGTGTCGTTGTGATTGTTCATGGCATGGCCGAACATGCCAGACGCTATCATGAATTTATGGACTTTTTATATTGCCACTCCTACCTGGCTGTCATTCACGATCAGCGAGGGCATGGTCAAACTGGCATAGATTCTGGCAATCCCGGTTTTTTTGACAGCAGTAATGGCTGGAAACGCGTTGTCGCAGATGTTAGAGAGATCTCCGGCATGCTTAAAGAGATCTACCCGGATCTACCCTTGTTTATCGTCGGACACAGCATGGGTTCAGTGGTAACCCGAACAGCTGTCATCGATCACGCCGAACTCTATGACGGGGCTGTTATTATTGGCACCACCATCGGCATCAACAGATTTATGCGTAAAACGGCCAGCCTTATTGCCCGCTGGGAGATCCGAAAAAAGGGTGAGAAAACACCTTCTAAACTGCTTTCTGATCTTTCCTTTGGCAGCTACAATAAAAAATTCAAACCCAACCGCACCGAATACGATTGGATTTCCATGAACAAAAACAATGTCGATGCCTATATCGAGGATCCTCTTTGTGGATTTACCTGCAGTGCCGGATTTTACCGCGATTTATTTTATGGTATTGACTACTCAGCAAAGGCGTCCAACCTTAAAAAAATCCCCAGCGATTTCCCCTTCCTTTTTTTAGCTGGTCGGGATGACCCTGTCGGGGGGATGGGCAAAGAAGTGGTTCATATCACCCGAAAATTAAAAAATGCTGGCGCTTTAGAGGTTAATCTCATTCTCTATCCACTGATGCGACATGAAATTCTTAATGAAGATAAACGAGATCTTGTCTATCGGGACGTACTACGATTTTTGAATGCCTAATAAACTATCTAAACAAAAAGGAGGTCCCTCGATGACCCATAAAGTATATGTCTTCGGGCACCGCAATCCAGATACCGATTCCATCTGTTCTGCCATTGCTTATGCCCACTTAAAACAAACCCTGGGACATCCCCAGGTCTTCCCAGCCCGATTGGGGCCGATCAATAAAGAAACCCAATTTGTTCTGGATACCTTTGGGGCAGATTTGCCCGAATTGATCAAAGATGTCAAGCCCCAGGTTTCCGATCTGGTTCTCACCGATTTTTCGATGGCCAATGAGAAGGACTCCGTCTCCAAAACGATGGGGCAGATCATCGATCATCCCGGCCGCTCCCTGCCAGTGGTCAGCGATGACAACAAACTGATCGGTATGGTTTCCCTGTCAGACATTATTCCAGCTTACACAGATGCTTTTTCAAAATCCCTGCTACGGGACAGCGAAACCCCGCTGAAAAACATTATTGAATTGCTAAGCGCCCGTGTTTACGGATCAATCAAATCCGAATTGGTGCACGGGGATGTGTACACCATCACCGAAATAAAGGCGGGTCAAACCCTGGGAAGCGAGGACATTCTGGTCACCGTTGAGCAGGATATTTATCTAAACCGGGCTTTATCCACCGGTGCTGGCATCATTATTGTTTCAAACGCGTCTCCGGAGTTTGACATGCCAATTTCCAACGACTATCAGGGGACTATTCTAACCGTTGCCTTTGGTCCCTTTGAAGTTATCCGTCTTCTATGTCAGGGAATTCCGATAAAAAAATATTACCAGAAAAATAATCTGGAGTATTTTATGACCTATGAAACCATCGATGATGTCAAAAAAAATATTCTGACCTCTGATCATGATCGCTTCCCGGTAGTAGATGAAGACGGAAAGGTCATTTCAACCATTTCCCGGAGTAACCTGATTGACTTTAGCCGCAAGAAGGTTATTCTGGTAGACCACAATGAGCGGAATCAATCCATTATTGGTGTCGAGGAAGCTGAGATCATTGAAGTCATCGACCACCATCGCGTGGCCGAAATACAAACCGCCACACCTCTCTATCTTCGCATTGAACCGGTTGGCTGTACAGCAACCATCGTTGCAAAAATGTACCATGAAAATAAAATCCCGATCCCTCGTGTGATGGCGGGTCTGATGCTCAGCGCCATTATCTCTGATACGCTACTGTTTAATTCACCCACCTGCACCAAAGAGGATCGGACAATCGCCAGGAAATTGGGTAAAATGCTTGCGATTGACGTTAAAAGCTACGGTGAAAAAATGCTCGTGGCCGGTAGTAATTTAAAAGAAATGCACCCTTTTGAAATCCTATCCACTGACCGGAAACTCTTTACCATGGGGTCCTATAAAATTGGGGTATCTCAAATTAACACTGGGGATTTCCGGGGAATATTTAATAAATTGGATGGGGTTCTACTGGAAATGAATAAATTGTGTGAGGAAGAACACCTGGATCTGACCCTTTTAATGGTCACCGACATTATCTTAGGAGGAACCGAGTTGATCATCGCCGGGGACGCTAAAAATCTTGCTCAGCTGGCGTTCGGTTTCCAACCCGGGGAATTCAGTAAATACATGAATGGCGTTTTTTCGAGAAAAAAACAGATCGTTCCGCCATTGATGAACGCCTCAGCTTATTAGTGCCAGTACTGAACAAACACTGGATAGGCACTGACTACAGATACTATGAAAATTGGTGATGATGATGCAAAACAATAAATTTAAAACTGGTAGCGCTTTTCGCCTTGGCAATTTTATCCTGGCTGCTGCCTTGATACCGCTTTTATTAACCGGATGTGTGGAAAAAGAACTGATTAACGATCCCACAACCGGTGCAATTATGCCTACTAAAAATTTAGAAACCCTGATCGACGGCCAGTATACAGCCACGACAAGCTACTATGATGGTAGAGGTTACGCTCAACAATTAAATATTTTCATCAAGAACGGCCTCATTACCAAGGTGAATTTTCAAGAAATTGATCGAAGTAAAACTGATCGCTTGGCTGTGGATGGCCCCGATAAAACCTGGCCAAATTTAGTTGTAACGAATTTAAGTAGCCTTTACCTCCGGCTTTATAACGAACTGATCTCTTCTCAAAACCCTGATGAAATAGATGCTATCTCTGGGGCGACCCAAACATCTGAACGCTATGTAAAATTAGCAAAGAAAATTTTTGCTCAAGCTAAAAAAGGTGATCAAGAACCAATAAAAATTGATACCCTTGATACCTACACGATCATCACCCCACCCGATCATGATGGCTATCAAGGGGTCCTTGAAGCCACTTTTAATGGTTCAACTTTGACTGCTCTTAATTACGATGAAATTATAACCGAAGACGGAAAATCAAAACGCAAATCAACTGATTCTCCGGAAAACGCAGATTTTAATGCTTTATTTGACACAATAACTCAAACAGCAGTCAATAATCAATCCCTGGAATCAGCATTTCCTGCCAATGATGCAATCCATGAGAAAGCCAAATACGAGGAGTGTCTGCGACTACTAAGAGAAGCGAGATCGCCCTTTTGATGCCTTACCAATTTAAATTTTATTACTTAAATTCAACTGAAATTCTTGACAAATGTTAAAGCTGTGTTATAATAAAGCAATGGCCAGTGCATTTATGCCAACAATTCTAAGCTGAAAGAAGGTGAAAATAATGGAAAATAATACTTTTGGTACTCGATTAAAGGCGTTGCGAATTTCTAAACGACTTACTCAGGAAAATTTTGCCAATCTTTTCTATCTTAACAAAAGCTCTATCTCTAAATATGAAAAAGATAAGAATTTACCGGAAAACCAATTACTGATTAAGATCGCTGATTTTTTTGAAGTTTCTGTTGACTATTTATTATGCAGAACCGACCAGCCAAAACTTTTACCAAGCAATCCCAAACCGATGACCTGTGAAGAATTTTTAAAATCTTACGTGTTTTCCAACGAAGAAGTTGATTCTTTTTCTTCTTACTTCTCTTTCCCTGAAAGCTACAAGCAGGAAGTTCTTGATTTTATTAATTTTAAGAGTTCCAGCGGGAAGTAATTAAAAACGATGAAAATTATGTTTACATAGCTTGTTATAAATAAAAGAAACACGGAATCCGTGTTTCTTTTTTAGTTTTTTTTATTTCACGCAAAAATATAAAGAGTCTGATTGTCAATCAAACTCTTACTATTCTTAGCTCGTCGTTACTCGCCCAGCAGATAGGTTAAGGTAAACAAACTATCTGTAATATTTACATTTTCGACAACAACATCACTGGGGACATCCAAATCCAATGGACTAAAATTAAGAATCCCTTTCACCCCTAATTCGGTTACCTGAGCCGCCACCTTCTGGCCCACCTCCCGGGGTACGCACAAAATAGCAATATCGATTTCATTGGACTTAACAAAAGCACCCAGTTCTTCCATATGTTTTACAACCACACTACCAACGACAGTCCCAACCATGAGTGGATCAACATCAAAGACGCCCTTTAGGATGACACCTTCCCGCCTGAAGCGTTCATAATTGGCTATGGCATGACCCATATTTCCAGCACCGATAATAATGCAGTTATATTCACTATCAAGACCAAGAATCTCCTTGATCGCTTCCTTTAATTCTCCCACGTTATAGCCATAACCTTGCTGACCATAACCTCCGAAGGAATTTAAATCCTGCCTGATTTGAGAAGCTGTCAGTCCCATTAAACTTGCTAGTTCTCGGGATGATATTTTTTCGATATCATTGAGCTGTAAATCACTTAAATATTGGTAATACTTTGGCAACCGTTTAACAACGGTCATAGAAACTTTTTTTGAGAAGCGATGCATGATAACTTCTCCTTTCTTTCGGATAATGATTAATTATATCAATATGTATCAATTACGTCAAATTATTCATTTTAATTTGTGGATTTTTTTGATAGAATAGTAAAAGTGAACCTAAAATAACTGAACTAAAACGAAAACAGGTGAAATAATGTTAATCAATATAGAAAATTTGCATTTTAGTTATGGCATCCATGAAATTTTTAATAAACTCAATCTTTCCATTAACGAAAAAAAGCAAATCGGTCTGGTCGGCCGAAATGGCACCGGGAAATCAACCCTCTTAAAACTGATTACCGGAGAATTGATTCCCGACACCGGGCGAATCAGTATAAAAAACGGACTATCGATCAGCTACTTATCCCAGGAATCCAATGTCGCCGAAAATACCACGCTGCTTGAGATGCTTACCGATGTTTTTAAACCGCTGATCAAGATGGAAAAGCGAATCAAACAGATCGGTGATGCCATTACGCGCGCTTCTGGTGAGGATCAGGAAAAACTGATGCTGGAGTTTGGGGAGCTTCAGGAAAGCTTTGCCAAAAATCATGGCTACGAATACCCCAGTCGCATCCGCGGGGTTATCAATGGCCTGGGCTTTAAGGCAGAAGACCAGAACAAAGCCTTCTCAATGCTCAGCGGCGGTGAAAAAACGCGGGCTACTCTGGGTCAGATTCTGCTTCAGGAACCGCAACTGCTCTTACTCGACGAACCGACCAACTACTTAGACATCGATGCGCTGCAATGGCTGGAACAATACCTGAAGAATTACCCCGGAACCTTTATCATCGTGTCCCATGACCGCTATTTCATTGACAAGGTATGTACCTCCATTATCGAAGTGACGCAGAAAAATGTTAAGGAATATCATGGCAATTATACCCAATACGCCGTTAAAAAACGTCAGGATCTGATGGAACAAAACCACCAATATCAGCAACAAATGAAAGAAATCAAACACCAGCAGGAAGTCATTGATCGGTTTCGGGCCTATAACTCCATTAAAAGCTCTAAACGGGCTTCCAGCTGGGAAAAGGCCTTAAACAAAATTGAGCTACTCGATAAAGTCGAAACTACTCATAACAGCCATTTTAGCTTTATTCCCCGGGTTAAAAGTGGCAATGATGTTTTAGCGGTAACCGGGCTCAAAAAATCCTTTGATAATCGTCTGCTTTTTCAAAATATGAATTTCGAAATTCATCGCGGCGACAAAATCGGTATTATCGGACCCAATGGCGCTGGTAAAACGACCCTCTTTCGCATCTTGCAAGAAAAACTGGCCGCTGATGCTGGTGAAATTCGCCGGGGTCAAAAAGTTCATATCGGCTATTTCGATCAGGAGCATCAGGATCTAAAGAAATTCTACAACGAAAATCTTTTAGAAGCGCTGTGGGATGTTGATTCAAAATTGACTGAAGGCGAACTGCGAAATATCCTGGCAGCCTTTTTATTTGTGGGTGACGAGGTCTTCAAACCAATCAACACCCTATCCGGCGGTGAAAAGGCACGATTGCTACTGGCCCGTCTGATGATCTCCCAATCGAACTTCCTGCTGATGGATGAGCCCACCAATCATATCGACATGGATACCAAGGAAATTCTTGAAAGTGCCTTGAGCCAATATGAAGGAACGCTACTATTTATCTCGCATGATCGATATTTTCTTAACCGGATCTCAACACAGATCTACCAATTTTCTGCCGATGGTATGGAAATCCATCTGGGCAACTATGACGACTATGTAAAACATAAGACCGATGCTTCCGAACGGGAAGCGGTTATTGCGGCTGAAAACAAAACCGTCCCAACTAAAACACAACAGAAAACGGATCGCAAGAAACAAAAAGAAGAAGAAGCCAGAATGCGGCTCTTAAAGAAAAAAGTTAAAGAAATCGAAGAAGACATTCTAACAACGGAACAAAAAATCGAGTCCATTGAAGCCGCGATGTGTGCCCCGGATTTCTACGATAATCTCACCCTGGCAGCAGAAATCAATCTCACCTATGAAGCGCACAAGCAACAGCTGTCTGAACTGACTGATTCCTGGGAGATCGCCCTGATGGCTCTGGAAAACGAGTAAACTTTAATGCACAACTGTGATTTTGTAAAATACTTTAAAAAATTTTGGAGGAAACAATGAAACTAACAACGAATGAAAAAAGAGTCTTAAATACCCTGTTTAAAGATGTGAAAGGCACCACCAGAAATACTATGCTGATTGCCCTGTACGCCGCTAAACCAACTGATGACGAATCCCCGGATGCCCAGGCAATGATCACCCTGCTTAACGGTCTGATTGTCAAACTGGCTGAATTGGAACAACCAGAAATGGAAGTACTTTTTGCTGGTATCCCCTACGATGTTGACTAAACGTTTCTAAATCCTTAAAAATAAAAGGCAGCCTCGAATGAGACTGCCTTTTATTTTATTTAAATCGATTAATCGTAATGATGTAGCCTTAAGGCTTACATCATTGGCATTCCGCCCATACCGCCTGGCATTCCGCCCATACCGGCATCTTCGCTAGGAAGATCGGCAACTGCTACTTCAGTCGTTAAGAACATTGCCGAAACACTGGCTGCGTTTTGAATCGCAGAACGGGTTACCTTGGTTGGGTCAATGATTCCAGCCTGGAACATATCAACAAACTCACCTTTAGCAGCGTCATAACCAACGCCAACTTTTTTACCAGCCATTTGCGAAACAATAACAGAGCCTTCAAGACCAGCATTATCAGCAATTTGACGCATTGGTTCTTCGATGGCCCGACGGATAATGTAAGCGCCAGTTTTTTCGTCGCCTTCGAGGGTTTCAATTAAAGCATCAACTTTTGGAATCGCATTGATATAAGCAGTACCACCACCGGATACAACGCCTTCTTCAACCGCTGCTCGAGTCGCATTCAAGGCGTCTTCAATTCGATATTTGATTTCTTTAAGTTCAGTTTCGGTGGCTGCACCAACCTGAATAACCGCTACGCCACCAGATAATTTAGCCAAACGTTCCTGTAATTTCTCTTTATCATATTCTGAAGAAGTTTCTGGAATCTGCGCTTTGATCTGACGAATTCGTTCGGCCACCGCGTCTTTGTTTCCGCTACCTTCAACAATAATAGTATCTTCTTTATCAACTTTAACCTGACGGGCACGACCTAATTGTTCGATGGTGGTAGTTTTGAGTTCCAGACCTAGTTCATCCGAAATAACTTCGCCACCCGTTAATGCCGCAATATCAGCCAACATTGCTTTACGTCGGTCGCCAAAGCCGGGTGCTTTTACAGCGACACAGTTAAAGGTTCCTCGTAATTTATTAACAACCAATGTTGCTAATGCTTCGCCTTCGACATCTTCCGCAATGATTAACAGTTTGCTGCCAGATTGAACGATTTGTTCCAGAATCGGTAAAATTTCTTGAATATTTGTAATTTTTTTGTCTGTGATTAAGATATATGGATTATCAAGGATGGCAACCATTTTTTCGGTATCCGTTGCCATGTAGGCTGATAAGTAACCACGGTCAAATTGCATCCCTTCGGTAAATTCCAGTTCAGTACCCATGCCTTTGCCTTCTTCAACTGTGATAACACCGTCATCACCAACTTTATCCATGGCTTCGGAAATCAGTTTACCAATTTCAGCATCAGCTGCCGAAATGGATGCAACCTGAGCGATTGCTTCTTTGCTTTCGATTTTTTTGCTGTTTGCTTTTAATTCTTCAACAACAGCCACAACTGCTTTTTCAATTCCTTTTTTGAGGACCATTGGATTTGCACCGGCAACAACATTACGGTTACCTTCTCGAACAATTGCCTGAGCCAATAAGGTGGCTGTGGTTGTTCCATCACCAGCAACGTCATTCGTTTTGGTAGCGACTTCTTTAACCAGCTGAGCACCCATGTTTTCAAAGGCATCTTCCAGTTCAATTTCTTTGGCAATGGTTACCCCATCATTGGTGATGGTTGGTGAACCATATGATTTTGCTAAAATAACATTTCTTCCTTTTGGTCCTAATGTTACCTTAACGGTGTTTGCTAATTTGTCTACACCAGCGATCAGTGATTCTCTGGCATCTTCACGAAACTTTATTTCTTTAGCCATATTATTTTCCTCCTGTTTTTCTAAATTTTATTATTCTACGATTGCTAAAATATCAGCTTGACGGATGATTAAAAACTCTTCATCGCCAATTTTCACTTCATTACCGGAGTATTTGGAATAGATAACTTCATCATCTACCTTAACATCCAATGGCACTTTTTTGCCATCAATAATTTCTCCAGTTCCAACTGCAACTACCTTACCCTGCTGTGGTTTTTCCTGGGCAGATCCTGGTAAAACAATTCCACCTAAAGTTTTTACTTCTTCAGCTTTAACTTTAATAACTACTTTGTCACCTAAAGGTCTTAAACTCATTTTTTCCTCCATTTGATTATATTGGGTACCTTGTACCTTTTTTTCTTTTATTAGCACTCATTCATCCTGAGTGCTAATAGTATTTTAAATGATTTGCAGATTGATTGCAAGTGTTTTTTCCCTTTTTGTTGATCTTAATTTTTTTTAAGATTGTTTTAATTTTTAAAGAGGATACAGTTCTCTTTATATAAATGCGTTTACCCTTTTAACTTAAGCATTCTTCCCTGACTCGTTTCATTACCGGGTACCAATTTTTAAACCTGGAATGCCATTAAGACTCAGGTCACTTTCTTCCCCATTGATATAATTATAATAAGCCATCGAACCGATCATGGCGGCATTATCGGTGCAGAGAATGGGATCAGGATAGAACAGGGTCATGCCTGCTGCTGCTGCTGCCTGCCCCATCATTTCACGCAATAGCGAATTGCAGGATACCCCTCCGGCCATACAGATGGTCTTCATGCCAATGCTTTTGGCGCAGGCGATGGTTTTGCTCACTAACACCTCGATAACAGCCATCTGGAAAGAAGCCGCCACATCATTGGGATTGATCGCTTCGGTTTTCATTTTTTTGCCATTGAGATAATTAAGCACCGCTGATTTTAAGCCACTAAAGCTAAAATCATACTGGGTTTTATCGAGCATCACCCGCGGAAAAGGGATCGCGTCGGGGTTGCCATTTTTTGCCGCCGCATCAATGGCCGGACCACCAGGATATCCCAGCCCCAAAACTCGGGAAATTTTATCAAAGGCTTCCCCGGCGGCATCATCAATGGTTCGTCCCAAAACCTTAAAGGTCTGGTAATCTTCCACTAATACCAGATGACTGTGGCCACCAGATACTACCAATGTCAGAAAGGGCGGTGTAAGCTCTGGATACTGCAGAAAATTAGCCGCAATGTGACCTTCGATATGGTGTACGCCAATCAGCGGTTTTCCCAGACTGTAAGCCATCGCTTTTGCCGTTGAGAGACCAATTAGCAGTGCCCCCACCAAACCCGGACCGTTGGTCACGGCAATGGCATCCATCTCAGCCAGGGTCAGCCGGCTTTCTTCCAGGGCTTCATCGATGATATAAGGCAGTTTGGTCACGTGATTGCGGGAAGCAATCTCCGGCACTACGCCCCCATATTTTTGATGAATATCAATTTGGGAATAAATCCGATTGGTCAGTATTTTTCGACCATCTTCTACAATGGCCACAGATGTTTCGTCACAGGATGTCTCAATGCTAAGAATTTTCATGTTTACCTCGATTAAATTTACAATTTATTTGTTCGTGTTTGTTTAAATAACACCAGCCCCGTTGTGAGGGTCGTCAGCCCCAGAGGTACCAGGATGTAGGCGACCATTCGACCGATCATGGTAAAGAAAAAAGGCTCGGGTACAATCCAGATGAGTCGGTCAGTTGATGGATCCATAATCCATAAGTCGTTCGAAAAAAACAACTGATGGAAAAGAATGAACGTGTCGCTAAAATTAAAAATAAAGCATGCGCCAATAATCAGAAAGATCACCATAAAAATAATCGATCCATAAAATAAAGCCTTGAGTATGGCCTTCTTGTTGTATTTTAAAAGAATCACAAAGGCTATCAGTGCCAGACTCATCGCCGCGTTTCGAAGGCCAAGAAAGAATAACAGCAGATCTCTGACATCATCCATATGGGTGATTTCTTTCTCGTTGAAAACAGACACATAATCCACTACGTTTTTGGCATTTTCCGGAGCCAAACGGGCTTTGATGTCAAAATCCTGCCGGTTTCCCTTTAAGTAGCTGATCATTTCAGTGACCACCAACTCCATATCCGGGGGATAAACACCAGTGTTTTTAGTGACCTGATTCTTTTCCATCTGGTCCATATAAAACGCTTTGTCAAAGACTGCCACTTCAATGCCGCTGATAAAAATTATTACTGGAAACAAAATTCCCAGCAACACCGAAAATATTTTAATGCTTTTATTCAAGTCCATACCTCCACATGATGATTGCGTCCATTCCCAGGCCATAGTAATCTTTACGTCGACCCTCCCGGGTAAACTTATTTTTTAAATAAAAATTAAGGGCCGGCTGATTATCCCCTCTTACTTCCAGGGTCATTCCCACACAGCCTTTCTCTTGTGCCAGAGCAAGCATCGCATTCATAATGCTTTGCCCAACCCCGATCTGTCGATAAGCTTCTAGCACCGCAATATTAGTTATGTGCGCTTCGTCAATTACCTGCCAAAAACCGCCAAACCCTATAATTTCGCCGTCCGCTTCGGCCACAATATAATTTGAGAGACAGTTTTTTATTTCGGCATGATAGGAATCCTGGGTCCAATTATGTAAAAAACAAGCCTGATCCACCTTAAAAACCCCAGGGACATCCTGGGACCTCATTAAACGATAGCGGACCATCATTTTTTATGCTCTTCGGCGTAGGAAGGCCGGATGTAAGAGGGTTCCACTTCCAGATAATGGCTGGTTTCGCCTTTTAATGCTCGCTCCAAGACCAGGGCACCCGCTGATGACGCCCGATTCATGTTGAGATAATTAGGTACCAGCCGGGCGGTTGGAAGGGCTTCTTGCAGGATTTGTGAAAACCGCGGTAAGCCATCACCCAAAAAATAGATGGTCTCATTTCTCGCTTTTAAAAAAGCAATGAGATCATCAATTTCCATCACTGCATCGGCCATATCCCGAACCAGCTGGTCGTCCTCAAAATGGAAAACCCCGGTATAGGTCTGGTTTCTCTGGGCATCCAGGAGCGGACAAATCAGACCCTTGGCAAAGGGAATATTCATCGCCAGGGCTTCCAGGGTGGACACCCCGACCACCGGTTTATTGAGGGCCTGGGCAAATCCCTTAACAGTAGCCATGCCAATACGCAGCCCGGTAAAAGAACCCGGACCGGAAACAATGCCAAAAACATCAATATCCGCTATGGAAAGCCCCCCATCACTGAGCAAATGATCAATAGCAATCATCAGTTTCTCCGAGTGTTTTTTTTGATGATTAATAATCATTTCGCCAACTAATTTTTCTTCATTTAATATGGCAACCGATGCCACAATGGTCGATGTATCAATGGTGAGTGTATTCATTTTTTATCTTTCCTTCTCAAATTATATTATCATTAAACTTTTGAAAATTCTTCTATTTTACAAAGAGAAGGTACCGATCATCACTTATTAGTGATCGGTACGCTTTCTCATTAAATTTCTTTATTTCTTTTTAAGCTTTGCGAGTGCAGTCAACTCTTTATCAATTTGTTTTAGTTTTTCGTCGGAGAAAAACTCGTCGGGAAGTAATTTCTGAGCCTTATCAAAACAGATCCCCATTTTGATGGCCATCTGCAGATAGTCACTTTCAAAAGTTTCATCGCCAAAATAATTTCTTAAAATCTTCATGACATCGTCATCGTCGACCAGCTCCCGTACTTTAGAGTGGATGCCGAGGTACTCTTCATCATGGCCGCCAAACAGACTTTTGAAAAAGCCCTTTTTCTTTTCAGTGCAATTAACCAATTTTTCAAAGGTAATCCCCACCAAGGACTCATCTGAATTGACCAGTTCAATAATCTTATCAATACACTCCTCAGTAAATATCCCATTAGAAAACTCGACTAACTTACGCAACGGGGTGTTGGCTAACATGGTCATAAAAAAATCGTCTTCTCTATTATGGTCATTTCCCATAATCTCTTCAAAACCAGACAGCAATAGTTTTAGAATGGTTTGTCCCCGATCCGTTTTTTCAAAATCACTGAGATAGGATAACGGGTTAATGGGATGGATCAGATCTTTGGTAATCTGAACCGAATAAACAATTGGTAAGTCCCGACTGGATGACCCGATATAGATCTGGTGACTGCCTGACTCATGTTCCCAGGATTTGGTGGTGGGATTGTAGTAAGTAAAGTCACTGAGTCCCAGCTCAAAGCTTATCTCAGCCGAACGCCCTCCGGGGATAAAGACTTTCTTAAATCCACGGAGTTCCCGAATTGGACGAAGGATGGCCGTATCGGATTTTCCAGTATAAAGTTGTATGATCTCTTTGCCGTTCATCACGCCGGTATTGGTGACCTGACATTTAACCGTGACCGTTTTTTCGGCATCGATTGTCAGCTCGGATTCTTCGATCGGTTGATAGTCAAAATGGCTATAGCTAAGCCCAAATCCAAAGGGAAAACGGACCTTCTTTTTCGTAAAGTCGTAATAGCGGTACCCCACAAAAATACTCTCACCGTACACCACCTCATCGTGGATACCGGGAAAATTAATGTAAGCCGGGGTATCCTCCAAACGCATGGGAATGGTTTCTGCTAGTTTGCCACAAAAATTATTTTCTCCAACTAAGAGTTTAGCAATCGCATCACCGCCACCCTGACCGCCTAAAAACATCTCAATGATGGCCTTGGGTTGGTGTTCCCAGCTCATATCCACAATGCCACCATTTTGAACAATTACCACTGTTTTAGGCTGAACCTTGCAGATCGCACCAATCAGATCAAGCTGTTTTTGAGGCAGCTTCAAGTGAGTACGGTCATAACCTTCTGACTCATCGTGATCCGGCAAGCCCACAAATAACAGGGCCATTTCCGAATTTTTTGCCACCTCCACCGCCTGTGCGGCCAGATGTTTTTGTTCTGCCACCTCATCATGGATATAACCCTGATGAGGAAATAATTGAATTTCACCTTTTATCAGTTTTTTAAGGTGTTCGTAAGGCGAATCGATATGATAAGGATTGATTTTCGAACTGCCACTACCTTGATACCGAGGATCAAATGCCATACTACCGATAATCGCCAGTTTCTTTATCTTAGTCCCGTCAATCGGCAGAATGTGATCCTCGTTCTTTAGTAACACGATGCTCTCAACTGCCGCTAACTGGGCAATTTTATGGTGGCCTTGAGGTTCAATTTCTGTCGGTGTGGCATAGTTTCTGCGATTTTCCTGAGCCAGAAACGAAAACCGAATCAACCGTTCCACCATTTCATTTAAAACCGTAATCTTAAGCTTGCCTTCTTTAACCCGATTAAATATTTTTTGGTTATTGACGCCACCATTACCAGGCATTTCCAGATCCAGTCCGGCGAACACGCCTCTGACCCGATCATAGACAGCGCCCCAATCGGACATGACGATCCCTTCAAACCCCCACTCCTTCCTGAGCAGTTGGGTCAGAAAATAATTACTCTGAGAGACAAACTTGCCATTGATACTATTATAGGAACACATCACCGCCATTGGTTTACCTTCTTTTACGGCAATCTCAAAAGGTTTTAAGTAAATTTCCCGCAGCGTCCGAATATCAATTTTTTCATCCACCGTCATACGCCGGGTTTCCTGATTGTTGGCCAGAAAATGCTTGACCGTGGTTCCCACACCATGCTCCTTGGCTCCGATAATAAAACTTTTTCCCAAGCGACCAGACAATAACGGGTCTTCCGAAAAATACTCAAAGTTCCGACCGCAAAGAGGCGATCGTTTGATATTAATTCCTGGTCCTAGTATCAGATCGACACCCATTGCTCTGGCCTCCAGGGCGATAGTTCTGGCTACAAACTCAAGTAGCCCTTCATCCCAGGAACAGGCGGTAAGAACTGCTGGAGGAAAACAGGTAGCAGGTCTTCCCTGAGGTATTCCCAAGGTTCCCTCCGTTTCAACTACGCGCATACCATGGGGGCCATCAGCCATGAACACTGGCTCGATGCCGTACTTTGAGTAACTCATCGTTTCCCAGTCAGTTCGGCCCGAACAAAGCGAGACCATTTCTTCCAGACTCATATTTCTTCGTATTTTTTTAATTAATCCTTCATCCATAATTACAACATCTCCTTAATGGATTAACTAGATTTATTAACGTTATGCTTTCTTTTTACGCATTGCCAAGGATTTTTTAGCACAGGCATCAACCGCCGAAATGATGGCATCTCTAAAACCTTTAGCCTCCAGAACCCGAACGGCTTCAATGGTAGTTCCACCAGGCGTACAGATCTGATCTTTTAATTTTCCCGGATGCTCGCCGGACTCAAGAACCAGTTTAGCAGCACCATAAACTGCCTGAGCTGACAGCCGATAGGCCTGATCACGGGGGAAACCATGAAGTACTCCCCCATCAGCCATGGCCTCGATGAGCAGCATCGTATAAGCTGGTGCTGAGCTGGCAATCCCGGGGACCACATCCATCAGTTTTTCGCTAATGATTTCAGTCTTGCCAAAACTTTCAAAAATCGCGATAACATCCTGGATATCTTCTGGTGTCATGTGCCCATCCGGACAGAGGGTGGAATCGGATTCACCTACGAATGCCGGGGTGCTGGGCTGGGTTCTGATTACTTTTACATCCCGGCCCAAAAACTCCTTAATGTCTTCAAAACCAACGCCCACTGCAATAGAGATGATAATCACCGATGGTTTGATACTTCCGGCAATTTCCTCCAACACCTTAGAATACAAAAAAGGCTTCACTGCTAAAACCAGATAATCAGCTTGTTCCGCTACTGCCACATTGGATTTTTGAATGTTAACCCGATATTCTTTGGCTACCTGATCCCTTGCTTCAGAAGAGGGATCAAAGCATAAAATATTTTCCGGTAGAAACAATTCCCCTCTCACCAAACCACCAATCATGGCCTTTGCCATATTTCCGCAACCAATAAAACCAATTTTATTTTTCACTTTAACTCCTTATCATCTTATGCTAATGTACTGTTTGTAATCGACCGTTCGTTATCAAATCATTCTTTTACACACATCGACTGATCATAAACCGTTTTGCCGATTAATTTTTACATAATCTTTATACCCTCTATTTTAGACTTTAATTCAACCCAGTGCAAACCTAAAATAGAAAAACCCACTAATTCTTAAATTAATGGGTTGATCAGATAATTTTCGCTTGTTTGTTTTTATAGATCCGGTTCGACAATTTCTTTGCTACCGTTATAGATCTTCGAGATGGTAAAGATGATCAATGCCACCCAAATAAATCCGAAACCAATGAGATCTACCATCGTGAAAATTTCTCCATAAAGAAATACCCCCAGAAACAGCATAATGGAAGGTGTGATATATTGAAAAAAGCCCAGTAGTGAAAAAGATATGTCCTGAACCCCTTTGGCATAAAGTAGTAGCGGAATCGCGGTAACAACCCCCGCCAAAACAGCCAATGCCGTCACCACCGGACTGCCAAGCGCTATCACACCTTGTCCCTGACTTTCAATATAAATCATCGCAACAAAGGCAAACGGTGCCACGACAGCCGTTTCCAGAATTAGTGAGACAATCGGGCTGGCATTAAGTTTCTTCTTAAAGACGCCATACAAGGCAAAGGTAAGTGCCAAAACGATGGCTACCACTGGAAATTTGCCGATTTTTAGGGTAATGAAGACAACTCCGACCAATGCGAGTAAGACTGACAGACTTTCCCATTTGTTAAAACGTTCCCCAAAGAATAGGGCACTGAATAATACCACTACCAGTGGGTTGATATAATAGCCCAGACTGGCATCAATGATAAAATTGGCATTCACAGCCCAGATATAGGTATACCAGTTAAGCGACACCATGATCCCACTGAGGATACAATAAATGAACCTTTTTCTATCTAATAGTACCGTTTTTATTTCTGGCCATTTTTTAATGATGGTAACAAAAATTACACAAAATATAAAAGACCAGAAAATGCGCGAAGCCAGGATATAAAGCGGTGACACTTCTTTGAGTGCCTTCCAATAAATCGGGAGGATTCCCCATAAAACATATGCCATCATGGCGCTGATAATACTCTTTTGCATGGTAGCCCTCCATATAAATTCTAAGTTGAGTTATTTAATTTTAGCTAAATTTGGCAATATCGGTTCGATATTGGGCGCCTTCGAAGTGGATTTTGCCGATGTTGGCGTAGACGGTTTTTCTAGCTGCTTCACGGGTTTCGCCCAAGGCGGTGACACAGAGAACCCGGCCGCCATTGGTCTTAAGTTCGCCGTTGACCAGTTTGGTACCGGCGTGGAAGACGACACAGTCTTTCACATCATCGATACCGGTGATGACCTGGCCTTTTTTGTAAGTGCCGGGGTAGCCGCCAGAGGCGATCACCACGCAAACGGCTTCTTTGTGACTCCATTTGATCTCACAGTCAGCCAGCTTGCCATCGATAACGGCTTCCATGATGTCGACCAGATCAGATTCCATTCGCATCAGGACGCTTTGGGCTTCGGGATCGCCAAAGCGGACATTGAATTCCAGAACCTTTGGCACACCGCTTTCGATCATCAGTCCGATAAACAGGATTCCTTTAAAGTTCATGCCATCGGCAATAAAACCGCCAATAATCGGATCGAGAATTTCTGCTTTAATGCGCTTATTTAAGGCTTCATCAGCAAACAGTACATTGGGAGAATAGGTTCCCATACCGCCGGTGTTTAACCCTTCATCATTGTCATAAGCCCGTTTATAATCCTGAGCACTTTCCATCGGAACAATGGTTTTACCATCGACAAAACAAAGCATCGAGGCTTCCTGACCGGTTAGAAATTCTTCGATAACCACCTTATTGCCAGCTTCTCCGAACTCTCGCTTTTTCATAATCATTTCCATGCCTTCTCGGGCAGCGGCTTCGTTTTCAGGGATCAGTACACCTTTGCCGGCGGCCAGGCCATCAGCCTTGATTACCATGGGATAACCGTAAACCCCTAAATCTTTGATGATTTCATCAAAATCGGTATATTCTTTATAGGCCGCAGTAGGAATCTTGTGACGGAATAAAAACTCCTTGGTAAAGGCTTTGCTGCCCTCAAACTGGGCGCAATGCTTGTTGGGACCAAAGACTTTTAAGCCTTCAGCTTCAAACGCGTCAACCATCCCCATCACCAGGGGAACTTCAGGACCCACAACGGTGAGGTCAATCTGGTGTTCTTTGGCAAAAGCTAAACAGCCCGCAATATCTTCAACCGATAAATCCACACATTCGGCCAATTCTGCCATCCCGCCGTTACCCGGGGCGGCATATATTTTGTCAACCCGGGGACTTTGGGCAAGCTTCCATGTCAGAACATGCTCCCGGCCACCGGATCCAATCATTAATACTTTCATCTGTTTCTCCTTGTTTCGCTTTTGTTTTTCAAATCTTCGTGAAGAACGGGAAACGGGCGATCACGGATCGCCCCTACAAAATGAATCAAAACCCGTTTTGCTAAGAGTATTGTTCAATTCAAAATAATTCATGCTAACCCAATTTTTTTCTTCAGAATTGCTTTAGCACAAGGCGGAAATAGTTTTGTCCGAAGGGAGCGTATCTTACATACGTGACCAAGGACAAAACTATTTCCAACGCAGTGATTAAGCAATTCTGTGGTAAAAATTAGTGTTTGAAGTGGCGCATGCCGGTAAATACCATCGCAATGCCTGCCTCATCACAGGCTTTGATTGAATCCGCATCACGTCCCGCCCCACCGGGTTGAATAATGGCGATAATGCCAGCGGCAGCGGCAGCTTTGACACTGTCGTCAAAAGGGAAGAAGGCATCAGACGCCATCACTGCCCCTTTGACCTTTTCGCCGGCCTGACGGATGGCGTTTTCCAGAGCACCAACCCGATTGACCTGGCCCGGTCCGTTGGCGATCAGGCATTTATCTTTAGTCAGGCTGATGGCGTTGGATTTAGTGTTCTTAACCGCTTTCCAGGCAAACAGCAATTCATCCATTTCAGCTTCACTGGGCTTAAGTTTCGTGACCACTTTCAACTCATTATAAAGCTTGGTATCGCGTTCCTGTACCAGCAGTCCACCGATGACTTTTTTTACTTCATAGCTCGGTTCGTTGTACGTGATGTCAGAAAGCTCTAATAAACGCAGGTTTGGCTTCGCTGCCAAAACAGCCAACGCCTCTGGTGTAAATCCTGGAGCGACGATCACTTCCAGGAAGGTTTTAATCATTTCTTTGGCAGCGGCTTCGTCAATCAGACGATTAGATGCGATAATGCCGCCAAAGATGGAAACCGGATCACTGTCATGGGCTTTTATATAGGCCACGGCAATTTCGTCATCGCTGGCAATACCACAAGGATTAGCATGCTTAACCGCGACAATCGTGGGTTCGTCCCCATATTCCTTTAATATTTCCAGGGCCCCGTTGGTATCGTTGATATTATTGTAGGAAAGTTCTTTACCCTGGAGTTGTTTGGCTGCGGTTAGGGCGCCTTTAACGGGAACCACTTCACCATAGAAAGCAGCTTTCTGGTGCGGATTTTCGCCATAGCGCAAATCCTGAACCTTATTAAAGGTCATCGTAATGGTGTCTTGTAAGACTTCCCCGTTCGCCCTTTTTCTTAAGTAATCGGCGATCATCGTGTCATAGTTGGCGGTTGTTTCAAACACTTTTAGAGCCAGGTTATAGCGAGTTTGATCGCTTGTTTTGCCGTTTGCTTCCAGCTCAGATAGCACCATAGCATAGTCTTCCGGATCCACAACTACGGTTACATCATTAAAGTTTTTGGCCGCCGAGCGCAGCATCGTTGGTCCTCCAATATCAATATTTTCGACCGCATCGGAAAAGGCGACGCCTTCTTTTAAAATGGTGTTTTTAAATGGATAGAGGTTAATGACCAACAAATCGATGGGGGTAATGTCAAGATCTGCCATTTGCTTCTGGTGGTCTGGATTGTTGCGGATTCCCAAAATTCCACCGTGAATTTTAGGATGTAAGGTTTTGACCCGTCCGTCCAGACATTCCGGAAAGCCGGTTACCTCTGAAACATCGGTAATCGTTAGACCTGCTGCTCTCAGAGTTTTGGCAGTTCCCCCGGTGGATAGGATTTCCCATCCCATTGCTGTCAGTTTTGTTGCAAATTCGACAATCCCATGTTTATCCGATACACTTAATAAAGCTCTCATAGTATTCCTCCAAATTTATTACTTAACAAGTTCCCTACATTTATTTGATTGAATCAAAAATTTGATTCATGATTACTTTGACTCTTTAAATATTTAACGGTTCGACCATCCACCGTCAATTGGTCAAGACAAAAAGCCTTCACCGCCTTTGGTAAAAGCTCGTGTTCAATTTTAAGGACTTTCTGCTGGATCGATTCAGGGGTATCATCATCCGCAACCATAACGGTTTCCTGAAAGATCACCGGACCTCCGTCGGCCACTTCGTTAACAAAGTGAACCGTTGCCCCAGTAACCTTGACGCCATAATCGATGACGGCCTGATGAACATGCATCCCGTAAAAACCGGCCCCGCAAAAAGATGGAATTAGGGCTGGATGAATATTGATAATGGCGTTGGGATAAGCTTTCACAAAAACTGGGGTAATGATTTTCATATAGCCGGCCAGCACCACCAGATCGACGTTATAGCCACTTAAAATATCGACAATTTTTTCATCAAAGGCTTCATTGCTGGGATAACCTTTGGGATTGATGGCCACTGCCGGAATCCCAGCGGCTTCCCCCCGTTCCAAACCAAAAGCCTGGCGGTTATTGGAAATCACCACCGCAATTACACCATATTTATGATGAATGGTATCAATCAAGGATTGAAAATTGGTCCCGCCGCCAGAAACCAGCACGCCGATTTTTTTTAAAGCTTTTACAGACATAAGTTGATTTTTTCCTCTCCTTTAACGATGGAACCAAGAATAACCGGCTTTTCGCCCTTGGCTGTTAAACCGGACACAAAGGCTTCAACCTGATCAACTGGCAGAACTGCCACCAGACCAATTCCCATATTAAAGGTGGCATACATGCTTTCAGCGGGAATTTTTCCCGCTTCCTGGATAAATTTAAAAATCGGTAGGGTTTCGATCACGCTGGGGTCAACCTTAGCGCACAGTCCGTCAGGAATCATTCGGGGAATATTTTCATAGAACCCGCCGCCGGTGATATGGCTCATGCCTTTGATTTTGCAGGGCTTGATCAAATCAACCAATGCTTTAACATAAATTCGGGTCGGTGTCAGTAGTGCTTCACCCAAAGTCATCCCCAAATCGTCCACATAGGTGTTGACGTCCAAGGATAGATCCTTAAACAAAACTTTTCGCACCAGCGAAAAACCGTTACTATGAACCCCGGAGGATGGCAGGCCTACCAGAACATCACCTTCAGCAATAGTTGCACCCGTGACAATATCATCTTTTTCAACGATGCCCACCGCAAAACCGGCCAGGTCATATTCATCGAGGCCGTACATATCCGGCATTTCCGCGGTTTCACCACCAATTAAAGCCATATTTCCCTGGATACAGCCTTCAGCAATCCCTTTAACAATGGTGGCAATTTTGAGGGGATAGTTTTTACCGCAGGCAATGTAGTCCAAAAAAAACATTGGTTGGGCACCCTGACATAAGATATCATTAACACACATCGCGACGCAGTCAACGCCGATGGTATCATGGCGATCCATCATAAACGCCAGGCGCAGTTTGGTTCCAACTCCATCCGTACCCGAAACCAGGACCGGTTTCTGGTACCCTTCCGGTAATTCGAAAAGTCCGCCAAATCCCCCCAGGTGCGAAAGGACCTGATCATTAAAGGTCCGCTTGACATCGGCCTTCATCAATTTAACCGATTCGTAACCTGCTTCCACGTCGACTCCGGCCTGTCGATATGCATCTGTTTTCATCTGATTTTCTGACATGTTTCCTCCATCTATTTTATTACGTTCCATTAATTATTTTTACGATTTAGTCATTCGCATTTAAGATTGGCACTTCCATGGGGTATTCCCCATCAAAGCAGGCGCGGCAGAAGGTTGTCTTTCCACCGACTGACTCATTTAAACCATCCAGAGAAATATAGGCCAGCGAATCTGCACCTAAAATTTCTCTGATTTCTTCGACGGTTTTCTTGGCACCAATCAGGTATTTTCTCCGGGGGGTATCAATCCCAAAATGACAAGTATGCGCAACCGGCGGGCTGGTAACCCGGAAATGTACTTCTTTGGCACCGGCTTGTCTTAAAATTGCAACCAGTCGTTTGGAGGTTGTTCCCCGAACGATGGAGTCATCAATGATAATGACCCGTTTATCCTTAATGGTTTCTTTTAATGGGTTTAGCTTAATGCGCACCCCTTCTTCTCGAAGCTTCTGATTGGGCTGAATAAAGGTTCGGCCGATGTATTTATTCTTTATTAAACCAACGCCATAAGGAATACCGGATGCTTCCGCATAACCAATCGCGGCACCAATCCCTGAGTCCGGCACCCCGATGACGACATCAGCTTCAAC
This sequence comes from Acetobacterium sp. KB-1, assembly GCF_003260995.1. NCBI lineage: Bacteria > Bacillati > Bacillota > Clostridia > Eubacteriales > Eubacteriaceae > Acetobacterium > Acetobacterium sp. KB-1. Next base: position 1,044,996 of record NZ_CP030040.1, read on the forward strand.
CGGTGCCTCTTTAGCAAGAATTTCACCGGCCTTATGACGAGCCGCATAAACCGAGGTTTCATCCATCACCGAATCTGGTCGGGCAAAATAAATCAACTCAAAGATACAGGCTTTCTTTTTCACCCAGTTATTCTGTCCGTAACTGTTTAAACCATTTTCATCAATAACTACAATTTCACCAGGTTCAACGTCCCGAACCAGTTCTGCCCCGATGGCATCCAAGGCACAGCTTTCCGAAGCCAAAAAATAATCTTCATCCTTTTTGCCAATGCAAAGAGGCCGTAAACCATAGGGATCACGGACGCCTACTAACTTATCGCCAACTGTAATAACCAGGGCATAAGCGCCCTTGATAATTTCTACCATCCGCTGAATCGCTTCAATCATCCCATGCCTAAGACCTCTAGCCAGGATATTTACCATTACCTCGGTATCAATGGTGGTTTGAAAAACAACCCCTGAGTCTTCCAGCATGTTTCGCAACGCGCTGTCATTGATGAGGTTGCCGTTGTGGGCTAAAGCAATTTGACCGACACTATGGTTGACCGTCAGTGGTTGAGCATTCATAACCCCATCTTCTCCTGAGGTGGAGTAACGGACGTGACCAATCCCAATATTTCCTTTAAGCTGTTTTAGGACGTTGCCTTTAAAAGCATCACTGACTAAACCCGTCTCTTTATGGGTTGAGATCTTACCTTCTTTGTTAACCGATATACCGGCGCTTTCCTGACCTCGATGTTGAAGCGCGTAAAGTCCATAATAGATATAGGAAGAACAGTTATTCTCTTTGGATTTGAGATAGGCCCCCATTATTCCACATTCATCGCGAAACTTGTCATTTATCATTGGTGTGTTGTACCCTCCAGGTATTAGATTTTAATTTTCCTGATGTCTTAATTTTTTAGGTGAGTTGTGATTGGTTTTAAGCCTGAACGCGTTTAAGCATCTCTTCATAGGCTTCTTCAATATGGCCAAGGTCTTCAATATGGCCAAGGTCTTCAATATGGCCAAGGTTTCGTCTGAAACGGTCTTTATCCAGTTTTTCATTTGTTTCCACATCCCAAAAGCGACAGGTGTCCGGTGAGATTTCGTCTGCTAAAACGATTTGTCCATCATTGGTTTTACCAAACTCGATTTTGAAGTCCACCAGATTAATCCCTTTTTCCAGGAAATAAGCTTTTAAAATATCGTTAATTTTAAAGGTCATTTCGCGGATCACTTCAATTTCTTCGGCGGTAGCTAATTCCATGGCGATCGCGTGATAATCATTGATGACGGGGTCGCCAAAATCATCGTTTTTATAACAGAATTCAAAAATTGGTGACTTTAGTTTCAAGCCTTCTTCCAGACCGAGGCGTTTGCAAATAGAACCGGCGGCGGTGTTTCGGATAATCACTTCCAACGGGAAAATCGTAACCGCTTTAACCAATTGTTCCTTTTCCGAAAGAACTTTGATAAAATGAGTCGGAATGCCTTTTTCTTCGAGCATCGTGAAAATAACGCCGGTCATCTTATTGTTAATAACGCCTTTACCGCCGATACTCCCCTTTTTTTCGCCGTTGAACGCTGTAGCATCATCTTTATACTCAATGATAAATTCATCGGGACGATCGGTTTTGTATACTTTTTTTGCCTTACCTTCATATAATTGTTCTAACTTTTCCATCTTAATCTCCTTAAAAATTGATTTGAATCAAGGGTGTACGTTTCAAATTTTTATAGAATCTCCTGAACTTTTTCATTTTTAGCGACAACTTCATCATTTAACTGAATTTTAAAGGTCTTTATTTTCTCCCGAATCTCCGGATACTTGATTGATAGCATCTGGGCTGCCAAAATCCCGGCATTTTCAGCACCATTAACCGCAACGGTCGCAACCGGTACGCCTGATGGCATCTGGACAATCGATAAAAGCGAATCCAGTCCTCCCTGAAAAGAAGTTTGAATGGGAATACCGATGACTGGCAGTGGTGTGATCCCGGCGATGACTCCCGGCAGGTGCGCAGCTTTCCCGGCCGCTGCAATAAACAACTCAATACCCCGGGCTTCAGCTGTCGTTGCGTATTCGAAAATTTTGTGCGGATTCCGGTGGGCTGAAATAACCTGAACATCATATTCAACACCAAATTTTTCCAATGCGATCAGACATTTTTTGACGATGTCAAAATCCGAATCACTTCCCATAATAACAGCGACTTTTGGTTTACTCATTCTTAATTCTCCTTATGGTTTGAAACTATTTCTTATTAATAAACATCAGCACTTATTTAAAATAATTAACGCCCGCTTTAAAAATCTGCTGATCCATATTTCCAGGTATGTTTTTATAAAGATTCTTGCCGATCCGTTCAGAGTGACCCATTTTTCCAAGCACCCGTCCGTCCCGGCTGGTAATACCTTCGACTGCATAAACTGAACCGTTCGGATTAAAACACCCCGAAAGGGTGGCTTCACCCTCGAAATCCACATATTGGGTAGCAATCTGACCATTTTCGATAAGGGTTCTTAACACCGCATCATTAGCCACGAATCGGCCTTCCCCATGAGACATGGGCATGCGATGGATGTCTCCCACCTTGGTGTTGGCAAGCCATGGTGACAAATTGGAACTGATTCGGGTCATCGGGATGGTCGAAACATGACGGCCAATCGTATTAAAGGTTAAGGTTGGCATCTCCGCGGTAATCGGACAGATTTCACCAGTGGGTACCAGTCCTAACTTGATTAGCGCCTGGAAGCCGTTACAGATTCCCAGAACCAAACCGTCCCGGTTATTAAGTAAATCCATGACAGCATCCATCATTTTCTGATTTCTGAAAACCGCGGCAATAAATTTACCAGAACCGTTGGGTTGATCCCCGGCACTGAATCCACCAGGAATCATAATTATCTGGGAGGCTCTGATATGCGCTGCCATATCATCAATGGAGTGGGTTATATCCTGAGCCGACTGATTTTTAAAAATGGTGGTGAACGGTTTTGCGCCAGCGTTTTCAAAGGCTTTGACCGAATCATATTCGCAGTTGGTTCCCGGAAAAACCGGAATAAACACCTGCGGTTTTGGCTGCTTTTCTTTCCTGTAAACAAAAGGTTTGGCATTAAAACTTAAGGTTTTTACTGCTCCAGCGGTTTCCATTTTTTCCGGGTACACCGATCGCAACGGCGCTTCCCAGACTTCAACGAGTTGATTAATCGCGATCGCATCACGGCCATAAACAATTTCTCCGCCACCATTTGTTTTTCCGATCGGGGTTGATCCTTCCAGGATCTCAAAGCTTTCGACTAAAATACTGCCATACAGGGGTTTAAACAAAAAGGCTGGATCGATCCGGTCATTAAGGGTAACTCCAACACTATTTCCGAAAGCCATTTTTGTGATCGCTTCTACCAGGCCACCACAACCAATGGTTTTTGCACTTAAGATTTTACCTTCCTGATTAGCTTTGATGATGATATCATAAACGGCTTTAACCACCGTTAATTCCGGCACCCCATTTTCATCCACCGGTAGTACGAATAATTGGATTAATGATTCGGTGGACTTGAGTTCGCTGGTTATCACCGTATCGACATGGGCTGTCGCCACCGCAAAGGAAATCAGGGTTGGCGGAACGGTCAATTCACCAAAGGTACCCGACATACTATCCTTACCGCCGATGGCCGGTGTTCCCATCGCTGTCTGGACTTGATGGGCACCTAAAAGGGCTGCAAAAGGTCGGCCCCATTTAAGTGGTTCTTGACCCAATCGTTCAAAATATTCCTGGAAACTGAGGCGGGCTTTTTTGTAATCCCCACCGATGGCGACCAGTTTAGATAGAGATTCAAGAACCCCCATCATCCCGCCTAGAAAAGGACTGCTTTTGGCAATGACCGGATTATAGCCAAAAGTCATCATGCTGCAGGTGGTGGTATCGCCATGAATCATCGGGATCTTAGCCACCATACCATCCATTGGTGAGAGCGCGTTTTTGCCGCCATAGGGCATGACCACAGTACCGGCACCAATGGTCGCGTCAAACATTTCCACCATGCCCCGCTGGCTGGCTACATTCAGATCTTTTAAAGTTTCTGTGATCTTATTGATAAAATTAAAGTTTTCATCTTTTTTAGGATCTTGATCCGCTGTTTTTTTATCACTTTTTATTTCCATCGGCGGTTCAATCACTACATCAATAAATTGCGGCGCACCATTGGTTTCAAGAAATGCGCGGGAGATATTTAAAACCTCTGTGCCCCGCCATTTCATGATCAGGCGACCGGAATCAGTAACCGTGGCAACCGGGGTAATCTCAAGATTTTCAGCGTTTCCCATGGTGATAAAAGCGTCCACATTCTTGGGATCAACCACCACGGCCATACGTTCCTGAGATTCAGAGATGGCCAGCTCGGTACCATCCAAACCTTCATATTTTTTTGGTACCTTGTCTAAATCAATTTCCAGGCTGTCCGCTAGTTCACCAATTGCTACCGATACACCACCGGCACCAAAATCGTTGCAACGCTTGATTAAATTGGCCAGTTCTTTTCTTCTAAACAACCGCTGGATTTTTCGTTCTTCGACCGGATTCCCTTTTTGAACCTCTGCACCGCTTTCTAAAATGGATTCTTCCGTGTGAACCTTGGATGAACCAGTAGCGCCGCCGCAGCCATCCCGACCGGTTCGTCCACCGACTAACAACACCACATCGCCTGGAGTGGGACGTTCGCGGATGACATTTTCTTTGGGGGCTGCCGCAATCACGGCGCCGACTTCCATTCGCTTGGCCAGAAAACCGGGATCGTAAACTTCAGTAACCTGACCGGTTGCCAGGCCGATTTGATTCCCGTAGGAACTGTAGCCATGGGCGGCTTCAGTCGAAATTTTACGCTGCGGCAATTTGCCCGGGAGAGTATCTTCAATCGCGGCCCGAGGATCCCAAGCGCCAGTAACCCGCATCGCCTGATAAACGTAGCTTCGTCCTGAAAGAGGATCTCGGATGGCTCCACCCAAACAGGTGGCAGCACCCCCAAATGGTTCAATTTCGGTGGGATGATTATGCGTTTCATTTTTAAACATCAACAGCCATTCTTCATCGACACCATCATGATCGACGACCATGTTAATACTGCAGGCGTTGATTTCTTCTGACTCATCCAAATCTGGTATCCGTCCCTGTTTCTTTAGGGCTTTCGTCCCAATCACAGCCAGATCCATCAGGCTCATCGGTCGTTTAGTGTTTTCTCCGTATAGCGCTGTTCTGGCCTGACAGTAATCATCATAGGCCCGCTTCATCGCCTGTGAAATGGGATCATCTCCCAGAAACTGTACCTGTTTAATTTGAGTCAAAAAGGTTGTATGACGACAATGATCCGACCAATAGGTATCAATGACCTTTAATTCCGTAATGGTCGGGTTTCGTTTTTCATCTTTATTAAAATATTTTTGCACAAACAAGATATCCTCGGTCGTCATGGCGAATCCATTGTCCACCCGAAACGCTTCTAATTGATCTGCCTGCAGCGCAATAAAACCATCTAACTGCTTGATATCTGCTGGCTCCCGCACCTCATCAACCAAAGTGGCAAAAGGTTCCAGGCTGGCTTCCTGAGAATCCACCGGATTGATCATATAGCGCTTGATGCTATTCAGTTCATTTTGTGTCAATTCTCCTATAAGGACAACAATTTTAGCTACCTTAATCAGCGCCCGTTCCCCCGACACGATCTGAATACACTGAATCGCCGAATCACCATGTTGATCATATTGGCCAGGTAAATAGGAAATCCCAAAAATGTTCTCGTCGTCGTTAATCTGAAGGACTCCTTCAAAGACCTGATCGACATTGGGCTCGGATAAAATGGTATCAATAATCTGATTGAACAAACCATCTGTCACGCCTTCTACGTCATATCGGTATAAGATACGCATAGACTTAAGCTTCGAAATCTTTAAAATTCGTTGAAAGGTTTGTGTCAGCGATTTAGCTTCAACTTCAAACCGGTCTTTTTTTTCTACAAAAATTCGTTTTATCACAATTTTTCCACCTTTTTTAATGATAAACTTATTTTACTATTTCCGAACAATAATATCAAGATTTTTTAAAACGTTCGGATTATTTTTTTATTCTCCGCTATTTTCTCGTCTGCAACGATAGTTTTAAAGTTTTTCACGAGTATGATATAATACGAAGTATAATTGTTCAGAAAATGGGTAATATAGTTTTATCCAACCAACTAAAACTAAATAACGTTACACGAGAGGTAATAGTATGAAAATTTTCCATTTGCATCATAGCGGCTTTTTAATCCAATTAGAGGATAAAACCTTGATTTTTGATTGCTTTACTCATATTCCCACCAGTTTACTACGCAAAGGAATTCCTCATTTTTTCTTTGTGTCACACGGGCATGGTGACCACTACAACGTCGATATTTTTTCGACTAACCGAATCTATCACCCTACCTACATAATTAGTGATGACATTCCCAAGGCATCTACCCACAAAACCCATGCCATCGGTCCCTACCAGCATATGTCGTTGGGCGGGATGGACATCAAAACCTTTGGGTCTACTGACCAGGGCATCTCTTTTTATATTGCCACTAATTCCCACCGTATTTTTCATGCCGGGGACCTTAACTGGTGGGACTGGGACACCAGCGAAAAGCCAAACATCGATCCAATACAGGAAGAAAAAGACTTTAAGGCTGAACTGGAAAAAATGAAGAGCCTACCCATGGAATTTGCCTTTATTCCCGTTGACCCGCGTCTCGGCGATTCCTTCTACAAGGCCGGCCAATACTTTATTGAAACCTTCCATCCTAAGGTCATGATTCCCATGCATTTTCGGGATGAGTTTGGAATCATCAAACAGTTTAAAGCCAAAATCGGAAACACCGCAACTGTTATTCCTGAATTTAAAGAACGAAATGTAAGAATTAAAAACACTTGGTCTTTAGACAACTAAAAAATGAAGAACCCCTAATTCCAGAATCGGATCAGGGGTTCTCCTTATATCTCAAAACAGTTACTCTCAATAAGATAATTTCTTACTCCACGGAGCGAAGAATGGTTGGTCGCCTGGCTGATTTTGGGATAAACCGTTAGATGATCCATGCGATTTTCCACCTTATTCAGATTAAACCCTTCCGGCACCACCATAAACTTTCCGATTCCGGGTTCAATCGCCCTTTGGGGACAACCATAAATACAACGCATACAAATGACGCAGTTATTTCCGAAGATATGTTGACCGTCGATAATCTTAATATTATCACGCGGACACAGCTTTTCGCACCAACCGCAATCAACACAGTTTTCATTTACCTTAAGATGTTGACCAAAAATTCTTCCCCCGAAAACTTCGAAGTATCCCAATCTGGAAGCAAAACGGTCAATCCCATATGATGCCAAACGATGTCGCTGCCCTGATTTCAATTCCTCAACTACCCGGTCCACTATTACCGGTGTGGCATGAAGGATCATCGCACAAAGACTCTCATCAAAGCCGATCATAAAATTAGACGGCATAACCACCATTTTTTCGTAGATCACATCATAACCTTTTTTCTCAAGCTGCCTTATTGTCGCCCGGCGACACGCAGTGTTGGGGGAAATTTCTCCGCCACCCGATACCGAAACCACTACTGCCGGCTGTCCCTTTTTAACTGTTTGGATTTTTTTCAGCCATTCTTCAACGGGTTTCGGGGCATTAAATGCATAAACCGGGAAAAGCAAAACTAATAATTCTCCTGAAACAACGGGGTTTACCGCGCCTTTTAATTCTATACGCGTAACGGTTACTGATCTTTTAACAAATGAACGTTCAAATGCATCAGCAACCCGAGCAGTCCCTCCCGTACCAGTAAAATATACAAGATTTGTGCTTTTAAAATCCATTTTTTCCTCACTATCTATCGTGCTGCTAATTTATCATGTTAATTTCCAGCAGCCTTTATTGATATCATTAATCATTGTCCCACATTATTAAGACGTTTTAAAATTATTTTCTGTTCCCCCAATAATATAACACTTCAATTAACACAATTATTATCATACTCATAGTTTTTACCCATCAACATTCTGTTTAAACACCACTTTTTAGATAAGATTATGATTAAAAAGCTTTACAGCTAACCACAATCGAGTATAAAATAAAGAAAAGGCAACAATTTCGACGAAACCAGAAAGGAACCCTCAAACATGAATGAATTTTTCGATTCCTACAGCGAAGATGGCATGAAAAAGGATGTTTCAACTAACGTCGATCTGGACAGCCTCACCCAGATTGCCAACCGCCAGAAATTTAATATCATGCTGAATGAAGCAGTCAAAAAATCGCATAATACGGTATGCTACTTATCGATTCTCTTGATTGACATTGACTATTTTAAAGAATACATTGATAAGTATGGCCTTTTATCGGGCAATGACTGCCTTCGTCAGGTAGCTTTTTCACTACAAGGCACCCTGAAAAGAGCCGGGGATTTAGTCGCCCGATGGGATCATGAAAAATTTGTCTGTATTCTCTCAGATACCGACCCTGCTGGTGCTGCAACGATGGCACAGAAAATGAGCCATGCGATTATCGATTTAGCCATTCCCAATTCAGCCTCTTCTGTGGCAGATGTTATCACAATATCCGTTGGCGTAGTAACATCCATTCTTACAGATGAAATCGCCAGTGACAAGCTTATCAAAAAAGCAGATCATGCCTTATCTATCGCCATAAAAACGGGTCGAAATAAAATTGCTATCAGTAACAGCTAAAACCGGGTTTACCACCTGGTTTTTTTATTTTGTTACCACGCAGTTGCGACCCCTTAATTTCGCTTCATAAAGAGCTTTATCCACCCGATCAATCATACTCTCGATGGATTCACCCTTTTTATAGGCAGTAACACCAAAACTGCAGGTTTGAGTGAGCCCTCTTGTAAACTGGGTCTGTTCCACAACAATCCGAATCCGTTCAGCTGTTATCTTGGCTCCATCGCTGTCCGTCAGCGGCATGATGATCAAAAACTCCTCCCCTCCCCAGCGGCTTAACATATCGATTGTTCGAATTTCCCGCGAGAGCAGATTTACCAGATGAATGAGAATTTCGTCCCCTAAATTATGTCCAAAGGTGTCATTCACCTTTTTAAAAAAATCCATATCCAGCATGATAATTGAAAACACATGATCATAGCGGTCACATCTTTCTATTTCATTTTTTATAAACGCGTGGGCCTTCATGCGATTATATGCCTGGGTCAGATAATCACGCTCTGCTAAACGTCTGGCTTCTGCGTTGGCTTGTTCCAACTCTTCTGTTACCACTCTGATAAAATTAACTAATCGGGAAATAATCAGAGAGTGTTGGCTGGAGAATGGATCCAATAGTTTTGGCTTTTCAATCCGCTTCTCTTGTTTTTTAATCAGTTTATTCCCATTCCGCTCTTTCATGCTGACCGCCACCATGGTGGCATTTAGCAACATCACGTAGTGACCCTGCGAATAAATTTCGCCATAGGTATAAAAACCCGATGTGGGTGCAATGGACTCAAAGGGTCTGGTTTCCAGATCCACCTCGCTTTGCAACAAATAACGCCGACAAATGCAGGAGTAAAGAAAAATAGCTTCTGGTTTAAATGCCTGAATACGGTTTTGAATATCATTGGCTTTTTCAATCATTACGGATGGATTACCATAACCAATGCATACTTTCTCACCTTCTTTCAACTCAGCGATAAATTTAATGGCTTTTTCCTCATTAACTCTCATGGGAACCTTGGCATACAAAATCCCATTCCGTTTTAGCAACAGGGGAAACTCCAAAACATTGAGAAAAAAATCTTCATCATTCTGTATATCCAGATAACGATGAAACACTTCATAAGCTGGCTCATCATCAATCTTCTTTACCCAAAGACCGTCGGTTTCAGTAATGACCATTTCTTTACTTAAAGGTTGCCACCCCAAATAAGTATGCATATCGATCTGGATGTCATTTCCCATAAACACAACAGCCAGTACTCCTTTTGATGTACACTTCCCATTTAGGGCGATTAGTGGCTCCTGTTCAGCTTCATAATCACCAGCACCACCTCCAAAAACCGGATACCTACCGCTTCGAGCGGCAGAAAAACCGTTTAAAAAAACAGAAACATCCATGGTAAAAGGCGTTGCTAAGAGCATAATTCCTGCAATTCCCCGGCAAGAGCGCTCAATTTTTTTAGCAAAGTTAGTTCCCAAATCTATTTCATTGCCGTCATCACCATTGACTAAAAAACCCATAATTTTAGTTTTTTCTAAAAATGCGAAGGAAATTACTGTGGTGTTGATCAGCAGGCGGCCGACTGCAATTTCACCCATGGTGGTGGCACCGACAATCACCCCACCGGGCATCGACTCGCGGAGAGTCGATTCGATCGCCATCATCCAGCAGGGATCGCGCACCGCGGAGAATACTTGTACAAATACTGAAGCCGAGCAATTCAAATGATTCTTGCATTCTTCAGTCAACACGTATTCATTTAACATTTCTATCGTATTAATCGTAATTATCTTGCTGATCATTGAATTAACTCCTACTTACTGGTTTTACACTTTGTTTTTTTCCGCCAACCCATAATCACGCCTGCCGTTGACTCTTTTGTTATTTCGTTTCCCTTATAAGAAAACGTCGTCTATTTTAACTATTGTATCAAGACTAGCTGCATTTAACCAGTGTTTTCATCTTAAAATTAAATACCAGACAAAATACATAACATTTATGCAGTCATAGCGTCAACTAATCAGATTCCCTACAAGCTGATAAATTTTTGTTTTTAAACAGTAGATATTTGTTGTAATAAAAGCTATAATAATACAGCGCACAATCGTTTGTGATGCAAGTACGCACTTATACTTAATCGAGTTATACCCTGATTAGCAGTACTTCTACTAATTTTATAGAAGTTTGTTGCAGGCTAAACAAAAGATTATATTTGAAAGGGGTTATTATGAACGAAAACCAAGAAAAATCGATGCCGGTTTCGGAAGCAAGCCATTTAACAGGCACCGCACCAGAACCAGCTGAACCTATGCCAGCCGAAACTCACCGTAAATCGCGAATATCTACGAAGTTATTGGTATTTACTGTCTCACTAATTACACTGGCAGTGTTTTCCCTTGGGATCATCTCCGTTAATTTGGGGGCCGCTGCACTCACGAGTCAGGCTAATACCGATGCCCAAAAATATACCACCGAAGGAGCCTCTCATGTTGGTGCCATTATTAGCGGAAACCTGTCTACCCTTAGTGAAGTAGCCTCCCGAGCCCATGTTACTACGATGGACTGGCAAACCCAGGTGGATGCCATTAGTAGCAATATCGAACAATTAGGTTATCAGGATATTGCCGTCATGAGCCTGGAAGGCCACGGCAAATACATTAAAGGTGGCGGAGAATTTGATTCTGCTGGTGAGTTCTGGTACGAAGATGGTTTTAAAGGCAATCTTTCTATTTCTGATGTTGCCATCAGTAAGGTCACCAAGGAACCCGTTGTACTTGATGTCGCTCCGATTAAAAATAATAATCAGGTTGTAGGTCTTCTAATTGGTCGGCGGGACCCGACCTTCTTAAACAATACGACCAATGCCATGGGCGATGGTGAACGCCAATACGGCTTTGTTGTCAACGAAAACGGTGCCATCATGGCCCACCCTAACGTTGTGATGATTCTTGATCAAGTTAACGTGTTTGATGACATAAAAACAGATGGCACCTGGAAGAGTTTTGCCTTAGCTCTAAAAGGACTCGATAACCCGACCGCCGGGATGCTTACTTATACTGTTGATGGCGAAACAAAAATTGGCTCCGCCGCACCCATTCCCGGAACAAACTGGACGCTGATTGTTGCCCAGTATGAAGATGATGTTTTAGATCCAATCACCAGTTTGAAAAATCTGATCCTGTTGATCTCATTGGTTATTCTCTTAATTGGTGGCGTTGCTGCCTATGTTTTGGCCCAAAAACTCACCAAGCCCATCATCAGACTCAAAGAAATAGCTGATCAGGTTGCCGTTGGTAAAGTCGATGTTGAAATTGAAATAACAACCCATGATGAAATTGGCGATTTGATGAAGTCATTTGAAACGATGATCCAGAACAATAAGGGCATGGCCGAGGCCGCTCACCGTATGGCCCAGGGTGATTTTAAGCTTGCCATCACGCCAAGATCCGAAGATGACGTTATCACCTACTCAATGATTGCCGTTCTAACTGAAATGAACCGGGTTCACGATGCAATTATGAAAATTGGAACGGCTGCCTTGGAAGGTCAACTCAATTATCGGGGTAACACCAATGACTTCACCGGCGCTTACAAAGATCTGATTATATCCTTAAATACAGTCATTAATACCTTTGTTAAACCCCTCAAGGTTGCCAACAAAGCCATCGAGCGCATCGGCAACGGGGTGATTCCGCCCAAAATAACCACTGTTTATAAAGGTGATTTCAACGATCTTAAAAATAATATTAACGCTTGTATCGATGGGCTAGGGGCTTTAACCGAAACCGGCGAAGTGCTCCATCGTCTCTTCGTTAATGATTTTTCTGCAAAAATGGAAGGGACCTATCTTGGTGTGTTTGGCGATTTAGCTACCTCAGTAAATGAAATCCAATGGAAGCTTAGCTATATTCAGGCCATTGTCAGTCATGTTTCAAATGGCATCATGAGCGACTACGATGAACTGGTCAATATCGGAAAACGTAGTGATGAAGACGAATTTATACCAACACTGATTCAAATGATTGAGAACATTCACTCCCTGGTTGGCGAAGCTGATGAAATGACCAAGCTGGCTGTCGAAGGCGATCTGGATCATCGGGGTGACCCCTCTAAATTCATGGGCGAATATGCAAAGGTTATTTCAGGATTCAACCAGACCCTTGATGCGGTAATTGAGCCAATCCAGGCTACTTCCGCAGCTCTTAATGAATTGTCAAAGGGTAATCTAAACTTTACTATGAACGGTGATTTCAAAGGCCAACACGGGAAGATTAAAGAAGATATGAACCGCACTATCCGCTTCCTGAAGAAGTATGTCGATGAGATTACAACCGTCCTTCAACGTGTTGGCGATGGTGACCTTAGCCAGGAAATAAAAGCCTATTATCATGGCGATTTTGTTGCGATCAAACTTGCAATTAACGGTATAACCAGCCACTTAAGCGAAGTGATGAAAGAAATCGATGATGCCGCCGGGCAGGTCGAAGCTGGAGCCATTCAAATTTCTGACGGCGGTCAGGCCTTATCTCAAGGTACTACTGAACAGGCCTGTGCCATCCAGGAACTCACCGCCTCGATTGAAGAAGTTGCTGCAGAAACAAAGCGAAATGCCAGAAACGCCAATGAAGCGAATGAGCGGGCGATCGAAGTTCGAACCAACGCCGAAGTGGGCAATTCACAGATGTCAAAAATGGTCACCGCGATGGTGGAAATCAATGAATCATCAAGTAGTATATCCAAAATTATCAAGGTGATTGACGACATCGCTTTCCAAACCAATATTCTAGCTTTAAATGCTGCCGTGGAAGCTGCCCGGGCCGGACAACATGGCAAGGGTTTTGCCGTTGTTGCTGAAGAAGTGCGAACCCTCGCTGCCCGCAGCGCTGAAGCCGCTAAAGAAACCACTGGTCTCATTGAAGGCTCCATTGATAAAGTGGAAGTTGGCACCAAAATAGCCGATGAAACGGCTGAAAGTCTGATTGAAATTCTCAGCGAAATTGAAAAAGTAACGGGTCTGGTCGGCAAAATTGCCCGCGCTTCCAATGATCAGGCATCAGAAATTGCCCAAATCACGAAGGGGATCGAACAAGTCTCGAATGTCGTTCAAACCAACTCAGCCACTGCTGAACAAAGTGCCGCTGCGAGCGAGGAACTTTCCGGTCAGGCTGAAATGCTAAAACAAATGGTTGATGCATTTAAATTAAAAACCACAAAAAAGACAACCATTGGAGCAATTACAGCCCAAACCGAAACGATCCTTGCTGAGCCCTCCCCTCAGCCAGAAATAATCTTAGATGATCTGGACTTTGATAAGTATTAAATAAGCAACCTAAAAATCTTAGCAGAAAAAATCTTGTACTTTAAAAATCCTGTCTGAGCACTCAGACAGGATTTTTTATTGCAGTTGATACTTATTTTTAATGCTTTCCGTTCCAGTTGATTCTCCCGATCATGTCAATAGTTTAGCAAAATCATTGTAGCGGATCCTGGCCTTCTTCTGAGCCTTAATTCGGGCATTATTAATGTCATGATAGTAAGTGATAAGCGTTGCCACAATATCCGCATCAATTTTTTTATCTTCTGCCATTTGCTTTAAAATATTAACAACCTTTTCTTTTTGCATACCTTTACGATAAGGTCTGTTTTCAGAAACGGCTGTAAAAATATCGGCGACAGCCATGATTCGGGCTCCCAGTGAAAGCTCTGATCCCTTTTTCTTAAACGGATAGCCCGTTCCGTCCAGCCGTTCATGATGCATGGAGGCAAATTCATTGATTTCTTCAAATCCCGTAACTTGACAGAGTAATACATAGGTATGATAAGTATGTTCTTTCATCACCGCAAATTCAGCGTGGGAGAGTCCCGCCGGCTTTTCAAGAATTTCAGTCGGTACCGTCAATTTACCAATATCATGGATATATCCGGCCGCCTGAATTTTCTTACAGGTTAACTCATCACATTTCAAGTGCTGCGCCAAGCGTTTCGCCACAGATGAAACCCCTTCGCTGTGAACTGCGGTAAATCTGCTCCGAAAGTCAATGACCCGGGCAAAAAGTTTGGTTATACCAATTAATTCATCAATATCCAGTCGTTGATCCTGAAATCGGATATTTTTATAATACCGTCGGGCGCTGGAAATTGATTCCAGATCGTACCAGAAAAACTCCTTTTCTTTTAGCCTTTCAAAAGCTTTTACATAGTCCGGATTAAATTTTCGACCCGAAGCAGCGGCAATTTTTTCAAAAATCCGATCCTTCTGGTAAATGATTTTTTCATCTTTGGATATAAGAGTGGCGATCCGATCTGCCAGATGAATAAGATGACTTTCTGGCATCACCGCTTCTCCACAAAACATTAAACCCTCGCCATCGTTCCAATCGACATGGTGAAATTTAATAATTTTAGCGATCTCTGAAAACTCCCGGTAGTCTTTTAAGAGCAACCATCCAATCCGGGCATGTTGGTGGGGATTGATGGCTTCAAATTTGAGTACCTTTATCCGTTCCTGCATGCTTAAACCGCCAATATCGTGTAAAACGGCAGCGACACAGACTTCATTTAGTTTCTTTTCTTCAAAGTTCAACTCTTCCCCCAAATTATTGGTAATATAGGCGACAAGACGTTGATGATGATGTAATTCCGGGCTTACCATATCTGTAGCTCTTGATAGTTGAAGTGTTAACTCTAATAAAGAGACCATATTTTTTCCTTTCCGATAACGCATCCGTTTTTAATCGTGTCATGATATAATAGCATATCTTTGTTACGATTGTAACATAAAACACCATCATTTTTTCGATGGGACTAACTTTTTTTCAGATAATTCAGAACGCTGACTCGTATTTTATTGATCTGTATTTTAATCTGGTAAAAAATGTTTTAAAAATATATAATATCAGTAGCATCTAAGTTTAGTTATATGAGGTGAAAAATTTATGATTATTGATTTAAGAAGCGATACCGTCACACAGCCAACCCAAGCCATGCGAATTGCCATGGCCAATGCACCCGTGGGTGACGATGTCTATCGGGATGACCCTACGATCAACCAGCTCGAACAACTGGCTGCCGAATTGCTGGATAAAGAAGCCGCACTGTTTGTACCATCCGGCACTTTTGGAAATCAACTGGCAATTATGACCCATACCCAACGAGGAAATGAGGTTTTAGTCGGTGATGCCTGTCATATCCTGATGCACGAGGTCGGTGCTGCCGCCGTTCTTTCTGGCGTTCAGATTAGAACCTTTCCGGTTCTTGCTGATGGCATCGATGTGGACAAACTCAAGCTGATGCTTCGGGGCAATGATATCCATTTTCCGAATACTGGTCTGATCTGCATGGAAAATGCTCAGTCTTCCGGTAAAGTTGTTCCACTCTCCAATATGGAGGCGGTGTATGCGCTGGCAAAGTCTCGAGATATCCCCGTTCATATTGACGGGGCCAGAATTTTTAATGCCGCCCTTGCCCTGAGTGTTGAGGCGAAAGAAATAGCTGCGCAGGGAGACTCTGTTAATGTCTGTCTTTCCAAAGGCTTATGCGCACCGGTAGGCTCATTGCTACTCGGAACTACCAGTTTTATCAAAAAAGCCCGAAAAAACAGAAAGTTGATGGGCGGCGGGCTTCGTCAGGCGGGCATCCTCGCTGCAGCCGGAATTATCAGCCTAACTGACATGGTCCCCCGCCTGCAAGAAGATCATCAGAATGCTCGTTACCTGGCTAATCGACTGGAAGAAATTGAATCCTGTATGGTCATGTGGAATCGTCTCGACATTAATATGGTTTTTTTCACCCTACCCGAATCGGTGATTACCGAATCGACACTGGTTTCCGGGCTATTAGAAAAAAACATAAAAATCAGCGGACAAGAAGACGGTGAGTACCGATTTGTTACCAATCACGGTGTCAGCTCAGATGATATCGACTGGGTCATTGAAAGCATGAAGACGCTTGTTTCACGATGTTCTTGATTTTTACCTTTCATTTTCATCGCGTCGATGCATCAAAATCCTTTTATAGTTAGGCTTGACGTGGTATACTAAAGTCACTACAAATGGAGGATTCTTTATGACAACCACTTTCTACGGTAACCAAGGTGTTGTGAACAGCATCATACTTGATATGGAAACCGATTTCGAGAAACAATTAAAATTTTTAAAGACAATTAAATTCACTGATGACTTCAAGCCTGAATGGCTGCCGGACATTGTCAAAATAAGCTTTATCATTGAGCCGTCACTGGGGCAGTTTGGCAAACCTAATCTGATCATCATTGCCGAAGAAAAGAGCCTCCAGCGACATGTAATTTTTGTCGAATCAAAAATTTCCGCCTATGATGATGCGTCGGAGAAACTGAACATAAAACTTTTTCCCAATAAGTACAAAGATATCGGCGATAAACTCAATATTCGTCTGGCTTTGATGTATCGTCTGGCCAAGGCTTATCACCATCAGAAGGATGGCGGTTTTATTGAAGATGTGGATGAAGCCTACAAGCTCTATCATGATCTGCCAAAGGTTCTGAAAAAACCTGTCATGATCAAACTTTGTATTGACAAATTCGGATACAATCCGGATTTTTTATTTGTCGCCCTAACCAATGATCCCGTCGACATCCAGCCCTTTAAAAACGCCAACTTCCTCCCTCCCATTGGTGTCAGTGGCTGGCGAGCCGAAAAGCAATTTTTTGGATTGATTTCCTTTGCCATGCTAGAAGAACAAAACCTTATTAACGCCCGAAAGGGATATTATTCTACGGCAAAAGAGAACGTTTTGCATCTGCCCGCAGAAACCGGCTCCAGCAATAACGACCCGACCATCCGGACCATTGTTCTGGACCAATGGCACCCGGATTTAAAGCTGAATTTGGAGGAATTTTTAGTCTCTCTTGGCGATCGACTCACTACCAGCAAGGTCATTACCTTTAACGGATCTTATAGTATTAAAGCCGAGGACGGCCGAACGCTCGTGAAACTTTTTGCCGACAAGCAAAAAATGTACATCACCCTGAGAAATGACAATATTCCAATCGCCTTTAAAGATAAACCGCGAATCAAAATTGGCGTAGGTCTTAACGCCAAGTCTTTTGTCTTAATTTATTCAGGCACCGATGACCTCACCGGGGATCATTTCAATAAACTGGCCATGGAACTGATCGAAATTATTGTCGATTTTGTGGAGCAATAAATAACCTGTCCCAATCTAATTATCATATCAATCTCTTAAATATCGTTCAAGCGCAATTACATGTTATAAAAAAAATTAATTAACGTTTGAAATGACTGCCCATGGAAGATTTTTTTGCCACGAACAGCCAGATGTAAAAGCTGACCACAGCCAATGCTTAATTATGGTCAGCTTTTTTTTAATACAAAAATACCGACATCAGTCCGCTACGATGCATATTGGCTATCGAAGGACAAATGTCGGTATCTTTAATTTAACAGGTCTGATCAATCCTGAGCTTTCAGGACCTTAATATAATCAATCATATATTCTGGCAGATCCGGAGGCCGACGGCTTGAGACGATGTGACCGTCGATAATCGAAGGCGTATCATGCCAGATTGCACCGGCATTGGTCATGTCATCTTTGATGCCAGGGGTACTGGTAACATTTTTACCTTTGAGGATGCCAGCAGAAATCAGCACCCATCCGGCATGACAGATTTCACCAATGACCCGTTTGCGGCTATCCAGGTTGCGGATCATCTCTAAAACCACCGGGAAACGGCGGATCGCATCCGGTGCCCAGCCGCCGGGAACCAGAATTCCGTCATAATCGTCAGGATTGATGTCAGTATAAGCCAAGTCGGACACACACGGCACACCGTATTTACCGATGTACTTTTTGCCGGCTTCCTCCCCAACAACATCAACGGTAACCCCTTCTTCCCGTAAGCGAAGCACGGGGTACCACAATTCAAGATCTTCAAAATCATTACTAATCAGCGCGATAATCTTTTTGTTTTTCATCTTGTTTTCCTCCTGTTTTTTATTTTTAGACATTCCCTCTGGAACCGGGCTTAACTAGTGCGACTTTACCAGCCTTACAAACGGGACAGTCATCCGGGTCCCAGGCGGTGATTTCCAGTTTAATGGCTGAGTAAATGGGCATGTTGATTTCGACACCGGCGGCACGACGGTCGGCGATGCAGGCGACACCGAGGACGACCGCTCCCAGTTCTTCAAGCACTTTTTTCGTTTCAATGGTGGATTTTCCGGTGGTGACGACGTCTTCGGTGATAATAACCCGTTCGCCGGGTTTTAATTCAAAGCCGCGTCGTAACTCCATCAGCCCATCTTTACGTTCGGTAAAAATGGATTCTTTGCCCAACTGTCGGCCAATTTCGTAGGACACAATGACACCGCCCATGGCCGGGCCCACAACCTTATCAATTTCGAGTGCCTTTAACTGCTCGACAACCGGCGCTAAGACCTTGGCGGCGGCATCCGGGAAGCGCAACACCTTGGCACATTGAACATACTGATCGCTGTGTTTCCCTGATGACAGTAAAAAATGTCCTTCTAAAAAGGCATCGGTTTCTTTAAGTATTTCTAATATTTCTTGACTCATCTTATTCCTCATTTCTGTATTTTATATTAAACGATTCCCCGGACTGCGTCGATATTGACAAGGCCTTCGCTAACACAATAGGCTTCTAACCCTTCAATGATCTCAATCGGTGCCATCGGGTTATTAAAATTGATGGTGCCGATTTGAACACAGGTTGCCCCGGCCATAATAAATTCCAGAGCGTCTTTCCAATCGCTGATGCCACCCATAGCCATCACCGGAACTTTCACCGCCCGACAGACCTGATGGGTCATCCGCAGGGCAATGGGTTTCACCGCCGGACCGGACAGGCCGGCATAAAGATTATCAAAAACAACGGCTTTTTTCTTGTAATCAATGGCCATTCCCTGTAGCGTATTAATCAGTGAAATCCCTTGGGCACCGGCATCCTCACAAGCCCGGGCAATGTCAGCCACCGCTTCGCCATTGGGCGATAATTTGACCATAATCGGATGGTGGGAAAGTTCCACCACCTTTCTGGTAATGTCACCAGCGGTTTGAGCCTTAATGCCATAAGCCATACCCCCAGCTTTCACATTGGGGCATGAAATATTCAGTTCAATCAGCTGGACATCAATGGCATTGAGTTTCTCAATAGCAGTTAGATAAGATTCTTCATCTTTTCCGCCAACATTGACAATGGTAACAGTATCGATTTCTTTAAGGTGGGGCCATTCATTTTCAATAAAGGCGTCAATTCCGGGGTTTTCCAGACCAATACTATTCATCAGTCCGGCCGGGGTTTCCCAGAGTCGCATGCCCGAGTTACCGGATTTGGGTTCTAAGGTCAACCCTTTAGAGCAGAGGCCGCCAAGCTTAGCCAGATCATAAAAGGCTTCATACTCCCGGCCAAAACCGAAGGTTCCGGAAGCTGGGATCACCGGATTTTTAAAGCGGATGTCACTAAATTTTGTTTCCAGACATTTAGACATAAAAGACCTCCTCGCGGACAAACACAGGGCCGTCCTTACAGACCTTTTTATTGCCAGATCGGGTTTCACAGCTGCACCCCAGACAAGCACCGATCCCGCAGGCCATATGGGCTTCTAGCGAAACATACACGCGATTCTCTTTTGGCACGGCTTTAGCTACCGCTTCCATCATAATTTCCGGGCCGCAGGTCACCACGGTTTCGCCGGGTAAAACCGCAAGTTTGTGGGTGATAATCCCCCCAACATCAAGAATCATTTCATCTGCCAGCACTTCAAAGGCGTCAACCCCGTAAGCGATATCCCGAAAGCCCAGATAAACCCGACATTTACCAAGGGGGTTTTGATTACGGTAATGGCGTACCAGATAATATAGGGGTGCTGTCCCGATACCGCCGCCAACCACACACAAGTCGCCGGTTATTTCGGGAAAACCATTGCCATAAGGACCCTGAATGGTCACATCGTCATCGGTCTGAAGCCGGGCTAAGATTTCGGTTCCTTTTCCCACCACCTGATACAAAAAGGTAAGCAGACCGGGTTCGTAATCGTGAACGCTGATCGGTCGGGATAGTAGCGGGTCCTTGTCCCAGGCTCGCAGCATAAAGAATTGCCCTGGTTTTACTGCTCCGGTAAAGGCAACCGTCATTTTATAAATTCCCGGTGACACAAGCGTATTACTTCGGATTAAAGCCATTTAAGAATATCCTCCTGCATTGCCAGGGTTGCATTTCTAATCTGTTCTGCAAAGCCCTCATCTTCACAGCCAGCCTTTTGATGAGCGGTAATCAATCCCCGCGATGAGTTTACGACCGCACAACGGGATGCTTTTAGGATCTTGGCAATGTCCTCACCGGTTCCGCCCTGGGCGCCGTAGCCCGGCACTAAAAAGAAGGTATGGGGACAACGGGCCCGAATCGCTTCGAATTCTTCCGGACGGGTCAGTCCTACTACTGAACCAATGGCTGAAAAGCCATTTTCTCCGCGGAAGGCGCTTCCCCAGGCTTCGATTTTGTCTCCCATGATTTCGTAGATGGTATCATCACCCACCGTCAGGTTCTGAAGATCCACCGCTGACGGGTTGGATGTTCGTTGGAGGATAAAAAGCCCCTTGTTGTTTTCTTTAATATACTTGTAATAAGGTGATACCGCGTCAACGCCCATATAGGCGTTAACGGTCATGATGTCTACCTCAAAATCACCAGTGAAATGACCTTTGGCATACTGATCGCCGGTGGACGAAATATCGCCTCGTTTCACATCACCAATAACGACAATACCTTTGCTCCGGGCATATTTAACCGTTTCGCTATAGGCCTTCATACCGTCTAGTCCCAGTGACTCGTAACAGGCAATCTGTACCTTGTAGCAGGCTGCCAGATCTGCAGTCGCATCGATTATTTTTTTATTGAATTCGGTTATTTTCTCACCATCGGAGCAGTCTTTACTAAGTAGATATTTGGGTAAGAATTTTAAGGTTGAGTCCAGACCCACACAGATCGGTCCTTTTTTTACAGCTTCATGATAGAGCCTGTCCATTATCATCATATTTAATTTCTCCCTTCACCATGGTCATCATTACTTTTCCTTTTAGGGTCTCACCACCAAAGGGATTATTTTTACTTTTTGAGACAAATTCTTTGGGGTTTAATTTCCCTTCCCAGTTTAAATCCACCAGAACCAGATCCGCTGGATACCGTTCTTTGATGAGCCCCGTTTTAAGACCTAAGCGTTTGGCCGGGGCGTCGCTGAGCATCTCACTGAGTTTCTCCAAACCGATACCGTTCTGATCAAAGACCGTGAAATACATCGCAAAAGCCATTTCGAAATTGTTGATTCCCGGAGCCCCTTTTAGCTTATCCTCTTCCGAGTGGGGGGCATGATCAGTGCCACACATGTCAATGCTGCCATCTTTTATCCCCTCAATTAACGCACGACGATCAGGATAAGTCCGAAACGGCGGATTGACCTTATAGTCCATGGCCGAAGCAAAGATATGATGGGGGGTGACCTCGCAGGTGACATCCAGACCTTTTTCCTTAGCTTCTACAATCAGATCCAAAGTAACTTTCTTACTGATATGACAAACATGAAGATGTCCGCCAATTTCTTCGAGCAACTTGACATCCCGACTTACCAGTTCAGTTTCCGGCTGACAATGGGTTAATAAAATAAAATCCTGTTCACTTGAAGCCTTCAGCCCTGCCACCATGATGTCCGAATTCAGAATCGAAACTCCGTCGTTGGAAAATACTGGCGTCAATTGCCGCAGTACTTCTAAATCAACTAAATCGGCATCATTAAAGCCCTTTGTCAGGGCCGCCACCTGGATCAGGTTACATAGGTTTAGTGCCTCGGCTTTATCCAGATTGGTTTTCAGAGCTTCTGCTTCATCAATAATGGGCTTTGTATTAGCCATCGCCACCAGTGTCGTATACCCACCTTTTAGTGCCGCCTGCATACCGGTTTCCATGGTTTCTTTATATTCATAGCCAGGGTCTCGCAAATGACAGTGCATATCAATAAATCCCGGCATCAGCTGATAGCCCCGGCCGTCGATTTCCTTGTCATATGCTGTTTTAACAGTCCCTTTTTCTTTATACACTTTTTTTATTTTTCCGTCTTCAATCAATACCTTGCCAAACCGTCTTCCGTTAGCATCAACCATTTCAACGTTCTTGATTAAGGTTTTCATGTTTCCTCCTTTTGTTATTCTTCTTCAATAAAAGTGGTGTAGGCGTCGCAGTATTCACAGCGGTATTGTCTTTTCTCTTCGTTCACCAGAAAAAATTTAATATCCTGCACATCCTCATATTGGGTGATGCAACGGGGATTTTTGCAGGTCATAATGCCGTTGACAACCTTTGGAAGGGTCAAACTTATTTTTTTGTACAATTCACCATTCTTGACAAAGTTAATCGTGACATTCGGATCAATCAGACCCAAAACAGTCATATCAATCTGCATGTCGGTTTCGATTTTAATTAAGTCCTTTTGCTTCATTTTCTTGCTGGGAATGTTTTTTAGCAGCACCACCACATCATCAATGTCATTGAGATGGAGCTCCTTGTATATCTCAAATCCGTGACCTGCCTCGATATGGTCGATGATGATGCCCTTTTTTAGTTTCGATACATTGATCATTTTCTATCCTCCACTCCCAAAAGCTTGGTAATGAGTGCCATACGCACATACATTCCGTATTTAGCCTGAGTAAAATAAACAGCCCGGGGATCTTCGTCAACTTCGGTAGCAATTTCATTAACTCGGGGCAACGGATGCATAACTATCATATCCTGTTTGGCGCCCTTCATTTTCTTCTTATCCAGAATATAATAGTTTTTTAACCGCAGGTATTCTTCTTCGCTGACAAACCGTTCCCGCTGAACCCGGGACATGTAGAGAATATCCAGTTCGCCGATAACCTCATCCAAACTGGTCGTTTCATTATAGGTTTTTGAATCCAGCTGATTTAAGATATGAGTCGGCATTTTCAATTCTGTCGGAGAAATAAAAACAAACCGAACACCCTTATAACGATTCAGCATTTTAACCAGAGAATGAATGGTACGGCCAAAAAGCAAATCGCCACAAACCCCTACCACATGGTTGTCGCAGCCGCCTTTGAATTTCCTGATCGTCAGTAGATCGGTTAAGGTCTGGGTAGGATGTTCATGGCCGCCATCGCCAGCATTGATAATCGGCATTTCGTTGGCAAATTTAGAGACCAGCCGAGCCGTTCCTTCCCGGGGATGCCGAATCACAGCGATATCGGAATAGCACTCGATCGTCCTGATGGTGTCCCCCAGACTTTCTCCCTTGGACACCGACGAATTATTTGGATCATCAAACCCGATGATTTCCCCGCCTAGACGAAGCATCGCCGCTTCAAAACTGAATCGTGTCCGGGTGGAAGGCTCATAAAAAAGGCTGGCTAATAATTTACCTTTGCAAACCAAAGAATAACCCTCAGGGTCTGCAATAATATTATCAGCCAGCTGCATAATCGATTCAATTTCGTTTAGTTGAAAGTCTCCAGGCTCGATTAAATGTCTTCCTTTTAACATATTGTTCCTCCTATAATAAACACAATTATGGGCAAAAAACAAGCCGCTTTATAAAAATAGCGGCATACTTTCAAACAGGCATTTTCCCCCATTAAATGTATCGTTTCTTTTGCACCATTATGCCTCGCTTTACAAAGCCTGCATACTTAATTACAGTAATCATAATTTAATTAGGCAGAATTGTCAATGGGCTTTGATTAAAAGAAACCGTTAACTTAAGATAATATTTCGACTTCTGGTTCAATAGGCGCAAGCGTAAGGATTTAACTGGAATTTGGGAGCGGATAATGGTATGATGAGAAGAAAAAAGGAGGCGTTTTAAATGTATTTCGTAACGTATCAATATAACGCTTTTAGTGAAGGCGGCGTTCTAACCGCCGATGAAACAAAGGTCTTACCAATTACAACCATTGGTAAGCTAATGGGTCTTAAATTTCCGGAGCTTTTAATCGAGTTTATTCCCATGGCTACCGACGAACTACTGACTGATATGGAGAAAGTCATGACTGAGCATCAGAATCTGGGGATTAATCTGGGTCTGGTAAAACTGCTGGCGCCGATTCCCAAACCACCAAGAAATATTTTTTGTCTTGGCAAAAACTATGCTGATCACGCTAAAGAAATTAAGAACATCCCCTCCTTAGGCGACGTGCCGGAAAATCCGATCTATTTTTCAAAACTGCCGACCGCGGTTACTGGTCCGGATACCGTGATTTTATCCCATGCTAAGGCGACCAAACAGATCGACTACGAGGTGGAACTGGCCATTGTCATTGGTAGAAAAGGCTGCGATATTTTAAAAGAAGAAGCTGAGGATTATATTTTCGGCTATACCATCGCCAATGACATCACCGCCCGGGACCTTCAAAAAAAGCACTCCCAATGGTATAAGGGCAAATCGCTGGATACTTTTTGTCCCCTGGGCCCCAGAATCCTACATAAAAATGATTTAAAAATCCCCTTCGATCTTGACATCACCTGCCGGGTCAACGGTGAGATACGACAGCACTCCAATACGGGTCAGATGATTTTTGATATCCCCGCCATTATCAGTGACCTGTCCCAGGGTATGACCCTGCTTCCGGGCGATATCATTCTTACCGGAACCCCTGCCGGTGTCGGCTTTGCCCTTAATCCGCCACAATTTCTTAAACATGGAGATCTGATTGAAGCAGAAATTGAACGAATCGGCATCTTGCGAAACACCATCGAATAAATTAATATATTAAGCTAGCATCACCCGGGTCAGACTCGAGGCGATGCTGGCTTTTTATGGCGCATAATATTAAATATTGTTTGCTTCCAAAACAGTCAAACGATTATTAATCATTTAAGCCGGCAAACGTTTCAGGCTAAAAACACTTATTGCAGCCACAAATAATACCACAATAAAAATGCTGAATCCACCGATAATCAGGCTGATATTCGCCTGTCCATTGACGATGGCAAGGCCATCAAAAGCATTGTACAGGGAGAATTTTCCTAAAAAGGCAGTTCGCTCGGACAATTTGCTAAGTGTATTTAGGATAAAGAATCCAACCGGAATCAGAGCACCAAAGAACAATGATAGCTTGGTGCTATTGAACAAACAGGAAAAGAAAAAACAAAACATGCCAATCGTCATCGTCATTAAACAGGCCCCGACATTCAGTTTCAGAAAGACTCGCACTTCCAGCATTCCTGGAAAAAACTTTTCACTCATGCCATAGCCGACTAGAAAAAGCACTACAAATAAAACCGCAATGGATGACAGCAGATAAATTCCCTGAGTCACAATGATTTTAATCCGACTGTTTGGGGTACACAATAAACTGGTAAAGGAACCCTCATAAACCCATTTTGCCACCAACCGATTGGCCAGAATAATGCAATAAACCATGGGAAATAGATAAATCAGAAAGCCATAGAACAAACTGGCAATAAATCCGGTCAGACCACTGTCAATAGTACCAAAGCCCATGGCATTAACCAGAGTCGTCGGTAAGATGGACATCATATCCACCATTGCCCCTATCCCATTGGGATCATAGATATAGATAATAACAGCCAGATAAATGGACATCAGAGCAATAAAAACCAGCAGTAGCAGGGTGTTGTTCTTGATATTTTTTAGAAACAATGGAATACTCATACTTTTTTCCCCTCTCTGACTTTTTCTTCCTGATCAGGCCGAGCTTTGCCTTTCGCCACTTTTTCCTTAATCAATTTACGCTTCTGTTCCGGTTTTTCTTCTTTGTTCCGCACTTCTTTTTTGATTGCTTCATGATGGACTTCCTTCTGGTAATGTTGCTGGAAAATTTCTTCCAGGGACTGGTTTTTAGAATTAAATACTAATACCTTTTCATGAGACAAAACCTTCATCAAGACGTCAATCCGATCACCAGGAGAAAATATTTCGTAGTCACTTTGCGAAAACTGCTGATAGCCGAAACCGTATTTCTTAATCTGCTCAAGATTTGGCGGAGCTGCAAATTTAACCAGATAGGCCTTGGTTTCGTCGGCTCGCAGACTGACAATATCGCGGTCTTCGACCAGATGACCTTCCTTGAGAACCCCCACCCGGTCACAGGTTCGTTCCACTTCTTCAAATCGATGGGTCGAAAGTAGCACTGTTTTCCCACGGCGTTTTTCTTCCAGCACAAGGTCTAAAAATCGCGACTGCATCAGCGGGGTTAAGTTGATGGTCGGTTCATCCAAAATTAACGTTTGAGGATCATGCATCAGACCTGTGACAATGGACAGTCTTTTTTTCATGCCCATTGACATGTTTTCAATTTTCCCGCGCGTTTCGACCTCGAATCGTTCAATCAGTGAATCTCTGTGTCTGTTATCTTTTTGTCCAAACATCCCACGCATCTGGGAGATAAAATTGAGGTACTCTTTCACCCGCATGTTTTCGAAAAGAACCACATCTTCGGGCACATATCCCAAATTTTTTTGAATCGCTGAAGCTCGAAAAAAGCAGTTTAGTCCATCGATGGTGGCACTGCCCCGTCCCGCCCGGATCAACCCCATGAGCATCCGTATGGTGGTTGTTTTTCCGGCGTCGTCAGGCCCAACATATCCAAACGCCTCACCTTTTTCAACTTTAAAATTCAAGTTGAAAATGCCTCTAGAGCTTGAATATTTAAGGGTAACATCCTTTAATTCAATCATTTTTTTCTCCTTACAAACATTATTCTTGCTTTTTTATAGGTTAAACCGATTTGTCAACCCGTTTGTTCAGTTCATTAGCGATTCGGCCAAAATCTGATCCGGTAAGGGTTTCTCCCCGGATCCCCGGTGCTATATTACAGACCTCCAGAACTTCAAGCAAAACGTCTTTTTCAAATGGGGTATTCATGGTCAGCCCATTAATTAAAGTTTTTCGCCGATTCAAAAAACTGGCTTTGACAATTGATAAAAACAATTCCTTGTTTTCCAGTTCAATTCTGGGAACCGTCAGTTTTTTCAGGGTTACAACAATGGAATCAACCTTGGGCTTAGGGATAAACACTTGGGAAGGTACATCAAAATCTATGGAAATATCGGCATAAAACTGTGCTACAATGCTCAAAGATCCATAAGCTTTGGTGCTGGGAACCCCACACAAACGCTCACCCACCTCTTTTTGAATCAAGAAGGTCATGCTCTCTATAGGCAGGTCCGATTCCAGAAAACCCATAATAATGGGAGTGGTAATATAATAGGGTAAATTTGCCACGATCTTAAGAGGCATGGTAGCAAGATCTTCTCCCAATATCTCTTTTACGTTGGTTTTTAAAATATCGCCTTGAACGATTTCGACATTGTCACACGCTTTTAATGTCTCCCGGAGTACCGGTATCAGTTTTTTATCAATTTCAACTGTGATAACCTTGCCCGCATGTTCACTAAGCGCCTGGGTCATGGTTCCAATCCCCGGACCAATTTCCAACACCAGATCCCTTTCATTTACATCTCCAGCTTTTACAATTTTTTGAACAATATTTTCATCAATTAAAAAATTCTGTCCAAAACGTTTATTGAAGTGGAGATCGTATTTTTTTAACAATGCTTCAATGACTCTTGGTGATGTTAATTTTTCCATTCATTTCCTTTCTGTTTAACAAATATTTACACGCTATGAATGATCCTGTGTGGCTTCATTCATAACTTAACTATTATACACTTTATTTAATCCTGCGGGAAGACCTTATCACCAATTCAATACGGAAAGAATCAACCTTTTAAACATTTAACCAATACTTTGCGAGATCTTCAAACATTATCCTGTCAAATGTTTAATTTGCAATTTTAAATCTGTCAAAAGCCCTTCATTGGTCCACTGACAGGCAACATTCCTGAATAATTAAATTTTTTAGCGGATTTATTTGAAAGCGGATGTCATTTAGTTAAAAAAGTAAACGTCTCCATGTCTCATGTAAAGCTCCACTCTTTACTTTTTGACAAGTCATTTCATTTTAACTTAAAGCTAAATTAATCATTTTTACAAATGATTCCGATATCGTTATAACTCCCTTTCTTCAGTGTCGTAAATATTTACCATTCTAAAGCCGTTTCATCATACTATCTAACTCTCTTATTAAACCTTATAACTGCGTTTTCTTAAACGTATTTAACGATGGCCTTGCAAAATATCCATGTATAATGTATTATACGCATTGCCAATTTGTAAATAAATTGCAACAATCAATGATGCATTTAAGTCACAACAAAAATAGTGACACCATCATGTTTTGACATTGGAGGTCAAATGAAGAAAAACTTAATAAAAAGCGCATGCGTAAGTCTTGCCTTTGTTTTATGCCTGGGTATAGCGCCAGGCACTGTTATGGCAAAAGAAGCCGCAGTGGATTTAACCCAAATCACCCAGGCAGTTGAGACGGCGAAAAACACCGCTCCCCTGCCCAGCTTGTTCGTAGCGCGAACAACAGCACCGAGTGCTGATAATCCTTATTTCTTTGCCAACAATCCTTATGCCCAGGGTGGCTACGGTATGCCGAATTGTACCGCCTACGCTTTTGGCCGGGCGTATGAAATTTTAGGAACCGCCCCAAATTTACATATGGGTAATGCGAATTCATGGTGGGCCGATAATCAAAGCAATGGTTATTACCCCTCCGGATCCACCCCCAAACTGGGCGCCGTGATCTGTTGGGGTGGCAGTTCAGATGGACACGTGGCAATTGTTGAAGCGATCAACGGCGATACGGTTACCCTATCCGAATCCACCTATAGTGGCGTATACTTCCAGAATTACACCTATACCATTGGTGCTGAGGATGCTACCTCGGTGGGCGGTTTTCAAGGTTATATCTACATCGGCGACTACATTGATGCCACATCGGACATAACACCACCGTCTTTATCAGATGTACTGGTTACTGACTATCAAAGCGAAGGAATCAAAGTCACCGCTCTGGTTTCTGATGACTTAAGCGGGATCAGCCAGGTTTACTTTCCCGTCTGGACCGAAAACGGTGGGCAGGATGATTTAATCTGGCATGAAGGAAGCGTTTCTGACAATGTGGCCAGTTGTTTTATTCCATACAGTGATCACAATACCGAGCTTGGTGACTACAATGTCCATGTTTATGCTTATGACAACGCCGGTCACTACACCATGACCGCCACAACCATTACAAAAGCCGACACCTTTACCAGCCTGGGTGAAGTTGTTCACACAAACTAAGTAACTTACTTTTAAAGAAAAAGCCTTTCAGATGACGTCTACAAACATCACTGGAAGGCTTTTTTCTAGGATAAGCTATTTTTCAGAATAAGCTTAAGATGCATCAATGTCATTAGCACCGATCTTTTTAGTATTTGTCTATATCATCAAGTTGAATTTGTGGTTCTGCTGGTTGATGCGCGACCTGTTCTTCTCTTATTTGAGGATTTGCAGAAGCATCTTTTCTCGTGCTTGCTTCATTACTTGTTTTACTCTTTAACTTGAATTCAGAAACCATATTCTTTAGCAGTTCAGCCTGACCAGAAAGCTCTTCGCTGGCGGCAGCACTCTCTTCGGCCGTTGCCGAATTAGTCTGTACCACTTGGGAAACCTGTTCAATCCCCTGGGTGATCTGGGCAATGCTGGTGGCCTGATCATTCGATGCGACAGCGATGTTGCTGACCAGATCGGTTACTTTGGCCACTGATTTTAAGATCCCTTCTAAACTGTCGGCGGTATCATTGGCAATTTTTGTACCCGTTTCTACCTTATCAATGGAGCCTTCAATCAGACCGGTTGTTTCCCGGGCGGCTTCGGCACTCCGCGCCGCTAATGATCGAACCTCTTCGGCGACCACAGCAAAACCTTTCCCATGTTGACCAGCCCGGGCGGCTTCGACCGCGGCATTCAGAGCCAGAATATTGGTTTGGAAGGCAATGTCATCAATGACTTTAATAATCTTGGAAATACTATTGGAGGATTCATTGATTTCTTCCATGGCGTTAACCATATCCCCCATCTGTTTGTTGCCTGCTTCGGCCGTCGTCCGAACCTCAAGGGTTCGTTCATTAGCGGCATTGGCATTTTGGGCGTTTTTCTTAGTTTCTTCCGCCACTTCCTCAATGGAAGCCGACAATTGCTGGATTGCACTGGCTTGCTCGGTTGTTCCCTGGGCCAGCGCCTGGCCACCATCGGATATTTGGCGGGAGCCTGCTTCCACCTGATTGGCCGAGTTCCCAATCTCGGTCAAGATTTCACTAAGATGGGCGGTAATATCATTAATGGCATATTTAATATTAACAAAATCACCCAGATAGTTGGCGGTAATTTCCTGGTTAAAATCACCATTGCTGACCTTTTCCAGTTTTTCTGAAATTTCCTGGACATATTGTTTCAGGAATGTAATGGTTTTATTCATGTCCTCTTTGATCTGACCGTTTTGTCCCAAGTAATCGCCAGTCATCGCCGTACTCAGATTACCCTGAGCCAACTCATTTAGCACCTGGGAGGCTTCCTGCATCGGTTCGGTTAGGGCATCCAGAGTGTTATTAAAACCGTTGATTACTTTGGCATAATCTCCCGGGAATCGGGATGCATGAGCCCGATTATCGAGATCCCCGGCCACGGCGGCTTTAGCCATACTGTCCGATTCTTCAAGTAACATGATGATGTTTTCCATCAGCTTGATAAAACCCGGTATTAAGCGATCATTTTCGCTAAGTGGTCCCGTTGCCTTTAATCCATCCAGCATTTTCATATCTCCATTTGAGATATCATCCACCGCTTTGACCACGATCATTAAAGAATCTTGAATCGTATTGATGGATTGGGCAATTTCCCCATAAATTCCGGAGTAATTCGCATCGATTCGTTGGGTTAGATCATTCTTGCTCATCAAAGCCAAAACTTCCCTGCCTTCTATCAAAGCCCCTAAGCCATCAATACAAGAATTAATGCTGTTTATCAAATCGGCAAAATCACCCTTGGCTTCTGAGTTTATCTTTTCGGGGATTTCTCCTTTTCCAATTCTATCGATATAACCCGATGCCATGTTCAGTGGTCCAATTACAGCGTCCAATGTTGCGTTAACACCTTCGATGATATCCCGGTAACCTCCGTTTAACGTTTCAGTATTCCCACGAACAGATAACTTGCCTGCTACTGCGGCTTCGGTCAACATTTCAGTTTCCTGAATCAGTTCCCGCAACGACTTGATCATATCAGCCATGCTGATTCCCAATACGTCTTGATCGGATCTTGGGATAACGTCCATTGTCAAATCTCCTGTTGCGATCCGTTGTGCAGCCATTGCCTGCTCCCTGGTATTCTTCGCCATCTCACTAAATGCCGCTGTCAGTTCTGTCGTTTCACTGCTGATGGCTGCGATGCCATCGATATTCACGTCCACATTGCCGACCGCCAACTTTTTGGCGATCCCCGCCAACATATTGATTGGTTTTGCGATTTTTCTGGATGTAAAGACGGTGAGTAACACCATCCCGGCAATAACGATCAGCATAATGATAAAAGTAATGAACTGAATTAAATTATAGGCACTGTTAAACTCTTTATCAGGCAGGCCAGTAATTATCGTCCAACCAGTATTGCCAACCATCGCAACATAGCCGTGATTGTGTGAGCCACCACTGGTATATTCGATGGCCCCAGTGTTTTGATTCAAAACGGCTTCTTTAATGTTATCCGACATATCCGAATCATTGATATGGGTATTGATATACTCCTGGTTGGTATGATAGATCATCTGTCCGTCAGCGCTGGCCAGAATAAAAAATCCCGTCTCACCCAGTTTATATTCACTCATCATTGCTGAAACACTATCCAGAGTGAAATCCAACCCGGCGGCACTAATGACATCCTTTGTACCCGTTCGATAAATTGGTGAAACTGCCGTTACCACCATTTTTCCGGTCAATGCATCCACGTAGGGCGACGTCATCGTTGTCCCACCAACGTCCATCATTTGAATATACCACGGCCGTTCAACCATGATCCAATCGGGACTAGAATGAACGCCCTTTGACAAAAGTAGCTGATTCGTATCGCGTTCACCTACCCAGGCATCAAGAATATTTGGATCAGATGACTTGATACCGAAAAGCGACTTTTCTGATTTTGCAAATCCCTGAGCTGTCATTGCATCCATGCCTGGCGTAATCTCATCTGTCACATCTTCAAATTGGCTGTTAACAGCCATTTGTCTTGTGATTTCGAGATATTTGTTAAACACTCCTGCTATTTCACTGGCGGCCGCGTCAGATTCTGCTTCTAGCTGTTTCTCAGTTAGATCGGTAATCGATGTATTCACATTGTATAAGGTGATGAATGATGAAACACCATAAATAATTACAATCGGAATACCGATGTAAATAAGTATCCGGGTTAGTAGATTCATTTGTTTTTTTTGTGTAGTTCGAGTTTTCTCCATATTGGTTCTCCTTAAAATTTACAAAATACCGTGATAATCCTTTCCTAACGGATCGTTTAAACTAGCTGTTTTCTTCCGGAAATTTTCGTTTATCGCTATTGCTCATTGCTCGCTTAATAAAAGCATTAAAAGCATTAAAAGCATTAAAATCATAACTTCTAAAATAAGGCTACATAAATAAACAGTACACCTCGCATCGTTGAGTGCCACCAACTTAAAAAAGCAAACCATTTCACTCATCAGTTTTAAAAGGCACGTTTTGCTGGTCACACTGTAATGCTAAGTCCATTACAAAACTAGTTTTATAATACTGACTCATAATATTTACATGAATTTATCCCTATTAAACTATCGACTAAACCACTACCTTTTAAAGGGTAATATTTCATCTTCAATAAGACATTATCGGTTAATGGTTTGTTGCATAAACATAAATATGGTATACGCTATCAAAAAAATTATATTTTTCTTGTCACACCCCATTAAACACTATAAAATGAGTATATCATTAATCATACCAAATTTTAAGGAGGTAGCTAATGAAAGGGCCATCTAGCCATTTAGATTTACCTACAGCAGACGATTCGGTGATCCGTATTCAAGACGATCTTAATTTGATTAAAAACTACTTAACCCCTGCATTTCTAAAAAAAAACACTGTTTTTTCCTGCCTTGAAGATTTTTTACAATCCGCTGGATTTTCCGCTGTCACTCAGGAGGATTTTGAGTCGATCCCAGTTACCGCAATGGATTCATGGGTACGACAAAACAGCAAGTTTCTTGACTGGTCAGATATGATTTCTTGTGCCGCCGATTTCTACTTTGATACCCAGATGAAAGCCATAAAATTCAAATCTATCTAAATTAAAAACGATCCCAATAAAAAACAACGATGTGACCGCATCGTTGTTTTTATTGGTGTTTATCTTTTTTGATAAAACGGTTATATTTTCTTAATCTTTCTAAAACATTTATTTTTTTATTTCTGTAACTGTATTTTTCTAATCCTCAAACCAATCATTTTTAAGCGTCTCCGTTTCGGTTTTTATCTCTTCTACTGTTTTCTCGATCACACTTTTTAATTCTTCCTGCTCACGACTTTTTTTATGCATCTTCATTTTCAACCGCATATTCATCATTTCAGTTAGATAGCCGCCGCGAAACATTTTAGGTTCAAAAGACATAATAAATGCTCTCGGTTCGTATTCATCAATAATCCGCAATAACCTTTTCTCGCACTTACGCTTGGTAAGAATATCTAAATTGGTGCGTTTTCCATATTTTCCTTGACCATAGTAGGCGGTAACACCAAATCCTTCTTTTCTCAACACTTCAATCAAGGTGGCGTTTTCCTGTTCGATATTAACTTGAATACTGGTGAATCCGATCGCTAATTTTTGTTCAATGTATATGCCCAAGGTTAAGCCCACTGCAAAACCGATGGCGTAAACAACCATCTCCAAAATACTTTGATCTCCTGATAATACAATCGCCAAGCCAAAAATATAAATCAGTGCTTCCATGAATCCAAAAATGCCAGTTAACACCTTCAAATTTTTAACCATACAAATGGTGCGTAGTGTCAACATGGGAACATAAAGTAACTGAATAAAAATAATTAAAAATAATCGCGTCATCGCCACTCCTTTTTTTAGAACGAGAATGGATCATTTGATTCCGTCTAGATTCGATTGCTCCGATTTATCAAACAAAACTCCCAGAATTTTTCTTGCTAACATCGCTATTACTTTTCATTGTAACAGATGTGAATCATAATATGAAGGGTTCAAGAAAAATATAAAAATTCCAGATGTTTAAGGCACTAAATTTTGTCGTAACCGCACCAAATACTAACAATAAAATGATAAAACCCTCCACCTGTTAAGCTTAAGAAAGTCAATTTTGTTTGACAAACTTGATTTTCTTTGCTATTATGATACATATTATCAAACAAACATTATGTGAAGTATATGTATTGAGTAATTCTATTTGTGAGCTTATTTACGTGTCTAAGTAAATGTGGAAATAAGTAAGCCGATTATTAATCCAATGAAATTTACATTGAAAAACATCCTGGATAGAACTGGGGCTTGTATAGGATCAACATGGTCATATACTATACTATTCTGCCTGATATTTATTGGGTATTATGAATGGTGTAAGGTGAGTTATTTTTAGCGAAACCTATGCACTCTAACTCTGTAAACGCAGAGTTAGAGTGCATTTTTTTATATTTTATTCATAGCGATAAAAAGATGCGCCTCTATTTCACACCCCCCCATTCACCCAAATATAGTTAATAATACATAATCTGAAAGGAACAAAACATGCAAGAAGCAATTAAATTAACACAGGAACATCTAAATACCAGCCAATCTTCCGATTACTTAATGGATAAATGGACCGACTGGCGCTGGCAACTAAAAAATACGATTCGAAAAGTTGAAACATTTGAAAAAATTATGGGAATTAAATTTTCTGATGAAAAGAAAAAAGAGATTAATGAAACCATTGATAAATTTCCAATGGCGATTACACCTTACTACTTATCATTAATCGACGAAGATGATTTTGAAACGGATCCGGTTTTCAAACAGAGTTTTCCAAGTATTGACGAATTGATCATCTCATCCATTGATATGGAAGATCCGCTCCATGAGGACAAGGATAGTCCTATCTGTGGAATTACCCATCGATATCCGGACCGGGTCCTTTTTCACGTCAGTAATGTGTGCGCGATGTATTGCCGTCATTGTACCCGAAAAAGAAAAGTTGGCGATGTGGACTCCGTTCCTTCTGATGAAATGATTGCCGCGGGTATCGACTATATTAAGAATACACCCACCGTACGGGACGTTCTTCTTTCCGGTGGAGATCCATTTCTTTTGTCCGACGAAAAGCTAGACCATATTCTCGGACTTGTTGCTGCAATTCCCCATGTTGAAGTAATTCGTATTGGCACACGAACACCGGTCGTTCTTCCCTATCGGATCACAGACAAGCTCATAAAAGTCCTCAGTAAATATGATAATCTCTGGATCAACACTCACTACAATCATCCCCGGGAAATTACCAAAACCTCAATTAATGCGCTAAAAAAACTAACTGGTGCGGGAATTCCTTTAGGCAACCAATCAGTGTTATTAAAAGACGTCAATGACTGCCCGCAAATCATGAAAAAACTGGTTCATAAATTAGTAGCAAACCGCGTGCGCCCGTACTATTTATATCAATGTGATTTATCTGAAGGGCTTGAACATTTTAGAACCAATGTTGGTAAAGGCATTGAAATAATGGAGAGTTTAAGAGGTCATACCAGTGGCTTCGCCATTCCAACTTATGTTATTGATGCCCCTGGTGGCGGTGGTAAAATCCCGGTGATGCCTAACTACCTCATTTCCTGGTCGACTAACAAGGTTATCTTAAGAAATTATGAAGGCGTCATCACCACATATCAGATGCCAGACACCTATGAACACACAGCCTGTGATTTAAACTGTACGAATTGCAAGCTCCAATTAAAACTAAATAACGAGGAAAGTGATCGCAAACCGATCGGCATTTCCAAATTGCTTTGCGATTATGAAGAAACCATCACACTGGTTCCTGAAAACCTTGAACGCGACCAAAGAAATCAAAGTGATGAGGCAATATAATGACTGACATCATTGAACCCTATGGTCATAGTCTGATTCAGCACGGAAAAAACAGCAATCGGATTTACTTAATGAAATGTGATGCTGCCGAGGCTGACTCGCTTATCACACACATGAACCAACTGGCACATGATAAAAATTACTCAAAAATAGTTGCCAAGATTCCAGAATCCCAAGATCCCGTTTTTAAAGCCGATGGTTACAAAGAAGAAGCCGCGATACCCGGCTTTTACCGGGGTCAGGAAACATGTAAATTATTGAGCAAGTACCTTTGTCCTAAAAGAGAAAACCTAACTAATGACATGGAAATCAAGCAAATTCTTGACGATGCAATAAAAAAGCGTGCCGAAGCTGCAACCCAAGCCCTGCCAGAAGAATTCAAAATTAGAGAATTAGGGCCATCAGATATACCCGCACTCGCACAAATTTATGGCACAGTTTTTAAAAGCTATCCCTTTCCTATTTTTGATGCAGACTATCTTCTCGAAACCATGTCTGATCACGTTACCTACTTTGGTGTATTTCACAATAATCATCTAGTCGCCGTCTCTTCCAGCGAAACTGATTTGGACAATTTAAATTCTGAGATGACCGATTTTGCAGTATTACCAGCGTATCGGGGTCATAAGCTGGCCCTCCATCTCCTTAATGAAATGGAAAAATATATGATTAACGCAGGATTTCGACTGCTCTATACCATTGCCAGAGCATCGTCTTATGGAATGAATAGAACCTTTGCCCGAGCAAATTATCAATATGGTGGCACCCTTAATAATAATACCCAGATTTCAGGATCAATCGAATCCATGAATATCTGGTATAAAGACATCGGCGCAGCTAAATAATTAAGCAGCACCGATGTCTTTGCAAACTGTATGCAAATTTAGTTGTGCTTAATTCGTCGTCATTATATAATACTAGTAATTAACATAATGGAGGTATCCCTGTGACAAAGGTTCTGATTCTAACTTCGACGAAACGCGTGGACAAATTTTCAGATTTATCCGGTATCCCAAAAGACTGGGAATTAATTTTTGGCGAGGATCTAAATACTGATCAGGCAGTGCTACAAGCTGCTGGTGATGCTGATTTTATTTTTGCGGATGCCATTCGGGAAGTCAGCAAAAACCTGATTGATAGCATGCCCAATCTCAAACTTATCCATTCCGAAGGTGTGGGTTATAATAAAATTGATAGCGCTGCTGCTAAAGAAAAAAAAATTTACGTTTGTAACAATACCGCCGCCAACTCCAGTGCGGTAGCAGAGCAAACCATCCTGCTGATGCTAGGCCTCCAGCGACGACTCCTGGAAGGTGATCAGATGGTTCGCGATGGTCGGCAGATTCAGGCCAAAGGTTCATTTATTCTAGATGGTATTCCAGAGCTTGGCTCCTGTCATGTGGGGCTGGTTGGCATGGGTTCTATTGCCTTTGAAACCGCTAAGCGTTTGAAGTCATTTGGTTCGAGGCTCAGTTATTTTAACCGTTCTAGAAAAAGTGCGGCTGAGCACAAATTGGGGCTTAGCTATCTGCCTCTGGAAGACCTTTGCAAGCAGTGTGATATCATCAGCCTCCATTTACCGGTCACCCTGGAAACAACCGGCCTAATCAATTCTGAACTGCTGTCACTGATGAAACCGTCATCCCTACTTATTAATACTGCCCGCGGAGAGCTGGTTGTCCAGGAAGATCTGGTCGCCGCATTATCAGCCGGACTGATTGCCGGGGCTGGTCTGGACACGCTGTACCCGGAACCGGTTATGACCGATAATCCACTCCTTAATCTACCAGAAAGCTGTCGTTATAAACTGCTTTTCAGCCCCCACATTGGCGGTACCACCAAACCGGCTTTTGAAAAAATGCATAAAACGGTCTGGACAAACATTCTGGCGGTATCAAAAGGTGAATGCCCTATAAATATTGTTAACGGATTATAATCCTTAAAAAAGGAACCAACCGCCATCAACGTAATGGTGGTTGGTTCTTTTTTTAATTATTCAAACCTCAACGGATCAAGGTAATGATGTCTTTTTAAAAATATTGCATCAATAAAAAAAACAGGATTTCTAACATTATCCCAGCGACACCAATTAAGACTGGATTAAAATAATACCGCCGATCTCCAAGAATTAATAACTCTTCAGGGTCATCCGGTTTACAGCGGATTTGAACAATATCGCCCATATCGTAGCGTTTATCACCTTGGGAAGCCAATGCGGCTTTATGATAGACCTTTTGGGCAATCGTGTATTCCAGAATCGGAGTGTATTCATCGTAAACTTGTCGTCCATTCCGCACCTTGTTTTCTTTAATGTGCACCACTACCGCTTCAACGTCAACTCCATTAAGTTCTATCTTTTTTAATTGTATCAATCTGACAATTGAAAAAATGATAAGTACAATTCCTGCATATCTCAATATATCCAGTATCAACGCTATCATCGAACTTCACGACCTTTCGCTCCCAAATTTGAGGCAACCCATCAACACCATAACTATGTTGTCGATCATTTCTATTCATTATATAATAAAATCACCCAAAAAGGATCTTTTTATAATAAAAAGTAAAAGCGCTTTAGTTGCAGGAGACATCTTGTTATTTTTGAAGGAGAGCATTCTCAATCGCTTTTTTAATCACTTTACTTGAATTAGTCGCTCCAGTAACAGCATCCACATCTATCGTTTGTTCCTTAACAATGGTGTCAGTAATCACCTCAGCGGAAGAACCTCGTTCGTTCTGATGCTCAATCAGGTTGATGGTCTTAATTACTCCATTAGCAACAATAACTTCAGCTTTTGCCGATATATAACCGACATCATATGAGCCATCATAAACACCATCTGGAATTCGCGATAGATCAATGTTGGCAATTGTAATGCTGGCAACCGCTTTTTTATAGTTGTTTACATCACTAAGATAACAGGCACCAGAAAAGATTCCGATAATCAGAATCGAAATGATTAGTGGTAAAACAATCGTTTTTATTTTAAACATTTTGTTTCTCCTTCAGAATCGAATTCAGCAAGGTATCAAAGCTGTATTTCAAGAAATCTTTTTTTGTTGTATTCATCGCCTGTTCAATGTATTGCTGTTTTTTCCAGGCCATCAGAATGATCCCCGATAGACTAGCCCAGAACATAAACACGGTCTCCGGGATTTTAATATCTGAACGAAAAACACCCTGCTTAATCCCATCCACAAAAAATGTACCGATCAGTTCATTGATTTGCTCGCCCAATTCAAATATTTCTCGAAAAACCATTGGCGTATCTTCATTATTAACATCCACATTAATTTCTTGAAGTACGGTTTGAAAATACAAAGGATAGTCATCACAATAGGCGGTAAGTTCATTGCAAATTACATAATATCTTGCAAATAGGTCATTCCCCGGTTGGGTTGCAGTTTGAATGCGATCATAAAGCATTTTCATGCTTTTAAATATAATGCAATTGACAATTTCTTCTTTGTTTTTAAAATACACGTATAAGGTTGCCTTACTATATTCGGCTTCCCTTGCGATGTCATTCATTGTCGTATTGTCAACGCCATTTTTTTTAAAGAGTGTTTCCGCAATTGTTATAATGCTGTCTCTGTGAAAATCAGCTAGTTCTTTTTTTCGTCTTCCCATATCAAACCCTCATTTCGTTATTTATACTCTGGGTTTAATTATACCTGCTCGTCTATCATTAATCAAGTTGTTTACAAAAAACAATATCCAAAAAAATCCCCAGATTATCCGGGGATGAAGTTTTTATAGTATCTCTATTTCGATCTCGTCCAAACGAGAGAGTTCAACTTCGATCTTCTGTACGATCTCAAAACCCTTCCCTTTGTGGGGACTTCCCATGATTGCAATAACTTTCATGCTGACCTCACTTTTTTTTATAATTTTTGATTCCATTGATTATTCTTGCCAAATTTTCAAGAAGACCCCTGCTTTTTTTCTTGTTATACGGTTTTCATCATGATACAATCACAAAAGCATGACTCCATGTATCTGCCTGAGATTCTTCCAGTTTAAAATCAATTCCGACAGTGAAAAGTTCATTGCACTTTTCCGCAAAATACTTTTTTAACGAGAAAGGACTGATCATCATGGATAAAAAGGAATCTAGTATTTTTAGTCGAACCAAAGAAATACTCACGCTTATTCAGTTTAATTTTCTGCATCTGCTCTTTTTTGAAGCTATCTATACCGTTGCCGGCACTATGATCATTTATCCCGGTGGATTTTTTTTGTTTAATAAAGCCATAACACTGTTGGGTTTTCCATATTTAAGCGGTTCAAATTTTACTCAAGCCTTAACTAACCCCCTTTTTCTGCTAACTTTTATTTGCTTTGCTTTGCTCGTCGCTTTTTTTGGTCTGCTGGAATTCACCACATTAATCATTCTTTTTAATGAAAGTCATTTCCGACGAAAAGTTCAACTGATTCCATTATGTATAGAGGGAACTAAACGAGCACTCAAAATAGTCAAGGCTAAAAATTTACCATTCGTGATTTTTATTCTTATCATTATTCCTTTAACTGAGTTTTCATTATCTTCTAATTTCATTTCGGAAATATCAATTCCTGAATTTATTATGAGTTATATCGCCGCCAGTCCATTGTACTCAATCGGTTTTACGGTACTGTCGTTGTTTTTGTTTTTGCTCTCAGTCATCTGGATTTTTTCATTTCACTATTTCACTTTGGAAAACAGTGATTTCTTCCCGGCAATTAAAAAAAGCAGCATTCTAATAAAAGGACATTTTTGGAAAACTATTTTCTTTGTAATACTTTTTAATCTCCTGATTGTGATATTGCTCGTTATTGTTGTGCTTGTTCTTGAAGTCATCGCTTTCTTTATCTTAGGTCAGATCCTGGAACACCCGCTGGCTTTATCCATTTTTATTGCTACTTTCGGTTTTTTGGTGTCTGGGTTGTTTACCATCTTTCAATTGCTCACCACATCCATCAATTTGGCGGTAGTTTCCCAGTTTTACTATACATATTCAGCATCGACCCACTTAAAGGTTAATTCTGAATCGCTAGTCAAAGATAAATACAAAGCAAAAGTAAAACGAAAAACAATTGTGACAATCAGTATAATCATGGTTTTCTTATTTACAACAATAAATAGCATTGTAATTTTCAACACCTTTTCTGAAGCCTTCAACGACCAGTTTTTAACGGGTCCACAAATAACTGCTCACCGTGGAGGTTCTAATCTTGCCCCAGAAAACACGCTGGCCGCTTTACAAAAAGCTATTGATCAAAGCGCTGATTATGCTGAAATTGATGTGGCTCAAACTAAAGACGGAATAATTGTTGTCTCTCACGATAATAATCTTAAGCGCATATCTGGAAAGGATTTGAATATCTGGTCATCAAACTACGTGGATATCGAAGATCTGGACATCGGTAGTTGGTTTGATCCGCAGTTTAAAAATGAACATATCCCCACCCTAGATGAAGCGATTAAACTTTGCAAAGGAAAAATACGTTTAAACATTGAGCTTAAGCCTACCGGGCATGAAGCAAGTTTGGTGGAGTCGACTGTTGATATTA
Organism: Acetobacterium sp. KB-1; assembly: GCF_003260995.1. Taxonomy (NCBI): domain Bacteria; kingdom Bacillati; phylum Bacillota; class Clostridia; order Eubacteriales; family Eubacteriaceae; genus Acetobacterium; species Acetobacterium sp. KB-1. Next base: position 1,087,388 of record NZ_CP030040.1, read on the forward strand.
TCGATCAAAATGATTTTTCTAACCAGTGTGTCCTTGCCTCCCTGGATTATCCAACCTTAGAAAAAGTCGCCTCCATAAATCCAGATTTGAAACGGGCTTATATTACCGCTTTGGCCATTGGGGACATTCAAAAACTGCCAGTCGATATTTACAGCATTGAGTCATCCTTCATCACCCCGGAGATCGTTGCTACCATCCATCGAGAGAAGAAAGAAGTTTTAGCCTGGACAGTAGAATCTCAGGAATTGACCGAAAAGATGGTTAAAATTGGTGTTGACAACATTATTACCGACGACGTGACCCAAACCAGGAAGACCATTGAACAAATGCTTGAACCACGAGAATTGATTGACCGCATCAATGATTATATTTTTGCAGATCTACTGTCATAATAGTTTGTGATCAAAAATACTTCAACCAAATTCTCTTATGTGCCAAGTAAGTGACGACCGCGATTGTCCTGAAATACTGTCGTTTTAAATGGAGCACTAAAGCTGTTTTTATTGACGCTCTTATTTTAAGTTTTCTTTGTTTTTCTTGATGAGATTGATAAATAATTTTTCATTTGAAGACAACGCTTCGATTTTAGCTGTCTTTAAATGATTGTAATAAGCATCCATACTTTTTAATTGATCAATCAGTTTTAATAAGCTGTTATGCGCTTCCTGATCTTCTGGTGTTTGCGGTTTTACCTGGTCGAAGATGTTTTCCAGATCTTTTTTAGCTTGATTCATAATCGTTTGTGCATCGATGTATTCCTGATTTAACATATTATTCTTCTTTCTGACTGTATTTTGTACTGATATAATATTCTATTTTAAAACATTACAAATGAATAATATCACAAAACCAGGATGGTTGTGAACTAAATCTAACTCTCACTTAAAAAAAGCGTATCAAACTTAGGTTTGATACGCGAGGTTGCGCTAAACTACCGTACCGACCAATTGTTAATCTGTTGTTCGCCGCGGAGTCGGACAGACGATGTCGTGTCCGCTCCGATGCGTACAACATGATGTAACAATTGTCGGTACTGGGTTATCTTTTGACAGTCTAACGTATCAAACTCAGGTCTGATACGCAATCACAAGTTTAGAGCCGACGGTATTTCTTTAATGCGGTCACATTCACTAAAAATAACACCCCAATAAAGATGACCGATCCAACTAACCAGGGCCATATCGCTAAAAATCCCTTGCCCTGAATCATAATCATTTCCAGGGCTGTGCAGCCATAATAAATTGGCGTTAGATAACACAGGTTTCCCAGCCCAAAGGGAATGGTATCAATCGGGATCAGTCCGGAAAAAAAGATCTGTGGAATGATGATTACCGGAATAAACTGAACCAATTGTAATTCATTGTTGGCAAAGATGGATACCAGCGCGCCAACGGAAACCGCCGAAAACGCCATCAAAATCATCACCAACGTACATAAGGCGACCGATCCTTCCACCTGAAGTTGCAGTACATAAACGGCGTACAAAATAATCACCACACTTTGAATCGCTGCCAGTAAACCATACCCCAGGGTATAACCCCCGATGACATCGATCCGGCTGATCGGGGTCATCAGCATCCGTTCTAAGGTCTGTCCGAAACGCTCCCGAACAAATGACATCTCGGAAAGAATAAAGACAAAGAAAAATGAGATCACACCCAGAAAAACATAGGCAAGCGAATCCAGTTGATTATCCCCCGATGTTTCATAAACATAATCCATGATCAGCTCGTTTTGTGCGGGTTGTAAGGCTTTATTGGTATCCGTAATGGCTTTTATGGCAGCGGCGGACTTGGAATTTTTCTCCAGTAATTCAATGTGCGTTCCCTCGCTATCGCTCCAGATCAGCGCATCGATTCCATTAATCTCCAAATAATCTACGGCCTCGGGTTTTTCTGTTTCTTCACTGACAGCGGCATGATTCTCAAGCTCAGTGACAAATTTTTCATTCATATCATAGACAGCAATCTTCGGCAGATAATTGGAATCACCGAGGATAAAAAATAACAGCGTTAAAACCAGCAGCGGTGCAAATAAAAGCAACCCCAATGATCGCTGATCGTTTTTCATTTGGCCAATGATCCGTTTGACAATGCTTAACACGATGTGACCTCCGCTTCTGACTGATTGTCGATAAAAAATAATTCTTCAATGTTTCCGTCTGAAGTCTGGGCGATTAAATTTTTAACCGTATCCCTGGCAATGATATGACCATTACGAAGCAAGGCGGCATCATCACATTGGGTAACCTCATCCATGACATGGGTGGTAACCAAAATGGTTGTTCCTTCATTTCGGAGCTGCCTGAGATATAGCCATATTTTGCGCCGCAGCACCGGATCAACCCCAACTGTTGGCTCATCCAGCACCAGCAGCTTTGGTTTGTGAATTAACGCTACCGCCAACGATATGCGTTTTTTCATCCCACCGGAACAATCGCGGACTAACTTGTTTTTACACGCTGCCATATCGACAATCTGGAGTAGTTCTTCGGCATTTGCTTCAAATGTTTTACGACTTTGCCGATGCAGACCGGCAAAAAACTTCAGATTCTCCCAGGCTGACAACTCTTCGTACAGGGCTTCATTCTGCGGCATATAACCCATCTGTGCAAGCAGCTGACGGTTTGGCACGGCGATACCGCCGATTGTTACCATTCCGCCATCCGTTGGAATGGCACCCATCATGATTCGCAGCAAGGTTGTTTTTCCTGAACCGGATGCCCCCAGCAGACAGAAGATCCGACCCGAATCAATCGTCAAACTAATCTGTTCTAAAACACGCTGTTTTTTGAATGATTTATCAACTTCTAAAATTTCAATTCTCATTTCTAAGTCCCTCTTCTTTATTTTATGATTATCCCCATTTTAGCCCTGTTCCTTTTTAAATTCAACCAACAGTCTTTTTCAAGCTGTTGGATTTTCTTGTTTATCCCAGCGGCTTCGTTTATAATCAAAATGAATGATCCCGTGAATGAGGTAAAACTGACATGAAGACGACTTTATCAACCACCGCCAAAGTTACCCGCCAAAACTTAATTGATTCATTTTGGCTGTTATATTGCAAAAAAAGCATTGAGAAGATCGCCGTCAAGGAAATCTGTGACGTAGCCGGCTATAATCGCTCAACTTTTTATGTTTATTTTAAAGATGCCTATGAAATTCTGGCAGAAATTGAAGAACAGACCATTACAGTGGAGGATTTTAAGAACATTGTTATTAAGAACCTTTTTTATTGTAATCTTTCTCATGATCATCGCAAGGAAGCCATTTTAAAATTAATTCTTGAATTTTTCGAGAAAAACAAGACTTATCTCCCGGTTTTATTAGGTGAAAACGGTGATCCCCACTTCAGGCAAAAGGTCTTGAAAAAGCTCACCTCGACAGTGCTATCAATATATAAAAAACTGTCCCCTCAGGAACTGATGGAAGTAAGCTATTTAATGGAATACCAGAGTGCCGCGATGCTCAGCATGATTGCAAAGTGGTATGCCAATGACAAAGACCTGCCGACCGAACAATTCCTGGAGTTGCTGCTGGCCGTGACAACCAACGGCGTTCAAAGCGAGCTATCAAAATACCGAGGCTAAATTGAATCACTTAACAAGCCAAACCGATTCTCTTGAAAATTGAGGGTCGGTTTTTTTGTTGCTACAACCTGAACTAAAACAGCCCTTAAATAGTCGACGACTACTTAAAGGCTGTTTTAGTGTTCTATTTTTAAAGCTGTATTAATGATTCTTTTTCTCCTGGGCATTTTTTAGGCTGATTGCATTTTCTCGGCATTCATCGGCATAATCTTCATAGGCTTCCCGATAATCTTCATAATCGATGGTGCAATCGCGGTCTTCAAAAGATTTGCAATAGCCTTCCAGCGCTTTCCAATCCCGGCTGTAGGCGTGAAAACTCAGGGCATGATGGGTATAGGAACCCAGTTCTTTAATCCCGACTTCCCGGGCAATCGTTCTTGACAGTTCGATAAGAGCGAAAACATTCATGGCGACTGCCTTAACTCCATCATTGCTTCTAAATACCACGTCGGTATTTAATTTGCCGTCTTTAACAGTGTAATGAATAAGCTGCAGGCAGGGTGGATGATTTAGTTTGGCGGCCTCCTGATTGGCCACATGTAGGGTTGCCTGTCTGGTACCGGGATCTTCTTTTAATTTATTGATAACAAAATCAATGTTTTTGGAAAACAGATCGTGATAGGTATACCCATACATATCTTTTTCAAAATCCTTGGTGCCTTCAACAATTTCCAGGACGTAGTCGACCAGGGTTTCCAGCCCGGTTGGCATGGCCATGGTAATTCTTATATCCTGTACGCTGTCGATATCCATCAGAAGGTGAATTTCTTTTAAACTGTCTTCGCGATCCTGATTCTTCCCCATAACAACATCGGCCTGGTTTAAAGCCTTCATCGCCGCCTCAATGCCCTTATGCAGTTCGGTTTCGTGAATGTAAGTAACCATCATTTTCACATCGTATCAGCTGATCTCTAACTCTCAAACCGCTAATACGAGATCCTTTCTATATAATAATACGTATTCGTTTATCTGCTTCATTGATGATCATACCATATCTTTCGGTAGATTTCATCTTTGTAAAAATCAAAATTAAATCCCATAATGTTTTCTATTTTAAATAGCTGATCATATTTTACGGCTGAACTAGAATTTTTTTAGAAAGTCTTCCGTCACGACGCCTCTTTTTATTGGCATTCCATGGGAGGGGCAAATCGAATCGTATTGGAGCTCTTTGATGATTGAAATTGATCGGTTCGCTTCCTCTTTATTCCAGATATAAAACTGGGGCAATTGTTTTAATTTTCCCTTAGACTCCTGAAATAAATCGCCAATAAATAATACATTCTTATAATGAAAAATCGAGTGTCCTGGAGTATGACCCGGAGCGTGAATCACACGAACCGCTCCAAAACTTTGATTCTCCTGATAGACGCCAGAAATACTGGGTTTTTGAGGGTGCACAACTGCTTGCATGATTCGTTTGATTCCCGGTCGATTTTTTTCGCCCATAATATAGGGCACATCTTGCTGGGGTGCCCAAACCTCAGCTTGAGTTGCTTCCTGCAAGGCTTTAGCATTGCCGATATGATCAATATCATGGTGGGTCAGCAGTATTTTCGTTATACTTTGAATCGCTACATCCAAACTTTTCAGTTCCGCCAGAATTTGCTCTGCCAACCCCGGCATACCCGTATCAATGAGTATCCCTTCATCCGAACGAATAAAAAACACATGCCCATGGCTGGCACAATCAAGCTGATAAACATTTTCGATAATTTCCATCTTGTTACGCTCCCAAAAGTTATTTTTTTATCAGATCCATAAAAGAAAAGCGGCCAGAACGGCCGCTACACAGTGTCGATAATTATCGATTCAGCCCTCTATTCGCAAAATTTCAGACCTGTGCCTCTCGTTTTCCGACAGCAACAGCAAGTCCGATCAGCATGATCAGGACTGCTCCCGCCACAGCCGCTTCTGATGTGCTAGTGTCTACCCCAGTTTTGGGATTGGCTGAACTGGCATGCTGTTTTTTGAATGTTTGCGCCGAAAGCGGTTCCAGATACAAACAGGTCGCATCACGGTCGACATCCCCATAAATCGGACTGATATCAATGCTGCCTTCGGCCACAAGAGCCTTAGCGACGGCTCCCGATGTGCATAAATCAAGAATGCCATTGTTAATAATAATTTTATTATAGGAGAATAAAGCGCCGGCATCGCCATGATCAGCAATCGATTCGACGACCGTATAGCCGCCGTTGAATACCAGTTCATCATAAGCTCCGATACCGCGGCTGTAACTGGTTGGACTATCGGTAAAAACATCAATATTTCCGCTATTGACAATTAGATCGCCAAAAGCAAACAAACCAAAAGCACCGGCATAATCACTATTATAAGCGGTCACAGCAATGTTTCCCCCGTTGATGGTGAGATTTCCCGGTGTGATATCCTCAGCATTATTACCTGCCAAAATTCCAACGGCGGAGCTGGAACTTTCATATCCAACGGCTGCAATATCATAGGTTCCGCTGTCAATCACCAGGTTTCCAACAACATTGATTCCACCACCCATTAAATCAGGGGTCGCCTGTCCCTTCGCAATCAGCGTACCTGTCCCGCTAGCATTCATATCAGCTTCCGCTTTGACGGCAAAACCATTATCGGTTGTAATAACATTGGTACCAAGTAGGACGAGTTTAAAAGGAACTGCTGTCGATTCGACATCCAGCTTTTCTCCTACAAAATTATTTAATGTCAGTTCGTTGGCAGCTGTATCATATGAATAATCGGATCCGCTATTGGTGGCCAGGACATCAATGATCACGCCATTCTGGGTTAAGCACAAATATGTGGCCGCCTGGGTTTCTATCTTTTCTGGTTCAAGGTTTGCTATTACCGGTTGCTCTGAAACGACCTCGACTTCCATACTATTGTCGGCAGGAGCTGTTGCGACCGCTGGCCGCGGGGCAATTTCGGTACTGCCTGCTGTTTCTTCTGTTACTACAGTCTCTGTATCGACTGCTTCAGTTGTTACTAAAACCAGACCTAATTCGTTGGTTGGTTCTTTTTCACTTACCGCTTCTCCAGCGGCAAAAGCTGAGACCGGAATTAGCATTGACAACATCGCCGCAACCATCAGCAGGGATAAAAACTTTGATATTCGCTTCATTTTCTTCTCCATTTCAAACCGTATTTTGATGAATTGTTGAGATTGGCAGCTATTCTTTAAAATCTTTAGTATCGTACCATTCTGTTTTTACTCGTTTACATCATCGCATATGATTAAGATACCACAATCACAGAAAAATGTCGATGGATTGTTCGATATTTCTTGCATGGCAACTGTCCAGTTATCAGAACAAATGCAAAAAACCGCCCACTGGCGGTTTTTTGTTAATATGAACGCGTTTTATTTATCACATTTCATTTATTTAGTACGGCTTTTTAAATTGCTTAATCAGATTTTTTCGATTCTAATTCGAATCAGATATCCAGGGCTGCGTGGTAACCCTGATAAATGGCAGTCGTAATGGTGGATGCTTTAACACAATCCCCAATTTCGATAACATATGGGGCACAATCTACCAAAGTTTCGGCAATATTGCGACGCGGCTTTTGTCCCAGAGCACAGATGGCTGTCGTTCCTGGAACCAGTACTTCCTTGCCATTGGCATCTTCACAGACAACCCCCTGATCGGTAACCTGCAATCCTTTTAATTCAGTATGGACGGTAATACCACATTTTGCGATTTCATTCATCATCAGCGGACGATGGCGCAAATTTGCGTCTGGTGCCAATTCCGTTCTCATTTCGATGAGGTTAACGGTCTTCCCTTCCCGGGCAAAATGGATGGCTGCTTCACAACCGGCCAAACCGCCACCTAATACAACCACGGTATCCCCGACCTGATCTTTTTTCTTGTAGTAGTCATTGACGACAATCACATTGTCGCCGTCCAGACCGGGAATTGCTGGAACGATCGGTTCCGAGCCGACTGCTACAATCAGGGCATCAACGTTTTCCTGATCGACATATTCTTTTGTTACCGGTGTGTTTAAGCGAATCTCTACACCGGCATCTCTGGCCAATTTTTCCAGAGTAACACCCAGCTCGTACATTTCATATTTAAATGGTATTGCCTGTTCACCTTTTAAGATTCCACCTAAGGTATCGCCTTTTTCACAAAGAATAACCTGGTGCCCCCGTTTGGCCGCCGTTAACGCCGCTTCCAGTCCGGCTGGTCCGCCGCCTGCTACCAATACTTTTACCGGGTTGGCAGTGGGAATAATTTCAGTTCCATCCATTTCCCGGCCAATTAAAGGATTAACGGTACAGCGCCGCGTGGATGTGACTGCCCGTTCGGCCATGCAGGTAAAGCAGCGCAGACATTTAACAATATCGGCATCCTGATTGCTCATAACTTTTCGCGGCAGGAAGGGGTCCGCCAACAGTGCCCGAGCCATTTCGACAATATCAGCTTGCCCGGAAGCAATAATCTCTTCCATCATCGCAGGATCATTCAGTCCGCCAAGGGTAGCCACCGGAACTGAAACATGTTTTTTAATTTCTGCAGCTAAATAGACATTTCGGCCATGAGGTTCAAACATCGATGGATGCGTTAAACCAAATCCACTTTGGTAAGTACCGGCAGTAATATGGAGTAGATCGACCTTGGATTCAACCAGTTTGGCGATTTCAACACCCTCTTCAAGGGTATAGCCACCTTCAAAAAATTCAGAGCCACTCATTCGAAACTCAATCGGGAAACCTGATCCCACAGCTTCACGAACACTGTCCAGAACTTCCAGGGCCAGACGCGCCCGGTTTTCTAGCGGACCGCCATATTTGTCGGTTCGGTGGTTAAAAAAGGGTGAAAGAAACTGGTTCAGTAGCCAGCCGTGACCGCCATGAACCATGATCATTTCAAATCCTGCCCGTTTTGCCAATCCAGCCACCCGCCCATAAGCGGCGACAATATCATCAATGAGTTCCTGGGTCAGTTCTTTAACCGGTCTTCCATCAGGACGGGTTCCGGCGCTGGGTCCCCACTGAGCCATGCCACCTTTTTTATCTTTGTCGGTTAGATAGGTGCCGGCATATTGTCCGGAATGAGAGAGTTCAACACTGGGAATGGCGCCATGACGACGGATTGCATCGGCTGTATAGGTAAAGCTCGACAGTGAATCAACCGTTTGCAGATCAAGGTGATACATATGGGAGCCTTCTGTTTCAGGATGAACTACACATTCACTAACAGTGACAGAGGCGGCACCACCTTTGGCTCTGAGTTCATAAAAAGCTTTCGATTTAGGACCGATGGTACAATCGGCTGTAATGTCGGTGCCTCCCATGGGTGCACCAAACATTCTGTTTCTGAAGGTTACATTACCAATTTTAATCGGTTTACATAAATTTGGGTATTTTCGTTGCATCGTCAATTCTCCTTTAGAATTTTGATTGGTTCCGTCAATATTAAGCGGTCGATTTGATAAAATCTTAACATGATCTTTTAGTGATGTCAATAAAATCATGTAAATATTTACATGTTTAAACATGCAACATTTTGCAGAATAACAACGTTTTATCCTTGACGTTTATTTAAAAGATGGTTATCATTAAAAAAAACATGAAAAGAGGGACCTTATGATCTCAGAAAAATTGCTTGAAGAAATCAGGAAGCTCTGTAAAGATCTAGATAGTTTGACCCAGGAGAACTTTGATAAGGGCATAAAAATTTTCGCAGCTAATAAGTCCAAAGCTCATACTAGCCAAGTGGTTGATGTCATCAGTAAGAAAGAATATGAACGGCTTTCAAAAAATCCTGAATATACCGAGGCCGCCGAGCTTATCACCAACACCCTTACCCTGCTGGAAGAACTGGATAATTTGGAATGGGTTTATAATGACCTGATTCGAAAACTTTATCATTGTAGACCTGACCAACCACAAACAACCGATGACGATACCGTTTTTAACCTTGAACCACCATTTTCCCGTTCGAAATTCTTAAATTAAAACAGCAATATACTTGGATCGTTACCAGTAAAGCTCCAATCCGACCCCCACCTCACCCACAGGAATATGTGAGTGAATGGCTGCTTTGACGGCAAAGGTGGTGCAGTGGCAGGGATAGATCTGTTCGATTTGATGGTTTTTAAAATAATCGATGGTCTGTACTACCCGGTCATTGACCTCAAATAGATGGAATCCGCCGATAACTCCACGAACTCGTTGGTCTCCGGTGACGGCTTTGGCGTATTCTATAATATTACAGATACCGCTGTGAGAGCATCCAGTGATAATGAAAATTCCCGCTTCGCCCTGATAGACCAGAGCGGAATCATCCAGCAGATAATCATCGGTCAGTTCATCACCTACTTGCTGTTTTCCAATCGGTTCTGCTTTCTCAAAATCGATCACCCGAGGAATTTCACCCAGAAAGGTGATGTTCTCGGTAACCTTTACCGGAGTCCGAGTGAGTTTCAGCTGGCAACTTTCTGCCAGTTCTGTTCGGGTAAATGGGATTGATATTTTCAGACCGTTATACTCTTTATAATTCAGGGCATCAGGATGAGCGATAATATGAAATGGTTGCTTTCTCTTGATATCCAATAGGCTTTTTAAGCCTCGAGTATGGTCATCGTGGCCGTGAGAAAGTACAAGGGTATTAATCTTATTCAAATCAATATTCATGGCTGTGGCATTTTTAATGAACAGATCCGAGTAGCCCACGTCAAAAAGAAAGGCTTCTTCCCCGTCCTCAATATAATAGCACACCCCGGGCTCACCCCAGTAATATTCGTCGATAATGGTGTTGTTATCAACAATGACTTTTAGCCGCATTCTAGCCTCCATTTGTTATGATTTAAAAAACCTTGGTCGTCCATTGGGAGCAATCCCAGACTTCATTAACAAAGCTTTCGTAGAATTCCGGTTCATGGCAGACCATCAGAATGCCGCCATTATAGGCTTCTAACGCCCGCTTCAGTTCAGCTTTGGCATCGGCATCGAGATGATTAGTGGGCTCATCCAGAACCAGAATGTTGGTTTCCCGATTGATCAGTTTGCATAGTCGGACCTTGGCCTGTTCGCCACCGCTTAAAACCTTGACCATACTTTCAATATGTTTACGCGTTAAACCGCATTGAGCCAGGGCTGAACGGACCTCATTCTGATTCAGAGACGGAAACTCGTTCCATACCTCGTCAATACAACTGGTTCGGATATCCTGATCCATTTCCTGTTCATAATAACCGACTTGCAGTTTTTCCCCTTGTAATACGGTGCCGGTGATCGGTGGAATCAATCCTAACAGGCTTTTTAACAGGGTTGTTTTTCCAATACCATTCGTACCTTTTAAAACGATTTTCTTTTTCCGTTCCATGACTAAATTTAGTGGTTTGGACAGGGGTTCATCATAACCGATGATCAGATCTTCAGTTTCAAAAACCCGGCGCCCAGTGGTACCGGCTTCCTTAAAATTAAACCGCGGTTTGGGCTTTTCGGATGCCAGCTCAATGATGTCCATTTTATCCAGTTTTTTTTGTCGGGACATAGCCATATTCCGGGTAGCTACCCGGGCCTTGTTTCGGGCCACAAAGTCTTTAAGATCGGCAATTTCATTTTGTTGTTTAGTATAAGCAGCCTGTTCCTGAGCCTTCTTTGCTTCTAACACTTCCTGGAACTTAGCATAATCCCCTACATAACGAGTCAGTTTTTGGTTATCCATATGATAAATAAGATTAATCACGGAATTGACAAAGGGCAGATCATGGGAAATCAGAATAAAGGCATTTTCATAGTCATTGAGATAGCGCTTTAACCACTCAATATGCTGCTCATCGAGATAGTTAGTGGGCTCATCCAACAGTAGGATGTCCGGTTTTTCCAGCAGCAGTTTTCCCAACAACACCTTGGTACGCTGGCCGCCGCTGAGTTCGGTGATGTCCTTATCCATACCAATGTCGTTGAGACCCAGGGCATTGCCTACTTCTTCGACCTTTGAATCCACCAGATAAAAGTCATGAAACTCCAGCAATTCCTGAAGGTCACCCACTTCTTCTAAACTCTTTTCCACTTCTTCCGGACTGTCCTCACCCATTTTTTCATAAAGATAACCAATCCGGCTCTCAATATCCAGTAGAAAATCAAAGGCTGAGGTCAGCACGTCCCGGACGGTCATTCCCGATTGCAAAACCGCATGCTGATCCAGATAACCGATCCGCACATTTTTGGCCCATTCCACCTTGCCCTCATCTGGCATCAGCCTGTCGGTAACGATATTCATAAAGGTAGACTTACCTTCTCCGTTTGGTCCAATTAAACCGATATGCTCTCCCTTTAATAACCGAAACGATACCTGATTAAAAATCGCCCGATCACCAAAACCGTGAGAAAGATTCTCGACATTTAAAATACTCATTTATTCTCCATTTCTTATTTTTTCAATTAAAAACACTTCCAGATTTGTGGTGCAGATCAGGAAGTGTTTTATTTATCCTACGATTCTTGCATTATAGTATACCCCATATGCCCGATGATTATACCAGACTGCCTGGTCAGTTTCACAGCTTCATATTAAACCATTTATTTTTTATTCGTCCGCTTTTTGACCCTTTGATTATTACTCTTTGGTCTTCTTTTTCGTTTGCTTGTAGCTATATTAAAGTAGAGAATTGCCTGCATCAAGGTTACCAACCCCATAATTATTTTCTCAAACCAGGTGGCCCCCAACAGATTTCCCAGGGTATTTAAACAGGCAAACATAAAGGATAACCAAAGATAAACTTTCGAAAACAGGTTAAACTCTTTATCGTCAATGGCACCTGCTGCCACAGCAATCAGGGGGATGCCGAAACACACCACAATCACACCCGTGATCGAAGATTCATAAATAAGAACGACAATTAACACCAATGCAAAAAAGAGCCAGCCTTTATAGAAGTTTCTATAGTCTTTTACTCGGATCAGCCCGGATGCCGCGGCAATTACCGGGATCCCATAGATCAACATAATTATGCTGGTGGAGGCTGCTTGAACGGCCGCATCATAACTTTCCAGTAGTCCACCACTGATGAATTCATAGGGAAGAATTTTTAGTATCACCAACAGAAAGACAAACATTGTGAAAATGTTCAAGGCAATAATTCCCTTGCCGGCCGTTTTTCTGTTTATTCTCATGATTCCTCCCTTGAAGACGTATTGTGTGACAATGACTAAAAATATTCCGGAATCCGATCAATCGAAACCCTGATCAGTTTATCCCAACACATCTCCCCGCACCTGACCATACATGGGCTTTGCACTTTTTTCTGAAGTTCTTGTGGAAGTAATCGAAATCCCAGTCGACGATAAAAATCCGGATCAATATCTGAGTAAAGAAAAATAAATGCGTCCTCATCTTTTTCGATCTTAGAAATACGATTTTCTAAAAGAATGGTCGCGTAGCCTTTGCCAGTGTGGGGTTTTGGTGTGAGAACCGAACCAATACCGTAAACCTTTTTCCCCATAATCGGTTCTAATTTCAACACAATCAATGAGCTGACGAGCTGCCCGTCTTGATCGATGACAAAACGTGTTCCAAAGGCATCTTCTTTTGAATTATCCTTGATGTACTCTTCCAGAGTTCTGCTTTTATGCCAGACTTGATACGCCTTGCGAAATAGAAATTCCCGTTCCTGTTTTGTTGCTTCTCTAATTATCATCCTTCGGGAACTGGCACTGTCCCCAATCGCTGCACCCAGCATAATCACCCTCCCCAAACTGTCAAAATTAACCTTAATCATGGTTTTAACGTTATTTATATTATACCATAAATCCATCGTTATTCAAAAAACATCGTACAAACCAACCAAAGCCAATGTCACTTTGACTATTTTCATAGTTACATATAATAAAATGAATATGGCAGATAATCATTAATTCTGAGTCGTTAGTTAATGTTTCGCATTGTTTGGTGCTGGTGCTTTCACAACAATTAGTTCTAATGTTTCGGTGTGCATATTCTTGACATTCATTTTGGTTTGAAGTGGTATTTTTAATAGCGTTCCTGCTTCGTATTCATGAACCTCCTGATCGTCAAGTCCAATTGAGAGTGTTCCTCTGACCACAGTCATGTAGACGTTGGAATTGGAAAAATGCTCAGGAAGTCCTTCCTCTTTATTAAATACCATATGCAGATAATGAACGTTCTCATCAAATATTACTTTCTCCACCGCCTTATCATTACCTCTCGACAGTTTAAAAATTTGTTCCACCATTTTATTGTCCTCCTTTTTTCTATCATACAATTAGGGAATCCCAAAACATCTCTTTTTTTACAGTATTTTGCAAGCGCCTATGTTATAGGATATACCCATCTAATCACCAACTATTGATTAACGCTTTTATTTTTGCCTTTCATTATACATTTTTAATTATTTTCTCTAGAATATTCACAAATCGCGTATTGCTGATGGGATGATGACTAATGAGTTTCCCGTCAAAAATAATGCCAAATGTTCCAAAGGGGCAGGGCGAATTTTGTGCCGTCGCCGCATCAGAAAGATTAATTAACTGTGCCTCTAAATGGAATCGATCCTTGGCTGTTGCCATTATCTCGTTAACATTTTTCTCTGTGTAGGGGCATTGTGGTGAACGTAAAATTGTTAAGCCTGATCCGAATTTTTTCAGATTTTCCTGCATAGCTTCCTTGAATTTCGGATCATTTGTTTTAACATCGAACTTTTTGACCATTAAATGAAAATCTGGTTTTACTTGATCCACAACTTCAAATCCCATTTTTGAGAAAATCGCATCATTTGCCATGAATGAACCTTTTCGAGTCACCACCGCCACACCTTTTTTTTCAGTTTTTTTCGCATCCTCGAGACAGGCCTGAATCAACGCTGTCCCATAACCTTTCCCTTTATATTGTTTTTTCAGCCCAACATAAAGACAGTGAATAAACAAATACCCATCTGCTTCAACGGGTCGATGGGCATAACTTCCGGGAATGTACTCAATCATCCCCTGGTAGCCCCCTTCATCACTCAGCACCGCCTTGATTCTCAGACCTTTCGAATAATAATCGGTAAACCACTGAATTTTATTTCGTAGCTCCACATGTTTCTTGATATCTTTATAACCGCATACTCCATAGTCCGCAATATTATCGGGAGTCAAGTCTATTATTTCAAACGCACTCATCCTAGCCTTAATCCTTTCTATTTTTAATTCATGAGATTTCTTTCCCAATCAGACATAATCGAGCGTATTAAACTTTGAGAATAGATTCACCGTCTAATTGACAGATCATCAGATATTCCTGATCTAGTTCATCAATCACAAAAAAGCCAACCGCCTGATACATACTCAGAGCATAATTGTCTTTCTGCACGGCTAACGACACCTGTCGGTAGCCCTTTATTGTCAAGTGTTGCAGCATTTGTTTCATGAGTGCGGTGCCGATGCCACTATTACGGTATTCCGGATACAGTGAGATCGCAAATTCCGGTGTTTCGTCATCCACATTTCCAAATCCCCGAACCGCTCCAGCTATGATGCGGGTCCACACGGCACCAACAATTTTATTATCACACTCGGCAACCAGGCAATAGTCATCCGTTCCGCCGAAGTTTTCGATGTAAACCTGCAGTTCCGGCTGCTTGATCACATCCCTTGGCAGTCGGTTTTGCTCGTCTGGCTGAAAAATGGCCTCATATAAAAAATCAGCAAGCAATGGTATCTCTGAAGGTTTAATTTCCCGAATAGTATAGTCTTTCATGTTATCCTTTCCGATGTTTGGAAAGGATTGACCGCATTAATCGCTGTCAATCGATCCCATCCACCGTTTTAATTCGAAATAAACATTTGGGTCCAGTAATGACTGTATCCAGAACCTGATTGGGCATAACCTACTCCTAGCTTGTTAAATCCCGGATTTAAAATATTCGCTCGATGGCCCTCTGAATTCATCCAGCCATTCATAACCGCTTCCGGACTGGAATAACCGGCGGCAATATTTTCACCAGCGCCCTGGTAATTAATCCCTAGTTCTGTCAGGACGGTAAAGCAGCTGCTTTGATTTGGTCGAGTGTGTGAGAATAACTGGATAATTTCTTCTGCCCTGATTTGCGCTGCCCGTGTTAAAGTGGCCTCACTGCTTACCAGGCCAAGATTTCTGGAAGCCCGTTCCTGATTGACCAGAGCGATCACCTGAGCTTCAAAAGAAGGCGTGGTTGCCTCGATAAATGGCGTATCCGTCTTTCCCGGAGCAGCGGTTCCCTTGGGCTGAACAACAATATAAATCCCTTCAAGGCGATAAGAATAACCCTGGGAACCTGCACTTTCACCATTTTTTGCCCAATCCAGCCAGCCATAGTTTTGGACATGAACCTGATAGTAAACGTCAAACTGCTCGGCATCCGCCCCGGTGAGTTTGATCTGGATCCCTTCCAGACGAAGGCTTTGGCCGGAGGTTCCGCTCATTCCCCCGTTACTTTTCCAGCCTCTGGCGGTATCGGCCTCCCAGCCGATATTCTGAATATGGGTTTGATAGGTAATCCCCAAATCGGTTACGGGGGAATCAAGTTTGATTTCAATCCCCTCCAGGCGCAGACTTAAACCAGAGGTTCCACTCATCTTGCCATTTGACACAAAATCCTGCCAGCCTACATTTTGAACATGGGTGCGATAACTGACATTTGGGGTGCTGGCGGCCAATATATTATTAGGCATAATCCCGATGCTAAGTACGAATGCAAATAAAAAATAGAAACACCATTTTGCAACTTGCTTCATCTTACTTTTCGGATGATCTAATCAAACGGTCATCCATCTCCTTTTTTATGTTATCTGTATTAATACCGATTATCGCATTAAATAATTAATCCTGAGTCGCAATGAACTTATACTTCTGATTTTATTAATAGCCGTTTTGATCTTTTATCCCATTTTAAAAAATGAGATTACCCTGTCTGCCATTTGCCGATGGCCCGCCGGGCTCTGATGAATCCCATCCAGATACAGATCCTTGTCGGTCCAGTCGATGGCAGCTCTGAAATCCAGAGCTTTGATCCGGGATAATGCCGGATCATCTCTTAACCACTGGCAGTAAGCCTCGATCATCCCCGCCGATTTTTTAAAATCGACTACCACCCCCCCTTCTTTAAAGGTCACCAGCAGATGAATCGGTGGCGGGATGGCAACAAAGACCTGAAGACCATTAGCGCTGGACTGATCAACCATGGTGATCATATTTTGGGCGGCACACTCCCAACTGTGATTAAAAAAGATATCGTTATAGCCACCCATCAGGATCACCCCATCAGGTTTTGCATTAAAGACCTGTTTCTGGATTCGGTTTCGCATCCCGTCAGTGGTATCCCCGCTAACCCCGCGATTGATCATCCGGATTCCGGTTTTTTCTTCTGCAATTACATGCCATTTTTCTTCCCGGGACACCTGATAACCAAAGGTCAGACTGTCCCCTAAACATATTATTTTCACGATTTTTCTCCTTATAAACTGGCCTTATCTTAAGCTTTCAGCGGTTATTATTTAACCATGTCTATGATAGCATAAACGGTCTGACAATAACAGAGACCACCTTGTAAAAGGTGGTCTCTGTTTGATTAAAATTAGATTATCTTTATAAAAGACGGCTAGCCCTTTCTAATCTTAAACTGATCAATCATCTGTTTTAATAGAACCGACTGGCCAGAAAGCTCTTCACTGGCGGCGGCACTTTGTTCGGCAGTGGCCGAATTCTGCTGGACCACCTGGGCGACCTGTTCAACCCCCATATTGATCTGGGCGATGCCGGTGGCCTGTTCATTGGAAGCACCGGCAATATTGCCAATTAAACTGGTAACCTTGCCAATTCCCGAAACAATTTCATCAAGAGCGCCAGCAGTATCGTCAGCTATTTTTGTCCCTTCCTGAACAGTGTTGATCGAACCTTCAATCAAAATCGCGGTTTCTTTGGCAGCTTCGGCGCTTCTGGCCGCTAAGGTTCGAACTTCTTCGGCAACTACCGCAAAACCCTTGCCATGCTGTCCAGCCCGGGCAGCTTCGACCGCAGCATTGAGCGCCAGGATATTAGTCTGGAAAGCAATGTCATCAATAACCTTGATAATTTTGGAAATGTCCTCGGATGATTTATTGATTTCCACCATCGATTGCTGCATTTCGGTCATCTGGCGATTCCCTTTTTCTGCATTGCCCATCACATCAGTAGCCAGTTCTCTGGCTTTGTTGGCATCAACAGCATTATTTTTGGTCTGATCAGCAATTTCAGTAATGGCAGCGGTCAGTTCCTGAATTGAGCTGGCCTGTTCGGTCGAACCCTGAGCCAATCCCTGGCTGCTGTCTGACACCTGATTGGCGCCGACATTCACCTGCTCAGCGGCGATATTGATATCACCCATAACTTCATTGAGCGAATGAATAATCACATTCAGGGCGTTGGAAATGGTCACAAAATCGCCACTGAAAGCTTGAGCATTTTCAATATCCAGATTCCCCTGGGATAATTGTTCGATTTTTTCAGTAATTTCCCCGACGACGCCATCCAACAGTGTGGCAGTGGAATTGACGCTCTGTTTGAGTAAATCCACATCCCCCCGATACTCACCATTAATCCGTACCTGAAGATTACCATTAGAGATGGCGGCCATGACTTCCATCACTTCGCCCAGTGGTTTGTTCAGTTCTTCCAGAATGGCATTCATGCCGCCGACCACTTGCCGCCATGCTCCCTGGAAGTTACTGGCATCGGCTCTGATTTGGAGATTTCCATCTATGACGGCATTGGTAATCATGGTGGCATCATCAATCAAGGTGCCAATTGATTCTTTGACCAGCATCAGGCTGTTATTGATTTCATTAAACTGAGCGCTGACTTCTGAGGTATAGGCATCCGCGGCATTGCAATTTAAGTCAAAGTCCAGATTTCCTTCTGCCAGGCGCATCAGGTTTTCACCCAGACGAGCTACTTCTGCTTTGGTATAGTCACTGACCCGAATCATCGGTGTTAAATCGGTAACTACTTCAATGAATCCAACGTTTTCCCCATTTCTGTTTTTGAGGTAAGCGGTCGCCTGTTTGTTGCTGCGGCCAACCCAGTCAAAGTAGCTTTCCGACACGCCCTGATCCACTAGTTGCCTGATTCCACAGCTCTGTGTTTGACAAATGCTGGTTCTGGAATTATGGCAGTCCATTCCACAGGCAGAAACGCGATCCTTAATTACGCCGTTTTCAATCATCAGATCTTCAAACGCACGGTTCATAAAGGTCCATTTCATATCATTGTCGGTAACATGAACCGGAAATGGAATCCCGTCGATGATGGCTTCATACCAGAACATCTTGTCAACCACAGTATCGAGGGTTTGATTGACACCGGAAATAACTTGGGCATACTCACCAGAGTGTCTGTCCAATGCTGCTCGTCTGGTGAAATCGCCACGAATGGCAGCGTCCGAAAGCATAATGGTGTCTGAGACAAGGTTACCAATTGACTCTTTAATTAAAACCATACTGTTGCCCAAAACATCCTCTGACGATTTAGGCTGAATGTCGATGGACAAATCACCTTTGGCAAAAGATTGAGCGGCTTCAGCCTGTTCCCTGATGTTTTCGGCCATATTCACAAAGGATCGTGTCAGATCACCAATTTCATCTTCTCTAACATCCTGCGCCATCGACTGATCGATGTCCACATCTCCCAATGCCAGACGATCAGCCGCTTTGGCCAGTCGGGTTATGGGTCGGACGAAGTTACCGGTGGAAATTACAAGAATTCCCACAATGATAATGAGTCCCAGTCCAAAAATAAGTAACATCATGGTGAGAATTCCGGCAAAAGTACTGTTGAATTCGGTTGTTGGCAATCCTGTGGCCAGTACCCACCCGGTATCGCCAATTTCAGCAACATACCCCCTGCTTTCGGTACCTCCAGTTGAATAGGAGATTGGTCCAGCAACTTTGTCCATCAGTGCGGTAATAATATTCTCTGACATATCCGTATCGCTGAGTAGACCGTTATTATAATCTGGATTAGGATGATCAAAAACCATGCCACTATCGGTAGAAACCACAAAGAACCCGGAGTCACCAATTTTATTCTCAGCAACAATCTCCTTAATCCGATCGATAGAGACATCCACACAGGTGGCCCCCACCAACTCTTGGGTTCCCGGTTTAAACACCGGAGCAACGACGCTGACGATAATTTTCTGGGTAGTAATATCCACATAAGGCTCCGAAATAAAAGCCTTCTTTTTTGCTACCAGTTCCATAAACCAGGGCCGGACATTAATGTCATAGGATGGGTCCGAAACCACTCCATCTGATTGGGTAAACTGACTGGAGTCCACATCAGCAATCCAGGTTACCTGAATGTTCTCCGGGTCGGTCGCAGCCACATTATCTAAATGTTGCTTGATCTCCGGAAAGTTAGCTGTCGATGTAATGCCGACCCCTGGTGTCACCTGATTAAACAGACTCTGAATTTCCGGGTTTGTCGCCAATTGACTGGCATCCTCCAGATATTTTGTAAAGTATGTCTCAATTTGATTTGAAACCGATTCAGACTGGGCTGATAATTCGTTGACTTTAATCTCTGCAATGGCCTGATCCACAACATACAGCACAATTCCGGCGACAATTGCAAAAATAATTGCCACCGGTAGCCCGATGCTTAACAACATTCGGACAAGTAAACCTCTCTTATTATTCATTCTCATTCACTTATGATATCCCTCGATATCATTTCTACCTTTCTTTAAGATGTGTTTTTTTACCTACTTATAACTATTGTAGGTATCCTAGCATAAATTGATCGACTCGTTTTCATTGTGAGACAATTTTTACTTTTATTTAACAATTATGCTATTTACTTATTTCTTAGAAAGCAGAACAAAAAAAGAGCGCAAAAAAAACCATCACTCGCGGCTTCTTTGCACTCATCTCATGTCTTGAATTGATATTTATTTATATCTTATAACAGATCAAATAAAAAGGCAACTGACTTTTATCAGACTTGTTCATGAAAGCGATTTCTATTTATTTTAGTCATGATTAATTTTTATAACTCTGTTTATTAAATGTGATCATTCTTTTTCAAGACCATCACCTTACTGTAATCACAATGAATTGTTTGAGTTATTTCAAAACCAAACCGAAAAAAATACCGATGCATTTCGCACTTTAGAAAATCCTCAAAGCCGATCGGTTCCGTTTTTTTAATGAGATAAAACGGGATTTTTTTTAGCAAACTGGCAGGTTCTTCCCACTCCACAACAATCACTTTTCCGGCTGTTTTTAACACTCTTCGAGCTTCCAAAAGCAGTTGCTCTGCCAGATCAGGACTTGACTCATGCAAAACCAGAGAGATCAGTACCACATCAAATTTCTCGCCTGGAAACTACATCTTTGTCGCATCCATATGAATCAGCTTGACATTGGGTATCGCCTCTTTCTCCACTTTAGCTGCTGCTTTTTGTAACATTGCATCCGAAATATCAATCCCGATCACTTTGGCATTGCTTCTTGTCCCGGCAATGGCAATCGCATTGGTCCCTGTTCCGGTACACATATCCAAAACCGTTAATAGTTCATCCCCCAATAACGAAATAACGGCATTCCGAGGGCTTGAGACGGCCTTTCTAAAGTAGGTTCGGTCCAATACATCATAAATCTTTGCACTATTTTGATAGCTTTCATCCGTTCCCATTTTTTCTCACTTTCACTCATAAATCAATATTCTTATGATAGGATTTCCCGGAATCCAATTTTTCCGATTTTTCTTTACCTAAATTCTTCTCTGGTAATGGAATAAGCCTTAACATCGCGGATTTCACCCGTGTATATCTTTTCTGCCTGGCGGATTGTTCCTTCATAAAGAAAACCGCATTTCTCAATAACACGCTGGGATCCCAGGTTAAACGGGTAGTGTACTGCCGAGATCAGATCAAGACCCAGAGTGTCAAAACCGTATGTCAGCACCGCTTTAGCCGCTTCTGTCATAATGCCTTGCCCCCAATAATCTTCGCTCAGTGCATAGCCAAGCATCCGTGCCTGATCGTTTTGGCGATGGGGATCTTCAATCAACCCGATTGAACCGATAATCCTTTTATTATATTCAATCCCCCAGATATTTTCCTGACCAACAAAGATTGTCTCCATGATCACTTCTGTTTCTTCAATGGTTTCGTGGGGTTTCCAGCCGGCCCGCGGACCGACATTTTTATTTTTGGAATAATCAAAAACGTCATTGGTGTCATCCAGGGTCAGGGGTCTTAACACCAGGTTTTTCGTAATAATGTTCTTCATTTTTTTCCTCTCTTTTTAAAAATTGATCTGCTTTTCGAAAAGTGTGTGATCCGCAGAAATTCCATGTCCATTTCGCTGCCTTTCTTATTCTATCTTAAGAACACTCGGCCCGCAATTATAATCGTTAAAAAAGCTAACATCCGAGGTGTATTTCTCGGATGTCAGCTTTTTAGATTATAACCTTAGCGACCAAACTGCTATCGTTTTATAAAATGATTGTACTAAACCCGCAAGGTTTTTAATGCACCACTCCAGGTAATCACCTGATCAAAGACATCATTAAGCGATTCCTCATGACGTGGGTCAGGGGTGAAAACGCTCATGTTTTCAAAATCGGTAAACAGGTTTAGCATCACCTGAGCCCGGACATCGGCCATATGGAGTTCCCCGGCAACAAGGCGGAGCGCTTCAACGGCTCTCGTCCCACCGGCGCTGCCATATGCTACAAATCCAACGGCTTTATTTTTCCATTCCACATTCAAATAGTCAATCGCATTTTTTAATGCGCCGGGGATGCTGTGATTATATTCTGCAGATACAAAGATAAAACCATCAAATTCACTGATTTTTTTTGACCACGCTTTGGTATGTTCTTTTGTGTATTGTTGCATCATGGCCGGATATGGCTCATCCAAAAGCGGTAGATTATAGTCTGCAATATCCACCAACTCAAATGTGGCGTCTGATCGCTTCTGTGCCAGTTTTTCAACCCACTTAGCAACCGCTTCCCCATTTCGTCCTGGTCGGGTGCTACCTAAAATAATTCCAATTTTTGCCATCATAAACCTCCTGGTATTCTATATCGTTTAACCAATATTAAATTGATTTAATATAATTGTACCCGTTTAAAGATGAACTAAACAGCTTCTTTATTATTTTAAGTCTTAAACAACGCTTCTTTTAATCTGCCACTGTTGCTTTTTATTGAGCGTTTTTACATAGCCGGCATAAATCCCGTTGCCCTGTAACAATTGCTGATGGTTTCCCCTTTCAACAATCCGCCCGTCAGCAATTAAAAGAATCTGATCGGCATTCTTAATGGTATGAATGCGGTGAGCAATGACCAGCAGGGTTTTTCCCTTGACCAGTTCACTGATGGCTTCTTGAATATAGCGTTCATTGTCCCGGTCAACACTGGCAGTTGCTTCATCCAGAATAACTATCGGAGCATCTTTGAGAATACACCGGGCAATCGAAACACGTTGTTTTTCACCACCGGACAAACTGGCTCCACCTTCGCCCACCAGGGTATCAAAGCCATCGGGCAGCGCCATGATAAAATCATAACAGCGGGCTTTTCTGGCGGCTTCTGTCACCTCTTCCCGGGTTGCGTCCTGGCGACCCATGGCAATATTGTTGTAGATGGTATCCTTGAATAAATAAACGCGCTGAAAAACCATGCTGATTTGTTCCATTAATTGCGCGAGGGGAACCGTTTTTAGATCCACGCCCCGGATCATAATTTCGCCCTGTCTGACATCCCAAAACCGTGCCAGCAGATTGGCCACGGTTGTTTTTCCACCGCCTGACGGGCCAACCAGTGCAGTCATGGTCTGGCTTTTTAACTCACAGGAAATGTCGTCCAATACCAGCTCCTCACCATAGCCAAAGCGGACGTTCTTAAATGCGACTTCAATGCCATCGGCGGCCTGCTGCGGGAGGGTTTGCTGGCCGCCGTCATCCAGTTCCGGTTCATCGAGTACCGCTTCAATGCGATCAAGACAGCAATTCATAATATTCAGTACCGGAGCTTCCAGGTACAACGCCTTCAGGGGCCCAAACATCTCAAAGACAAAAAGTAGTACTCCCAACAGATAAGGCAAACCGAGCTCACCATTGACGGTGAGGAAAATTGACATCCCGAATACCCCGGTTATGCCAATGGCAAGGACAACAAACAAACCAACAATCCAGGGGGACATGGCACTTTCAAAGTCAATGTTTTTGTCCATGGAGCGCTTGAAATTCTGACGAAGCTCCCCGGATTTTTCACCCAGAAGATTATAGCTTTTAATCACGGCAATCCCCTCAACAAAGGCTAGCACCGCATCAGTAAGTAATTCACTTTGTTGCTGACGCAAAACTGACTCCTGGGCCGATACTTTTTTTTGCATCTGCTCTCCCACTACCACCGCAACACCGGTGGTGACCAGAGCGATAACACCCAGGCGCCAGTCAAGCAGACACATAAAGAGCAGCATTACTGCGGCTGAAAAAATAAAGCTCATGATATTTCCCAGCTTATGCATAATATTTTCTTCAATAAACGCCATATCAGTACTTAAAACCGAGCTGATTTTACCAATATTCCCCTCGGTAAAATATCCCATCGGCATTTTACGAAGATGATTCCCCAATTCAATCCGTTTATCCGCAAACAGCAGATAGCCGGCGCCACTTTGCAATTCGTCGGTTACCCGATGAACAATCATCTGAATCAGCAGTGTCACCACTAGTGCAATCCCCACATAAAGACAATCGGTAGCAGTGATGCTGTTATCATAGAATCGGGATAACAACATAAAACCGTAGTAGATGGGCATTTTTGAAAGAATGGCCTCAATCACGGCGAAAACAAAAGCGCCTTTGATGCGCCAGCTGTATTTTCCGGACAGCTTGATAATCCGCTTGATCATTTTTCTAATCATTATCTTTTACCTCTTTCATCTGCCAGTCCGCACTTTTCTGATTATGCATCCATAATTTTTGATACAAAGAAGAAGTTTCAAGTAATTCCTGATGGGTGCCATGGGCTGAAATGGAACCACTTTCAAGCACATAGATCTGATCGGCACCCATTACAGAAGTCAGTCGGTGGGCAATAACAAAGGTTGTTTTATCGTGCACCAGCGCTGACAAGGCAGCTTCCATTTTTTCCTCGTTTTCCGGGTCGGCAAAAGCGGTTGCTTCATCCAGCACCAGAATCGGCGCATTTTTAAGAATCGCCCGGGCCAGGGTGATCCGCTGTTTCTGCCCGCCGGATAGCTGATTACCGCAATCCCCGGCGAAGGTATCGATGCCGTTTGGCAACTGCCGGATAAATTCCAGGCACTGGGCTTTTTCAGCGGCCAGTAGAATCGCTTCATCCCCAGCCTCCGGTTTGCCCAGACGGATGTTTTCCCGGATACTGGTATTAAATAAAAACTGATCCTGGGCTACGTATGAAATGCAATCATTCAAAGCTTCCAGACTCATGGTACAGATATTTTGTCCGCCAATGCTAATTTCACCATCATTGACATCGTAATAATGGACCAGTAATTTGGCCAGAGTGCTTTTCCCTGAACCGGATTCGCCCACCAACGCAATGGTTTCACCTGGTTTGGCCGCTAAGTTGATGTGATGAATCACCGTAGCATCCTGATAACCAAAGCTTACATCGGTAAATAAAACGGAATGATCGGTTCCTAAAAAAGACGCCGTCCCGGCCTTTAGCGGCGTTGCATCGATAACACTTTCAACTTCAGCAAGTTTATAATTGAGCTGTGGTAATGCCGACATAAACGACAGCGCCCGTAAAAGCGGGATCCCCAGAGCCATCGACATACACATCGTAAGGATCAGATCCGGCAGGGTGGAATAGCCCTGAAGGACAAAATAAGATCCCAGCGGCAGGGTCAGAATCAGGGTATAGGGCAACAGACAGCCATAGACGGCCATCCATGGCCAGCAGGCTTTAAACCACTTTAAGGTAAAATCCCGGTAATTTTTTACATCGGTTTTAAAGTGTCGATAAGATTCGCCTTCCCGGTTAAACACTTTGACTACTTCCATACCATTGATATATTCAATGATGGTGTTATTCATCGTTTGACCAGCGGTAAAATATTCCCCCATTCGATTCATACCAATGCTGTACATGGCCATCATCGCCAATAAGCTTAGTGGTACCGAGGCCATCGCCATGAGTGCCAATTTCCAGTCTACGATAATCAGAGCGCCGTAGATGACCACCGGAACCATCACGTTGGCAAATCCCTCAGGGATGGCATGAGCCAACAGTGTTTCGAGACTGTCAACATCGTCCACAAAGAGTTTTTTCAGTCGGCCGGTGCCTTTTTGTTCAATCACGCCAAGGGGCAAGTTTTCCATTTTTTCCTGAAGAGAGATCCGGATGTTTTTTAAGGTGCCATAAGCGGCTTTATGGGAAAGATCCAATCCAACCCCCATAAATACGGCCTGGAAAACAAGAAAAAACAATACCATGCCGACCCGAATCAGAATGACGCTGGTTGCCAGGGTATCGCCATTAATTAACGGAGTAATGATTTGATAGACCATTAAAAATGGAAACACGCCAGCCAGAACACTTAGGATTAGAAGAATAGTGGCAAACAGCATTTTCGTTTTCTGGTCTTCGGCATAAATGATGATTCTTTTAAACATATAAACCTTCTTTCTGCAATTGTTTCTCATAGAGATTAATAAATAGGGTTCTGGTTTTTTTTATGCCAGCTTCATCTAGCGGGTAAAGATCCATGCTTAAATCCCGATTAAGCAGCAGCACCTCATCGGCACAACCTAGAATCAGCTCCAGATCATGGGTAATAATCACCGTGACATCGACCACCTCCCGATTTTCTAGAATCAGTTGACAAAATGCTTCCATTGATTGGCGATCCAAACCGCTTGTGGGTTCATCAAAAAAAAGGTATTTCTTTTGTCCGTAAATGGCGGAAGCAATCGCTAAGCGCTGTTTTTGCCCTCCGGAAAGAGAAGCCGGATGGCGTTGGGACAGGTCGCTCAGCCCCAATTGATCGAGGATGGCATGGGCTTTCTTTACATCCGGGGATTTAACCCCAAGCAGCACTTCATCAAGAACCGTTCGGGCAAAGAGCTGACTGTTTACATCCTGCATCACCAGGAAACTCTCAGCCTGTCTGGCCCGCTTATTTTTTTTAGATCCATTTAAAAGGATATCGCCCTGGTAATTTAAGAAGCCCATGACGCAGGCAATCAGACTCGACTTGCCGACGCCATTTTCGCCTACAATGGCCAGCACTGTATTTTTTCTGATTTGAAGATTCGCCATCTTCAAAATCGTCTGCTTGTTACGGCGCACCAAAAGCTGCTGAAAGCCCATGGCCACTTCCTTAAGCGGTTGCTTTGCGACTCTTTTTGAGTCAACCTGGTCGAAGTCCAGGGTTCTCAGGCCCATTTTCCGTTTATCGGCCTCTGAAACAGCTTCAAGCTCTGCGGGACGATATTCGTTTAGGATTTTTCCATCTTCAAGAAAGATATATCGGGTCGCCAGATTCTTTAAATAGTGAAGCCGATGTTCTGAAATAATAATGGTTTTACCCTGGGATTTCAACTGTTTTAAAATGTTGTGAAGCTGTCCGATCGACTGGAGATCCAGATTGGATGAGGGTTCATCCAATACGTAAATATCCGGGTTCATGGCGTAAATCGAACCACAGGCAATCCGCTGTTTTTCGCCTCCGGAGAGCCTGAAAATATCGCGGTTGATGAGCTTTTCCAAGCTGAAATCCTGGACGCTCTGCTTTAGACGATGGTGGATTGCATCCCGGCTTAAATCCTGATTCTCGCAGCCAAAGGCCAGTTCGCCGGTGGTATCGACGTTGAAAAATTGAGATTTGGGATTCTGAAAAACACTGCCCACAAATTGGGAGATCTCCCGAATGGTCATATCCAGAGTGTTTTTCCCCATTAGCATCACCTCGCCTTGTAGCCCGGCGGGATAAAACATCGGAATCAGGCCGTTGAGCAGCCGAGTAATTGTGGTTTTGCCACAGCCGCTTTTGCCACACAAAACAATACATTCGCCTTTTTCAATGGTGAGGGAAATATTGTCCAGAGCATTTTGATGACTGGGGTTGTCTTGTCCACCTTCATAAGCAACTGAGATATTATTTAGCCGAATCATCCTAGCCATCCTTTCTTCATTAAAATAAAAATGATAATGACACCTGCCATCAGGGTGTAGTCCGGTAACCTTAATTTAACATCCGCCAGATTGGACCGGACTGAATCCCGGTCCAGGCCCCGGGTCATAGCTGCTGCGGCCAACTCGTCCATCACGCCTGCCGATGAGATCAGCAAGGGCACCATCACATATTCCAGGGTCATAAACGGTTTAAACAACACTGCTTGTATCCCCATGGGGATGCCCCGATAAGACATGGCTTGAACGATGGCCTGGTACTCTTCTTTTACGGTTGGCACAAAGCGTACCATCACCGCAAAGGGAATGATAAAGCCCATCGGTAGATGCGCTTTTTGAAAAGCTGCAATAAATTCACTTACCGTGGTGTTTTTCATCAGCACGGTAAAGCACATCACCATTGGTAAAAAAAGGCGAATCATCCGACTGGCGATGATCAAACCCTGGCCAATCGGAGTGGACACCTGTAGTCCATAGCCGCTGTCAATGGCTAGTAGCAGAAAGAAGAGACCCCCATAAAGCAGGGTCTCTTTAATCAACCTTCCATTAAGTAGAAGCAAGCAGGAAATTCCGGCCAGCAGCACTTCAACCATTATCGGTTTTCTCCCCATCATCATGATATTGATCAGGACAAATAGAACCAGTTTGGTTCGGGGATCAATTTTCACCACTGAATTTGACTGCAGTGTAATGGCAGGCATTAGACAATTCCTGCTCGTTTAAAGTGATGCTTCAGGGCTTTGTTTCCGAGTACCCCACCGATTATGCCGCCGATAAATCCGGAGAGAATTAATCCCAGGATGATCCCCTCGGGAGCAAGGCTGGCAAAATTTGCAACATAGGCTTCGCCGTAATATTGGGTCATGGACTTAAAGAACGCTTCTTTTGCAAAAATGATCGACAAAAATGGCCCTACAAACATTGACGAAAAAAAGCCGTATCCCAGTACATTGTGCTTTGGCGATTCGAAATTCCCCAGACCCGATGTCACCTCCGCCGCTAATCCGCAGAGTAGCGAAAAAAGCAGGGGATAAAACGAGGTACTCGACATCACCAGACCGCACAATGCCGCAAGAATCAAAATGGCGCCTCTTTTGGGGACCTTGTTGATATAGAGCATATAAATTGGGCCCAGCACAATGCCCGTTAAAAATGCCACCATTAAAAAGGTAATCGGCGTAAACCCGGTAATCACCGCCATCGCGATTAACCCCATAACAAAAATAGCCGCGAAAGCACCTGCCAGAATCAACTCTTTTGTTGATAATTTCTTTTTCATACTAACCTCCAAATAAAATGCGTATGTTAGATAATTCTAACATACGCATTTTATCATTGACACTATTTCACTTCTACTCTTTCAGACTCCGAATAGTCATGCTGGACATTTTTCTTGCTGATGATTTTTCTTTCTGAAATCTTTCGGTAGCAGCCCATAATTTTTTTTAAAAGCTCGAGTAAAATTGCTGGCGTTCTCATATCCAAGCATCAGGCCGATTTCCAGTATGGATAAGTCCGTATTGATGAGATTGTGAGCAGCCTGATTCATGCGCATCTTTCGCAAATACTCATACGGCGTAAATTGAAACATTTCTTTAAAACACTCTTTGAAGATCGTTGTTGAGACACCATGGCTTAAGCAGAGCTCTGAAATCGGGTGATGCACCGACAGATCTGTTTCAATCATCTTTTTAATGGCCTTTGTTTTGTCAATTTGTTCTTTTGAAAAACAGCGTCGCTGACTAAAAACCCTAAAATCTTCATGAATAATCATCATAAAAAGCTCTGTTAGTTTTAGCTTTATAAAACCCAATCCCAGGGTTTCCATTCCTTCATTAATCATCTTGCAAGTGCTGAATAGATACTCTCCGTAGGAAAAAATCTGGACGCTATTTATTTTTTCGATTTGATCAAATAAAAGCTGCAAATCCAGGTTGTATTCTTTTTGCCATAAATCCATTAACTTTGGCGACAGCGAATCTGGATAAATTAAAATGTTAAACCCCCGCATGCTGTCTTCAATCATTTTTGAAGACAGGCTGGAGCGACAATTGTTAAAAATTCCGATATTCCCCGGTGACACATAGGTAAAAACATTCTTTTTTAATTCCATTTGATAAATGCCTTGATCGCAAAATGAAATCTGATAGAATCTGGGCATATTCGCAACTTCACCGGACCAGCT
Source organism: Acetobacterium sp. KB-1 (assembly GCF_003260995.1). Lineage (NCBI taxonomy): Bacteria > Bacillati > Bacillota > Clostridia > Eubacteriales > Eubacteriaceae > Acetobacterium > Acetobacterium sp. KB-1. The sequence continues at coordinate 1,117,326 of NZ_CP030040.1, forward strand.
ATAGGCTTCTTTAAAGTCCATAAACTGTATCTCAATGCCTTCATATAGGGAATACGCTGTGATCCGACTTCTGGAATGCTGCTGGTCCAGGGCATACACAGTTTCGGGGCCATCCTCTTTTAAGATTTGGAGTCCCCATTCTTTTCTGCTCAGTCTCATTATCTGTCTCCTTTGCTTTCATTTGAATTCTGGTCTTGCTATTTTCGACACTAGTTAGTTTATTCTAACTATATTCTAAAGGATTGCCCGAGAAAGATCAATCAAAACCTGTCATCATGAACGCTAGTTTCTCAACTTATAAACGGATTATGATACGCCTCTACACAATTTTATTCAAACGTTTATGCTTTATCAATTTACTTTCTTCTTCGCCGTGATATAAAATGGCGAAATCGGTTCTCGTTCTTTTTTGAGTTTGAAAGATAAAATTGCTATTTTTAGCGATTGCCCAATCAGATTGACTCCGAATTTCAGCCAGACTTTACAATTCTTCCATTGACGAACCCTTTTTTTATCGGTAAACTTTAAAAAAAGACCCGTTTCACTGGAACGGTAAAATCTACGAAAGAAGGTCGTTACTGTGCTGGAAAAAACAATCACCTCACCCCGGGGCACTGTTCATTATTGGATCGCCCGACACCGCGATCCCCAGGCAATATGTCTGGTGTTCACCCACGGGCTTACTGCCAATCATCTGATGTTTGAACATCAGGTTGCTTATTTTAAAAAGCACTACACCGTCATCACCTGGGACCTGCCACTCCATGGGGCTTCCCGCCCCTATATGGATTTTTCGTTTCATCACACCGCTACCGATCTGGACGCTATCCTGGCCCAGGAAAACATCTCAGCGGCAGTGCTGATTGGCCAGTCGCTGGGGGGCTATGCCAGCCAGCAGTATGCCCTGGATTTCCCGGAAAAGGTGTTGGCCTTTATCGGGGTGGACACCTCGCCCTTTGGTCTTACCTACTATTCCCAATCTGACCGCTTCTGGTTGCGGCAGGTAGAGTGGATGTCCCGTTGCTATCCTCATGACCAACTGCTGTCAGCCATTGCTAAAGGGGCCACCCATACTAAGCGAGGTTATGATAACATGATGGCGATGCTAAAACCTTATGGCAAAACGGAACTCTGCCGCATCATGGGGATCGCCTATGCCAGCTTTCTCCGTGAAAACCAGGATGCGGCTTTTAAGTTTCCAGTCCTACTAACGTTGGGCGAATATGACAAAACCGGCAAGGTCCCCCAATACAACTGGGCCTGGGCCGCCAAAACCAGATACCCCCTGAAAATCATCCCCTCCGCCGGTCATAATGCAAATGTTGATAATCCCGTTGTTTTTAATGCGGTAGTTGATGATTTTTTGGATCAATTACCATGAAGCATTATTGTCCCAATAATCTGACACCATTTTGACATGATTAAAGATTATCATAATGGGCATACAATGATTGGAGGTGGTCATCATAGCTAAACCTAAAAAATTCAACCTGCGTCTAATGGTGCAGATCTTTTTCTTTACCCTTATCGCCCTGATTTCGGTTAATAAAACCCTGGCCGCTACAGGAATGGGGATTCCCTTCCTGTCTACGGCTTCTCTTCATGCTCTTTGCCCCTTCGGCGGGGTGGAGACCTTTTTTTCCTTGGTCACAACGGGATTGTTTATTCCAAAAACTCAGATCTCTGCGGTGATTCTGATGGGTCTGGTGTTTCTGCTGGCGCTGCTCTTTGGTCCGGTTTTCTGTGGCTGGGTCTGTCCCTTAGGGGCTTTTCAGGAATGGATCGGAAAAATCGGAAAAAAGCTTTTTAAGAAACGCTATAACCATTTTGTCCCCACAAAGGTGGATAAGGTGTTGCGCTATTTGCGCTATGGAGTGCTGGTCTGGGTACTGACAGTAACGGCAGTCTCTGGCACGCTACTGTTTGCCAATCTCGATCCCTACCACGCATTATTTAAATTCTGGACCGGAACGGTGGCGCTACCAGCCCTTATTCTGCTGGTGTTTATCACCATCGGTTCGTTGTTTGTGGAGCGGCCCTGGTGTAAATATACCTGTCCCTACGGTGCCCTGCTGAGTCTTTTTAACAAGATCCGCATCTTTAAAATTCGCCGGAAAACAGAGACTTGTGTCAGCTGTCAGAAATGTAGCCGCAGCTGTCCGATGAATATTGATGTCTGCCGGAATGAAACAGTCTCCAATCTCAGTTGTATCAGCTGTTATGAATGCACCTCAGACCGGAATTGTCCCAAAGCCGAAACCCTGCTGGTTCAGGCCACCCAAAAAAGCCCCCAGGTTTCCATTGCCGTAGTGGCGATTGTAATGCTGACTGTATTTATCGGTGGAATTGTCGGATCGATGGCTCTGGGCATCTGGAGTTCAAAAACCAACGATCAGGGATCGGGAGGCAAGAACAACGGTAATGGACAGAAAAATAAAGTTGAAATGCAAGAAGAAGTTACCGACTAAGACTGGGGTAGCAGTGAAATTCCACTGCTACCCCGTCCATCCAATCCAGATGCCTTTCTCTTCAGCATCATAAATGCTTTTTGATGTCGCAATTTATCAGCATACAATTGTTCATCAGAACGATCCACCAAATCAGAATTAGGATAATCCCTGTTAGCGAAATATTGTTCATAAGCGTATACGAATTTTATACAAACGTTTACATTTTGTCTATTTACTTTTCTTTGTACTGTGATATAATAGGTTCATATCAAAAATCAACTCAATCATTTTCAGTAATGTGTGATATGAGTCAATGTATCAATCACTTAAAAGCAATTACGATACTGGCAATAAAATCAATGAACCGACCGGAGGTTGAAGGTGAAAATTTGACCCTGATGAAATAAGTTGATTAAGTAGCCGGGCAAGCGATCTGCATCAAGACAGATCTTCCAACTATTAAAAGAGCAATCTTTTTATAGACGGAACCCCTTCAAGTGAGTAATGTTTAAACTGAAAAGTGAAAAAGAAGGTTTTTGATAAAATCAAAAGAAGGAGTCCAAACGGATGACGACTGAGATTGTGAACTAAACCGGTTTCACAGGTTAAATGGCGGAATCGGTTCTAGTTCTTTTTTGGTAAAAATAGATTCTTGCAACATTTCGGCTATTGCTTTTGAACACTTATCGATCCGTTGGACGGATTTTGAAGATGCTCTGCTGCTGTTTGAAATACCAAAAAGTCAGACCCAGGGTCAAAGCCTCGGCAACAGGCAGCGCCATCCAGATCCCTTGAATGCCTAAAAATTGGGGTAATACCAGAATCATAATCACTTGTAAGAACAGGGTGCGGATAAAGGAAATCATCGCCGAAGCTCGACCATTGCCCAAGGCTGTAAAATAGGCTGAGGCGAAAATGTTGATCCCACAAAATAAGAATGATATTGCAAAAATCCGGAAACCTTGCACCGTCAACTCGATCAGTGTCGGATTATTGACTATGAAAATGGACACCAGCACAGAAGCCGCCAGTTCAGATAAAATGAACATCACGATTGACACCATCCCCACAATTTTCAAACAACTCTGGTGAAGTTTTTTTAGCTCATCGCCATTTCGGGCCCCAAAATGATAACCAATCACTGGTGCCGCACCAATTGAAAAACCAATCAATACGGCTGTGAAAATAAATTCGATATATAACATCACCGAAATAGCTGCAACTCCGTCTTCTCCAAGCAGTTGCATCAGCCGAACATTAAAAAGCACAGTAATTAACGATCGGGAAATGTTCGTGACCATCTCTGAGGCGCCGTTGCTCATACTGCGTAACAGCATTGACACATCCTTCACAGGTGTTGCAAATTGAAGTCGACTGGTGTTTTTATAAAAAAAATAAAAAATAGGTATTAACCCACTAATCATAAATCCGCAAACCGTAGCAATGGCCGCACCAGGCAAGCCTATTCCCCAAACCCCAACCAGTAGCCAGTCGAGAAAAATATTAATGACACCGCTAAGAATACTGAGATAAAAGCCCATTTTGGGCCGCTCTGCCGTTACAAAAAAGGACTGGAAAAAACCCTGCAGCATAAAAAAAACAGTACCCAGGGTACAGATCCGTCCATAGGTCACACTGTCGCCAATAATGCGTTCACTCGCACCCATAAGGTAGCAGAGAGGCTCCATGAAAATGAAGGCGAGCAGAGATAAAAACACTCCAATAAGAACTGTGACCAGAGTTAAAAATGAAAAATACTGATTAGCCGCTTGATCACGTTTTTCCCCCATGGCTCGGGCTACCTCTGCTGTGCCCCCGGTGCCTAACATAAAGCCGAAGGAGCCAATGGTCATGATTAACGGAAACACAATGTTTACTGCCGCCAGGCCATTGCTGCCGACGTAACGTCCCACAAATAAACCATCCACAACACTGTAGATAGAAATGAATACCATCATCAGTATCGATGACATAGTAAAACGCAGGAGTTTTCTGGTTGTAAATTTTTCTGACAATTGAATATGCATAATGACCTCTTACCTTTTATTAAATACTTCTAACTTCCGTTGTTATGATTCGATCCTAACGGATCTTCCGATTCGATTAAATCCCTTGTTTCCTGTTCGAGAAATTTAAGATAGAGCCGGGAACCTTCAATTAATTGCCGACGCCCCGCCTCGCCCATTCTCAAAAACACCTGATTTTCGGCCTTAAGTACCGGTGCGATTCTTTCATTGGCAAAAGCATGGCCCTTTTCAGTCAACATCATCTGCTTACTTCGTTTGTCATTAACATCGATTCGCCGCCTAAGATAACCCTTTGACTCAAGATGCTTCTGGGCAGTGTTGACCGTCTGTTTACTCATGCAATACTGATCACAGATATCTTTTTGGGTACACTGACCTTTTGAAGCGAAGAGATAATAAAGTACCCAATATTCGCTGGTTGGCAAACTGCTAAGCCTGGCCAGTTCATTGTATACGGCCCCAGTTTCTTTAAAAATATGATTATAGTCGGCCAATTCTTCTTCGATTAGCATTTTTTCTTCCACAGTTCCTCCATTTAGTCCGCATTCGGACTTTTTTAGTCTATCCGAAGGTTCTTCTTTTGTCAAGATAATTTCAAATTTAACCCAACATAATCAATTAATAAATCACTTATCTACCTGTTCTAGCCGTTTATATTTTTGATCGTAATCGTTTTTGTATTGAAATCGATCATTTGGTCCTGCCGCATTTTATTGAGCTCCCTGCTCAAGGATGAACGCTGAATACCAAAACGCTGGGCTAACTCTTTTTTTGATGACGGGAGTTGAATCACCTGACTTTTTTGAATTTGAGACTCATACCGTAAAAAATCAATGATACACTGTCGGATGCTTTTCATCGAGATGGCACTAATCTTGTCAGTTAGAATCAAAGTCTTATCAGAGATAGCTTTCATCAAACCGATCATAAAAGTACGATTCATCTGGCACAGTTCCAGAATCAATTCCTTATGAAGATGGAGGATCACCACCTGAGACTGGGCCAATACCGTCATAGGATAATTATTTCGGCTGGAAAAAATCAGATTGGCACCGAGCACATCCCCGTCTTGAAAAATATTGATGGTCATTACATTCCCCTCGCAATCCAGATTTTGCACGGCCACCCGACCGCTGAGAATCAGATCCATCGTTCGACAGCATTCGTTCTGAAAATGGATCACCTGATCCTTTTCATACTCTCGTTTCTCATAGTAATGTGCCCTAAAAACCTGATTCAGCTCTTCTTCTGAAAAATCCAAGAAAAGTCCATGACACGATAAAACAGCGATTAAATCCGGGTGATTCATATAAATCTCCTAAATGTTACCATGGTAACTTTTTATTTTACTGATCTACAGTATACTATAGAAAATTCGAATTTTGAAGCTGCGATTCGCATTATCACTTTGGAGGTTAAAGTATGGATATTTTTACACTGATTTTCTGGGTAATTACCCTGGTATGGCTGGGGTTTTCACTAAAAAAAGACAAGGACAAAACCCTGAAGGCTATTAAGATGTCCGGGGGAATGATGAAAGGGATCGCCGGGGACATCCTTGGTATCTTGCTGTTAATTGGTTTGATTCTTACTTTTGTGCCGCCGGAAGCCATCAAAGGCACTATCGGCCAAGCTAACGAAGTTGTTTCTACAGTACTTTTTGCGTTTCTCGGAAGCATTACCCTGATCCCCGCCTTTGTCGCCTTTCCGCTAGTGGCCTCACTGGTGGATGCCGGTGCCAGTATCGTTCCGATTGTCGCATTTCTGACCACTCTGACAATGGTGGGAGTGGTGACCTTTCCGCTTGAAAAAAGAGAGTTCGGTCTGAAATTCACGCTGGTCCGCAACTCTCTTAGTTTTGCTTTTGCCTTGGCAATTGCTCTTGCTATGGGGGTGATTCTATGACATTTTTAAAAAGCCAACTCAAAAACAATCGTTTTTTAATAATTGTGATTCTGGCTTATGTGGCAGTTGGCCTATTCGCCCCTAGCAAATTTCTGCCATCCCTTGACAACACCTGGTATTATGTCAAGGAAATGCTAATGATTATGCCGGTGATCCTGTTGTTAACTTCGCTGATTTCGGCCTGGGTACCAAAAGAAACAATCGAAAATGCCTTTGGCAAAAACTCAGGGATAAAAGGTTCACTGTTTGCTTTTTTATTGGGTAGTTTTTCCGCCGGTCCCATTTACGCCGCCTTTCCAGTCTGTAAAATGCTGCTTAGCAAAGGAGCCAGCATTGCCAACATTGTCATAATTCTGTCCACCTGGGCAGTGATCAAAATTCCCATGCTGATTACTGAAAGCAAATTTCTCGGCCCAGAATTTATGATCGTCCGCTGGATTCTGACCACCTTGGCCATTTTTCTGATGGGCTATATCACCTCCCGGTTTGTTAAGCCCGAGGATCTTCCTGTAGACAATGAAACAGCAAGTTCTGTTGATGGCCTCGTTTTGCTGAATCCGGACTATTGTGTGGGTTGTGGCCTTTGTACCAAAATCGCACCCCGCCATTTTACAATGGTCGACAAAAAAGCGGCGATTATCAGTCAAACCCTGTCTCCCGGCGATGGCCAGGCCATCAAAGATGCCGTGGCAAAATGTCCCTCTCATATTATCCGGTTTCATCCCTGAAAAAATCCCCCTGAAGCCACTATCGGCGTCAGGGGGATTTTAATGTCTGCTGTCAATCAATACTAAAAGTTTTTAACCTGATTTTGTAATAATAAAGCTTCCGCGTTACATCCTTTTTTGAGTTTGACATCAACCTACGCTGTTTTAAGCAGTCCCTTTTCACCGCACAGCCTGGACAGCTCTTCCCCGACGATCCGGGTCATCTGATTGAGGTCGATATTTTCACCATTGAGGGCGTTATACCAGCCTCCGGTTACCGCATCGCCGACGGTTTCTTTAAGAATGCCTCCAACGCCATTATCAGTAAGTCTAGGGCCGGATATAACAGCTCCGATTCTTGCCTGTTCTTTTTGCTTCGTAAAGTCCTTGATCCGCCCGTTTAATCGCATCCTTTTCATCGACATCACCGGGGATGCAGTAGGAAACACCCATGGATATAGTAATCTTTCCGGACTGGCCACAACAATCATAATCAACCGATGCAGCGGTATCGAGTAGTTTTCTGGTAAAGTCATCAATATTATCCTCTTTAAGCCCTTGACAGACCAATAGAAATTCTTCACCACCCCAGCGAAAAAGTTTGTCATTGTTACGGATACGCTGGTTAATAACTGCTGCCAACTTAATTAAAACCGCATCGCCCACATCGTGACCACACTCATCATTAACCTTTTTAAAATCATCAATATCGATCATAATAAAGGCAGGGCTTTCCCCAGAGATTTTATAGGCTCTGAATGTTTTTTCCAGGCACTCGTTTCCTGCCCGCCGGTTATAGGTGTGAGTTAGGGGATCCCGATAAACTGCGGCCTTTAGTTCCTGCTCAGAATTCTGGTAATACCAGCTTTCGATCCGGTTCATGACAATCGTTAAAATTCCGATCAGGACAAAAATAAACCCGGCGAGGGCCAGCAACATCCACATAATATTTTTGTTACTTTCTTCAGTGGAAGCCGTAACATAGGTGCTAATATCATCCAGGTGCACACCCATGGCCACAATCCAATTGTAGTTTGGATACAGCCGGGCATAAGTCAGTTTCTCTGAAACCACATCCGAATTCATTTTTTTGAAAAAATAGGTATAAAAAATCTCGCCTGATGCTTTAACCCCCTCCAGTTCCTCCAGATAGGGGTAATTTCCCTTAATATCAGTCATATTGGTAGATAGCAGCTGTCCTTCAGTGTCTTTTAAATTGGGATGAATAAGACGGATGGCGTAGTTATCTCCACCTTCATTATTGACTACCTCATTTACCCAAAAATAAGCGTCGTTAGAATACCGGGAAGCATGAATCAAGTCCCGGATATTCTCTTCGACAATATCTTCAACCCGACTTTCACGCACCCCAAAAAATACCTGGTACTCGCCATAATCCTTTTTTACTGATGATGTCATCAGCGGTATCAATCGTTTTGTTTGTTCTGAAAAAGACAGACTTTGATCCAGATCCGAAATATTTTCAGAATAAAGGATTCTTTCAGTGGCCGAATCGGTAATCAGCACCGTTAAATAAGTCTGGCGAATAGGGTCCTCAAAATAAAGGATGGCTTGCTCCAGAAAAGCCTCAGGATTATAGCTATTGTAACCATCCAGCGCGATTTCGGCCAGTTGATTGAGTCTGACAAATAAGGTTTTCTGCGTCTGGTGTTCCTGCTCAATATTTAAAATCAAATTGTCCACATTGTCTTTTAAAAAAGTCTTTTTCACCTCGATAATACTACGTTCAATATTTCTTTCATAGATACTCTCCATTTGAAAGGACAGCAGCAGAAAAGCTAGGCTACTCAGTGCCCCAAGGATTAAAATGATAACCATTAGTATCAATCGGTATTTTTTTCGCAATGGTTCCATTGGCCATCTCCCTGTTACTCGATTATGCGTTTTAACCGAAGCAGTCGATTTTTAATTCATCTTTGGTTATGTACAAAAGGCGTTTTTTTTATCTCGCATTACTAAATTTTATGTCATAATTATACCATCATCTTTACGAATTGGTAAGCAAATATTAGAAACCTTAATGTATCGTTTTAAGCGAACCCCGCTCTCAAAACGCTGTCGGTCGACCTTCTCGCTTGACGCCATCAAATTGTTTCGATATAATCGAAACATCCTAATATCACACTGATGGTTGCCTAAGTATCGCCGCGTCATCACTATTTCTTATGAAAGGGGGAAAAGCCATGGCCTTGTTTTTCATTCTGCTACTTTGTTTAATCAGTATTGTCACCACCTTGCTGATGGTCTTCTTTTCTGGCAAAATGATTCCCTATACTGACGCCAACGGGCAGGTGCAGCCAGACAGCCTATCAGAAAAATTCTGGATACCTATCAACGGGGTGGAAATGGGCATGATCATTAAAACCCGGGACCAAACCCGTCCGGTGCTGCTCTTTATCCATGGGGGTCCGGGGATGCCGGAATATTGGCTTAACGAAAGCCATCCGTCCCACCTTGAAGAACTGTTTACCGTGGTCTGGTGGGATCAACGGGGCGCCGGTCTGTCTTATAGTGCTGCGATCCCTCCGGAGACCATGACCACTGAGCAGATGGTGGCCGATACTATTTCAGTCACCAAGTATCTGTGCCAGCGGTTTCAAAAGGAAAAGATCTATCTGATGGCTCATTCCTTTGGCACCTATATCGGTATTCAGGCAGCTGCCCGGGCACCAGAGCTCTATCGTGCCTATATTGGGGTGGCACAGTCGGTCAACCTGGCGTTATCGGAAGAGTTGGCATATGAATTTATGTTGAACTTCTATGCAAATGATAAAAAAAACCGGGAGCAACTAAAAAAATCCCCCTACGGTACCGCTGCCTACGAACGAATCCGGGATCGAGTCATGCACGAGGCCGGGATCGGTACCACCCACACGATGTACTCAGTGGTTACCGGAATTTTTCTGGCTGTGATGAAAAATCGGGAATATATGCTAAAGGAAAAGTTTCAGATCTGGCAGGGCAAAGCATTTTCTAAACGCTCGATGCTTAACGAAGAATTCCGTCAAGCCAATCTCAGTGATCTTGTTACCCGGCTGGAGATACCTGTTATCTTTTTCTCCGGGGTCTATGATTACACCGTTAACTATCACCTGTCGGAAATTTATCTGGAAGAAATCAAGGCCCCGAAAAAACATTTCTATCTTTTTGAAGACTCTGCCCACAGCCCTATTTTTGAGGAACCGGAGGCGGTTCTGGCAATTTTGAAAGATTTAATTCACTGATAAAAAACAACCTGGACGTATTAAGCGCCCAAGTTGCTTTTTAATTTATTTAATTAATATTTATCCGCTTCATCCAGGAGTATATCAATCTGTGATGAGCTTACCGGCTTTGGTGCCGATTGTACCGCCGTTTCCATGCTGCTTAAGCTCTTTCCTTTGAGACGGAAGGCACCCACCATCTGTTTTAGGATTTCAGCCTGACCGGAAAGTTCCTCACTGGCAGCGGCGCTTTCTTCGGCAGTGGCGGAATTGGTTTGCACCACCTGTGAAACCTGTTCAATCCCTTGATTGATCTGCGCAATTTCTGAAGCCTGATCATTGGATGCCTGAGCAATATCCCCAACCAGACCGGTCACCTTTTCGATCTGATTAAGAATTTCCTTTAAGCTGTCTGCTGTCTGGTCGGCAATTTTTGAGCCCGCTTCGGTTTTCGAAATCGAGCCCTCAATCAACGTTGTTGTTTCTTTGGCGGCCTCGGCGCTTCGCGCTGCCAGGGTTCGCACTTCTTCGGCCACGACGGCAAAGCCCTTGCCATGCTGTCCAGCTCGGGCCGCTTCAACTGCGGCATTAAGGGCCAGAATATTGGTCTGGAAAGCAATGTCATCAATGACCTTGATAATTTTGGAAATATTGCTGGACGCCTCATTGATGTCAATCATGGCGGTGACCATCTCGGCCATTTGAACGTTACCTACCTCAGCATTGGTTTTAACCTCAGTTGCCAATTCATTGGCATTATTGGCATTTTGAGCATTCTGCTTGGTTTCTCTGGCCACTTCTTCAATTGATGCAGTTAACTCCTGGATGGAACTGGCCTGTTCGGTTGTTCCTTGAGATAATGCCTGGCCGCCGTCTGAAATCTGGATCGCACCGGCTTCCACCTGAGTGGCTGCTTCATTGATATCCGCCATGGTGGTACTGAGCTTGTTTGTGATCTCGTTGAGTGCCGTTTTAATGGCCTGGAAATCCCCCAGGTATTCTCCAGTAATTTCCAGATCCAGATTACCCTCACCCACTTCTTTTAGAGTGTCGGCAATTTCATCGACATAACGTTTCAAAAAGACTACCGTTTGATTCATATCGTCTTTGATTTGGGTATAATCACCGTTATAATTGCCGACCATACCCGTGTCAAGATTGCCCTGAGCCAGTTCTTTGAGTGTGGCCGATGCTTCTTGCACTGGCGCGACTACAGCGTCCAGAGTAGCGTTGACGCCGTCGATAATTTTGGCAAAATCGCCCTGATGCAGACTGGCATCTGCCCGGGTATTCAGTTCTCCTTCAATTCCGGCCCGGGCCAGCATGGTGGCGTCCGCAATCAGTTTATCCACCGAGTCTTTCACGTCTGACAAACTGTTGTGGATTTCGGCAAATTGGGCACTCACTTCAGATGTATATTCATCCGCCGCTCCAATCTGCAGATCAAAGTTCAGATTTCCCTGAGATAGGCAAGTCAGATTATTGGCCAGTCTCGCTACCTCATGACTCGTGTAATTGCTTACCCGAATCATCGGTGTCAGATCTGTTATGATTTCCACAAAACCGACATTTTCGCCTTTAGCATTTTTTAGATAGGCCGTATCCTGCTTATTGTTCCGTCCATACCATTCAAAGAAGCTTTCTCCATTGCCGTGATCCACAAGTTGACGGATACCGCAGTTCTCGGTTTGACAGATACTTGCCCCAGCATTGAAGCAATCCATCCCAATTGCGACTTTCCGATCTTTAATCACTTTACTGTCAATCATCAGATCTTCGAAAGCCTTGTTCATAAATGCCCATTTCATGTCATTATCGGTAACATGCAGAGGGAATGGCACTGAGTCAATAATCGCCTCATACCAGACCATCTTATCCACGACAGTATCCAGAGTGGCGTTAACGCCCTGAACGATCTCTTTAAAACCGCCTTCAAAAGCCGTTTCATCACCTCGGGTCGCCCACTGACCGGCCAGGGCTGCATGAGACAGCATGGTCGCTTCACCAATCAATGCTCGAATAGTTTCCACGGTCTGTTTCAACACCGGGGTGATTTCGTCTTGGGGATCTACAACGACTAAGTCTGTTGAGACATCACCATTGGAAATCTTCCTCATTAGACTGATAATGGTATTCTGAAGATTATCAGCCATCTGATTAAGCGACTGGGTCAATTCTCCAACCTCGTCTTTAGAAACAATCGGCAGACGATCACTCAGATGTCCGGCATTGATTTCTTTGATCAACAGATTGGCTGCCATCACCGGTTTCGCAATACGTCGGGAAATAATGTAAGAGACGACAGCTCCGACAACCAGAATGACCAAAGCAAACATGATAATTGTGTTACGCAATTGCACAATCGGTGCCAGCATAGCTGTTTTGGATTCGGTAATAACCAGGGTCCAATCTGTTTCCTGAATTGGTGCCACAAAGGCCAGTTTAGTATCGCCATCGTATTCATACTCAAAATCAGCAACTTCATTTGAATCGAGTGCTTTGAACATGGCAGCAAATCCCTGGGGTCCATCTTTTTCCATATTGTCAAACACGTTGGACTGATCCAGAACAAGCTGTTCACTGGGGTGGGCCATTATTGTCCCGTTGGCACTAATCACATAGCCGTATTTAATTTTCCCGTCACCGAGCGTATTGGTGATGGCGTTTAAAAAAGTAGGATCCCGCCGTCCTAAAAGGACTCCCACAACCTGATTTTCCTTTTTAATGGGTGCCACTTCAAAAACTGCGGGCTGTTTAGTCACTTGACTGATGGAAACATCTGACACGTAAGGCTTTCCCTTGAGCGCCTCCTGATACCAGATCTCATTTAGCACATCAAACTCACCACCGCCGACAATATATTTGCCATGACCATTCGTCTCTATCACAGCCATATCCTGATACCCCAATCGTTCTACATCACCAGTAATAGAAGCCACCTGGATCCCAAAATCCATGCTGGCGGTGCGTTCCCGAACAGCAATTTCGTTCAGAGTTTCCAAATTGCCTGTGATAACAGCACCAATATGTCTGGCCGATTCTTCTCCATATTCCAGCGCATCTGCTTCAGTTGCCTGATCAATAATCGCTGCTCCAGTATTGACCACTAAAATCCCCATAGTAATAATGGCTGCCGCCAAGGTTAACACTGTTAACAGGATGAGCTTTGTGGTTAAGCGCATTTTTATAACAATGTGCTCATTCTGATTGTTCACTGAATCATTTCTTTGTACTTTCATTTCATATCTTCCTTTCAGTTTTCTCAAATAAAAATGCTCTAAATTTGGGTGTCAAAAGTAATTTTGGCCAAACTTAACAGTCATATCTTGAACAAAAGTGCGTATGATGATAGCAACACTTAATACCTCGACTTACCCATCTGATTGTTTATAGATTCTAGGCTTCTCTAAAAATGCTTCATTGTAACTCTGATGCGTTGAAATTTGACTAATGAATACTTCTGCCATATATGGATCAAACTGGGTGGCTGAACAACGGGCTATTTCTTCAATTGCGAGAAGCGGCGGGATACATTTGTGATAAGAACGATTACAAGTCATGGCATCGAATGCATCAACAATGGAAATCAATCGGGCTGAATAATGGATTTTCGACCCTTTTATCCCTTTTGGATAACCACTTCCATCCCATCGTTCATGGTGCTGCTCTGCGATTGGAATAAAACGTGCAAACTGCTTTGAAAAAGATAGTAATTTTCCGCCTGATAATGCATGTCCTTGAATTGTCTTCCATTCTTGAGGACTTAAACGATCCTTTTTGTAAAGAACAAGCTCATCGATTATTAATTTCCCAACATCGTGTACAAAACCACCGATTTCGATATCCTTAATCGCCTCTTGCGTACAAGCCAACGATTTTGCCAATTCACGGGCATGTATGCTAACACGTTTGGCATGTTTTAATTCACGGTATAATTTTCGGTCTGTCAGTTTAATTTCGGGTAACCTTAGTCTGTTAAAATCAAGCTCCATACAAATTGGGATTAATTGATCAAGAATGCTCATTGCTGCCTTAATATTACTCGTATTTAAACAATCGGTAAGATGAACAATTTTCTTGACTAATTTTTGATGATCATCAAATTCATTTCTTCCTGAACGTTCGCAATTCATATCTTCTCCACAGCAAGACAGTTCGATACATTAGAGTGTTATACGCAGCATACTTCTTGCTTTTCCCTCATACAATTATTTTTTCTCAATAAACATTACCCAATGTGCATCATATTACAATTATAATGCTACTTTACGTAGCAAGTCAATGGTATTTTGTATAATTATGCTACATTATGATGCACGCATTGTTTGCAACTAAACGAACCGATATAATGGCATCAGAGAGGTGAAAAAATGATTGGCACAAGACTAAAGAAACTTAGAAAAGATAAAAATTTAACTCAAGCTGAATTGTCGCTTCGATTGTCAATTTCAAGATCGTCACTTTCACTATATGAAATTAATAAGCGTGAACCAGACAGCGTAACGATCAACAAAATCGCTGATTTTTTTGAAGTCTCTTTAGACTATCTTTACGGAAGATCAAGTGATTCTTTTAATTCGAAAAAAAGGTTTATGAATATCTCAGCTACTCTGACAGAAAAAGAAAAGAAATTGCTTGAGATCTTTAACAAAATAAAAGATGAAACATTGCAAGATAAAATCATCACAAAACTTGAAGGCTATGTCGATGGTTTGATTGACATGAATGATGGCGAAGAAACGGGATAGGTAGACTCTATCTATTGCCAAAAATTAAATAATTTGCGAACTTGATCGCTCCGTTTATGAACGATGATTTAATCATTTTAAATCTTTTGCTTTTATTGATAAGAGGAAAGAATATGAAGAAAGGGGGTGAAAAATAACGCGCATAAACTGCACGACAAAAAAAGCAGCTGTTTTGAATTTATCTGGTCGCTTGCGACTGGGTGTCAAGAAAGTTCATAATGGCTGCATAAAAATGGTTAAAGTCCGCTTTAAACGTGATAAGATCCTGTTGTAAGATGGCATTCATTCCCGATTTAAATAGCTCTGCTTCCATTTTGCAAACCTGCTGATAAAGATTAGTCGCATCGATATTGCCCAAGACGCCCCTATTGGTATGTAGCTTTTGTTTGAGAAGCGCTTCATTTCGTGTTTCCAGGGCCGTTTCCATCTCATCAGCCATACCCGAATGGATTTCGGCAAACACCGTCAGCAAGGTTAAAATCAGATCCTGGTTATCCCCCAATCGGTTTGTGAGCATTTCCCAGTTGATTTCTAAAATCTTAGTTGCTTCAGCTCTGATTGCGTCAGATTTTTCTTCCTTCGTCACTGGTGGCTCACTCGCTTCTATTGCGGCATCTGACACCCCATCTTTTGATTTCGGTTTGACATATTTCAAAATGACATGACACAATGCCTGGGGATCAATGGGTTTTGAAATATGGTCGTTCATGCCACTTTTTAGACATTCATCGCGTTCAGAAGACATGGTTCGGGCGGTCATAGCCAAAATGGGAATGTTCGCATTAAGAACCCTGATTTTACGGGTTGCCTCGAACCCATCCATCACTGGCATCTGAATATCCATTAGGATGAGATCGTAGTAATCCTTGTAATTGGCATCTATAATCCGATTTAAGGCTACTTCCCCATTTTCTACAGAGTCCACCAGAGCGCCTTCCTGTTTCAGAAATTCTTCGGCAATCTGACGATTCACAGGATTATCTTCTGCTACTAGAATCTTAAGCCCAGCAAGACATACCGATTTTTTTTTGTCCCGATTCGATGCGGTTTCTCTTCCACTAACTTGTTGTACCGATTTCGTCAGCCAGATCGTAAAACTAAAGGTGCTACCAACCCCCAGATCACTTTCTGCCCAAAGCTTACCACCCATCATTTCAATCAGATTACGGCTGATGCTTAAACCCAAGCCTGTACCACCGTAGTGACGGGTGGTGGAATTATCATTTTGGGTGAAGGGCTCAAACAATTGCTCCAGATTTTTCTGAGCAATCCCAATCCCCGTATCGCGGACAGAAAACTTAAGTTGCTGCATATTTCCCCGGTGTTCTTCTTGACTGATTGCTACTTCAATCTCTCCAGAGCTGGTAAACTTCACAGCATTTCCCACTAAATTAGTGAGCACTTGACCTAATCGCAGTGGGTCACCTCGAAACCACTGTGGTAAATGTGGCGGCAAATTAATTAAGAGCTCAATTTTCCTTTCGGATATTTTTTCAGTAAATAACAAGATGGTATCATTAATTACCTTTTTTAGATTAAAATCAATGATTTCCATTTCCAACTTGCCGGATTCAATTTTAGAAAAATCCAAAATGTCGTTAATAATCCCCAATAACGAGGTGGCCGCACTGTGAATTTTGTTGATATAATCTTCCTGCTTAACATCAAGATCAGTCTGTTTGACCAGGTGGGACATCCCTAAAATCGCGTTCATCGGGGTTCTGATTTCGTGACTCATGTTGGCCAGAAATAACGATTTGGCCTCAGTGGCGGCATTGGCATTTTTAAGTGCTACTTTGAGTTCTCTTTCTTTTTCTTTGATCTCAGAGATATCCGTAAAAACGCCGAGAAAACCACCCACCGAGCCGTCTGCCAGATAATAGACGTTGAGACTAAATAACGACACCTCTCGTCCACCGCTACTTAAAACTGACGACTGGCGCACAGAAGGCTTTCTGGTTGACAGTGCTTCTTCCTTCATTTTACAGTACTCCCGATAGTCAGCTTTAGACATATGGGGAAATTCTGAAAAATCTCGGTTTAAATAATCTTCGACTTCTGGGCCATAGTGGCGGGAAAGCTTGTTGTTGACTCCCAGCAGCTGATCATCCCGGGATACATAGAATATACCACCGGGCATAGCATCTAGTAACTGGTTTGTAAAATAATGCTGGTCTTTCAATTTTTTATTACTGGCAATTTCCTTTTCTAGTACAATTTTGGTCATTTCAATCTGTCGGGTGTATAAGCAGCTGACCATATAGAAGGCGATCGCTAAAAAATAAATTAAAATGTCAATATCAAAACCAATAATATACCAGGCAAATAGCGGATATACCAGAAAGTAGAGACCATTCTTCCAGGTAGCCGTTTTCTTTTTTTCTTTTCTGGCGGTCAATTGGGTGACCGAATTATGATCAAAATAAACGCCCCCAATGGCAATCATAAGCACACCTATCTGATAGGCCAGTTCGATTAAATCACCCTGATAAATCATATTGGAATAGATGGCACTGATTAAATCTGTCCAACTAACAATGGCAAAACCAATCAGGCTTATTTTATGACCAATGGTAATGGCCCGTTCTTTAAAATAAAGCCAGTTTAAAAGCAAAAATCCCTGAACAAAAAGGCTGAGTCCTAAATAAAAAAAAGAGAAAATCGTCGCCAGATCTCCAGAAATCATCAGCGACCAAGGTAGACCAGGCTCGGGTTTAAAAAATATCAACCAGAAGCTAATTCCCATACAGACAACGACCGTCATTAAATCGGCGATGACCTGAAATTGGCTGGTTTTCTTTGTCACAAAACCATAAAGTCCGGCAATGGTGGCTAGAATCAAAATACGACTGATGGCAAAAAATACGACTTCAAGGCTAAACAAAGCGATTTGTTGATAGTTTCCCATGAAAACAACCATTTCCCCCATCATGGCAAAGACATCAGCTAAGAACCAGGCTAAAAAACCATAAGAAACAATTTTTTTCACTGATTGGTTTACTTCAATCAGCGGTGCAAAAAAACGCATCGATAACCAGGCAAAAAGGGCCGCCCCAGGCTTTAGCAGTATCACCAGAGCATGGTTCCCCAGCGGAAAGGTCAGCAGATAGACCACGGCATAAATGATGATCAGACTGATAAATATTTTTTTATATTTTTCTTGCATCTTTCTTCCCCCTATTCTGCAATGATCGCTACTTTTTCTTTTATTATATCACCATAATTCACTATGTGATAGTATGAAATGACCTTTCAAGCAGACGACAGCATTTTCTTTTCGCAATTTCCGCTATAAATAAAAAGACTGCAAAAGATTATCCTTTGCAGTCCTTAGTAAAATCACATAATCGCGTGTCAGGTGAGTTTAATAATTCTTATCAGCATAGCCAACCCAGCCGCCTTCTTTAACCAGGGTTTTGTCAAATTCGCCAACCTTGAAATCAATGGTTTCGGATTTACCATCAGCTTGAATGACAATCTGGTTACTATCTACATCGACTGCCATGGTCACTTCTTTGCCGGCATAGTTTAAAAACAAATTGTCGATGGTTTCCTTGGGCAGTTCAATAGCGAACATCCCGCAGTTGTACATATTCTGCCTAAATATTCGGGCAAAGCTTTCGGCAATCACCACGTTGATGCCATTGACTTCCAGGGCCCAGGGTGCATGTTCGCGCGACGAACCACAACCAAAGTTTTCGCGGGTCACAATCACTGCCTTATCCTGGGTGTCAGCCCGGGCAAAGCCTGGCAGCACCAGATCCTCTAACAGATTCGGTTTTAGAGCCTCTTTGGTAATTTCAGTCAGGTATTTGGCCGGGATAATCTCATCGGTGTTAATATCGCTGCGATCTAAAAATAATACGTTTCCTTTAAATGTCTTCATGTCGTTCCCCCTTTCTAAGCCTTGAATAATAAAGAATTTACAATCGTTCCGGCAATGGCTGCCGCCGCCGCGGATGCTGGGCTCATCAAATGAACCATCCCGCCCTTACCCATTCGGCCGTTGAAATTACGGTTGGTGGTGGAAGCACAGACTTCACCTTCAGCCAGCACCCCGTTGCTCATGCCCAGACAAGCACCACAGGTGGGATTGGTAACACAGAAACCGGCATCCTGGAAAATTTCGATGATGCCTTCTTTTAAGGCCATCGAATAAATAGCTGGAGTAGCCGGACTGACAATGGCACGGACGTTATCGCTGATTTTTTTGCCTCTTAGAACCTCAGCAGCGATGCGCAGATCTTCAATCCGGCCATTGGTGCAACTGCCGATGTAGATCTGATCGACTTTGGTGCCGGACACCTCAGCCACAGTTTTGACCTGATCGGGCTTGAAACCAACGGTAACCATCGGTTGCAGTTCCGAAACATTGTATTCCAGCACCCGTTCGTACTCGGCATCAACATCGGAAACCCATTTGGAATAATCAGCCAGGGCGTCTGCTTTGGTGGCAAATTCGTCCTGAATGAAATCCCAGAGATAATCGACTGTCGTCATATCCGGATAGCAGATCCCGCAGGTGCCACCAGCTTCGATGGCCATATTGCAAAGGGTCATTCGTGATTCCATCGACATCGCATCTACCACTGGACCAGTAAATTCAATGACCATATTAGTAGCGCCGTTAACAGTCAGTTCTTTGATGATAAAAAGGATCAGATCCTTGGCGTAAACGCCGGGTTTTAATGTACCAGTGAGGACAATTTTAATGGTTTTAGGAAAATGGAAGGCACAGACTCCTTTTAAGATCCCAACTTCCAGATCAGTCGTACCAATCCCGGCAGCAAAGGCCCCAAAGGCTCCATGGGTACAGGTATGGGAGTCTCCCATGATGATCGTATAACCTGGCCGGACAAATCCCTTTTCCGGGAAAATCGCATGACAAACGCCATTTTTGCCGATATCGAAAAAGTCTTTAATCTCATGTCGTCTGGCCCAGTCCCTAAGGATCTTTCCCTGTGCCGCGGTTTTTGAATCTTTGGCTGGGGTTACATGATCAATGACGGCCTTGATCTTGGTGGGGTCAAAAACCCGATCTATCCCTCGAGCCATGAGATCGGTGATGGCAATTGGAGTAGTGATTTCGTGACAGAAAACCCGGTCCAGTTTTAATACATGTGTATCTGGAAACGGCTCATCTACCCGATGTGCATCAAATATTTTTTCTGCTATTGTCTTACCCATTTTAATCTCCTTCTTATGAAAGCTTTCTTAATTTCAATATGAATACTATCTATTATGACACAAAGCTGTAAATAGATCAATAAACCTGAAAAAAATCAATCTTGATCGTTGAGAAATTCGAATTAAAATGAAATCTTTTTTAATTTATCCCTTGACTCTAACCTAAGGTCATAGTTTATGATAGAATCAGGTAAGGCAAAGCCAAACCGAAAACATTCAGCAAGGAGACGAAAATGAAAATGACGGTTAAGGAAGTGGCAACGCTTACCGGAGTCAGTGTGCGCACCCTTCACTACTACCATCGTGAGGGAATTCTGATTCCCAGTGAGATCACACAAAATAAGTATCGATACTACGACGCAACCAATTTATCGCAGCTCCAGAATATCCTGTTCTTACGGGAGCTGGATTTTTCAATTCAAGAAATCAAAGGAGTTCTGGCCAATCCCGATTATGATGAAATGGATGCTTTTAAAAAACAGCGCCACCTGCTGATGCTTAAACGACGCCGTCTGGACAAACTGATTGCCTTGCTGGAGCAAAAATTAGAAGGAGCAAAAACCATGAATTTCAAACCATTTGATATGACCGAAATTGACGCGAACAAGAAGCAATATGAAACCGAGGTTAAACAGCGTTGGGGCAAAACTGACGCCTACAGCCAAAGTCAGAAAAGAACCAAAAACTATACCCCTGAAAACTGGGAAGCAATCCACAACGAAGCAGAAGCCATTTATGCCGGTTTTGTCGCAAATATGGACAGGAAATCCTCAGACCCGGCGGTTCAGGATCTGGTCGCCCAGTGGCAGGCCCACATCTCCCGGCACTACTACGACTGTACTAAAGAAATTCTATCCGGACTGGGGCTGATGTACATTCATGACGACCGGTTCAAGAAAAACATTGACACCCATGCTGAGGG
This sequence comes from Acetobacterium sp. KB-1, assembly GCF_003260995.1. Taxonomy (NCBI): domain Bacteria; kingdom Bacillati; phylum Bacillota; class Clostridia; order Eubacteriales; family Eubacteriaceae; genus Acetobacterium; species Acetobacterium sp. KB-1. The sequence continues at coordinate 1,138,496 of NZ_CP030040.1, forward strand.
CTTGGCCCAGTTTATGAGCGATGCCATTGGAATTTACACCGATTAATAGGGATTAGACCCCTAATATAATGTTTTTACACTTATTTTATAGAACTATTTTGGGATTTTTCAACAATTTTTCCCGAGATGGTTCTTTTTATTTTTGCCAACTTCATTCCAATAATTGCTCCAGCCAATTATTTTTGCATGCTCAATGCTACTTATCCTCAAAATTTAACAACTGCCACGAAATCTTCATAAAATCGTAAGCATCTGTTAACATAAAATTCACATTCATCTGTTATTATTAATTCATTCAATCGATTCCCTATCAATGAGAGACGATTGACCCCAATATAAATAATTAGTCCTTTAGTCAGTCACCTGGACTTTACCGGAAATAAAAATCTAAAATAATAGCCAAACCGATTTGGCGGATATAAAAAAAAAAGGAGACTACAAATGAATCAGTTAATTTCAAACAACTTATTTTCTCTATCTGAACTTGAAAAAAAAGTGATTAATCTTAATCAATCACAGATTAAGCAACTCTTTGAACAACCGCAAAAAACCTGCATGAAATTCTTAAAAAGCATCTGGACAGAAGTCGATATTGAAAGTCACTGTAAACTGACAACTATTGATTTTGATACGGTCAAACGAACCGAGGATATTTTGATTCCCGAAACCAATGACGCTCAATGTCATGAATGCCTCAAGGCCAGTAAACATAAACTATCTGCATTTGAGCAACTATCTCTTTTTAACTACAACCTGGCCATGAATGACTTTGGCGATGGTAAAATTAAAGAATCATTTTCCAGTTACGATCACTATTTATAGCTTTTTCATAGATCACTATTTAAAGCCTTCTCTTTCTTGTTGCATTAAGTAGAAGTATCAACAATTCACTCAATATTCCACGTAAAAGCCCCCCATTTTGTAATAATGGGAGGCTTTAATTGGTTATCTTTTAAGAAAACCGTTCTATTCTTAATGATTCATACACCTTTTACCACTTCTGGTGCACTCGGTTTAAGTGGATTTATAAACAGATATAGAACACAGAAGATGCCCAGAACAACCGTCCCCACCATGATCGGAGCTGTTACAGCGTCCCCAGTGATGGCTGCAATGGCGCCGATCCAGTAGGTTGATAAAAATCCAAACAAATTCATACTAGCCATAATCATTGATACACTTAAAGCCATTTGAGACGGTTTAACTGTCATCGAAATAATCATCATGTTGGCCGGTATCAGTGTCGACATGGCGATCCCTTCAAGAAAGACACCAAGTGTCAAAATAAATATATTTGAGGCAAATACGACCATAGCCAATCCGACAAAACCGAAGGCATAGCCCACCGCCAGAATAAAGCGGCCGGAAACCTTAAATACTTTTCCAAAAATCGAGCCAGCGATCATCCCACCAATGGTCAAAAGTGCTAGGACAATCCCTGCAGTTGCCGTGTCTCCTAATCCCCGTTCAACAATCAGCGTGGACATATTAACCAACATGGGATAAATTGACAAAATGTAAAGGCCAAATACCAGTACGATAATAAACAGTTTAACCGGCAATTTTTCTTTGGGAGCCGCCTGACTTTCAGCTGTAACTGGAATTGATGGTGGCTCTGGCAGGAAAAAGATTACAATAATCAGTGAAACAATACCCAGTGCATGCGGTAAAAAACTATAGTTCCAGCCGATCCCAGCAAAATAACCGCCCAAGAATTGGAGTACCATTCCGCCAATGTTCATAGAGAGTGTAACCATTCCTGTCATCGTTGCGACTTTGTCGCCTTCGTATACCCCCATAACCAATGAATTAGCCAAAGGCACCACCATTCCAAGACCTATCCCGAAGATGGCACGTTCTAGCAATATTACAGTAAAGTCAGTTGCAAAAAAGGGGGCTACACCGCCGAGTACAAAAAGCGACATCCCAAAAACTGCCAAAGTCCGGTATTTTACTTTGCTACCGGCTACGGATCCGGCAATCAGGGTAGCTGGAATAACAGTTAATGAGGGTAAGGTGGATACCAGCAGAAGCGTGGTAATGGGTAAATCCGAAAACTGCACAAAAATTGCATTAAGGGCAGGGGTAATGGTGCCGACACCCATTCCAAAAAATGCCATGGCCAAAATTGCAAAGGTTGAGATAGGTTTTACTGTTTGATTCATTTTTTTCCTCCTCTTAAACATACTTAATGTTTTTACGAAATGAGACTAACAAAGCAAGTCCTCACCTTTACCTCCATTTCTTTTGTTGTTACCATTTAAGTGCATAATAACAACATATTTCCCATTTTAACGAGGATTATCTTTGATTAATTCTCCCGGTTTAAATATTTTAACCGGTTCAGTATTTGTATTGTAATCGGTTTTTTACGAATTGTCAACATATTTTAAATTAATTTAATTTGAACCGGTTCATTAAATTATACTTGCATCCATCAACTAAAAACGTTAAAATTAAATAATAGCTTTAAATAACAACATGAGAGAGATGACCATGAATAACCAGAAAGAACAAATTCTCCAGGTGGCCAGCCAATTATTTTATGAGCAGGGTTATAAAAAAACCTACCTGGATCAAATTGCCGAGATCTGTGAAATTACCAAACCTTTAATTTCTTATTACTTTAAATCAAAATCCAGCTTAGCCCGGGCAGTCAGTGATACTTTCCTGTTTGAACTAAAAAATAAAATCGCTTTTAAACTATATACCGATTATTTCAAAGGACGAAAGGCTGATCTTCAAGTCAGTACCGCGGTAGAAATTCGGCTCTATAACCTGATGTTTCTCACCGATCCTAATGCTATGCGGTTTTTGAAAGAACTAGCTGACGACAAATATGAAGATCTGTTTAGTCAAGATAGCATCCGACTCTACAAAATTCATGATCGCCGTTATCATCTGGATATTCATGATGATACCGATGAGCTGGCAATGATTGCCAATGCCGCCCGAGGCGCCTCCTTTTCGGTTTTATGGGCCTACGATCGTGGTGAATTTAATTGCACCCAGGAAGATTGTCTGGATTATATCGCCCGACTCAACTTCATACTGATGCATATTGATAAAGCTCGGATTGATGCCATTCTGGCAGAAAGTAAAGAGGTCATCAGACAGGTTCCCTTTTCCTTCAAGCCTTATTTCCAAATTGAGTAACACTTAGTCATAACCACAAAAAACTCTCGGATTCACAATCGAATCCGAGAGTTTTTTACGTTCAAGTGAGTTAAATTAGCTGTTTCCGATCCAGTATGGCATTACCAATAAATGACATCACCCCTACACAAGCGAGCCCGACGGCCGCCAACAAAAATTTAATTTCAATGTTGCCACCAGCAAAATTAGCGACCCCATTAGAAACGATGGGTGAGACAAAGATCCCCACACTAGTCGAAGCCGTGACAATCGCAATCGCTAATGAACTAATAGAAGGATGTACCGCATTGGCTGCAGCAAAGGTTCCCGCCGGGTTGATGGTCGCCAGACAAAAACCACAGCACATGGCTCCAATAAACAGTGATGGCAGATTGCCCAGGACAAAGATCAGTAACATCCCCGTTCCACCGACGAGTAAGGATGCCGGAATCACCAACTTTTTTAAAACCCGCTGCATCCGTCCAAAAAATATACCAGTAAGCATTCCCGATGCCGACATCGCGGTGTTGATGAGTCCACTGGTAGAGGCATCTCCCAAACCCTTACCAGCGACATAGAGGGCAATATTTGTTTGAAAGACAAACAGAAAGACTCCAAACAAAAACATGGTCAAGGCTGTGAAATAAACTCGGGCATTAAGCTTGGCACTTTTTTGGATGTGTTTTTCTTCGACATGAGCTGGCGGATTATCTTTAGGCAGATTTTTCATGACAATAACAATTACCGGAATAAAAATCAGATAAACCAGATAGGACATTTGCCAGGAAACCCCAGCCAGCATCCCGGAGCTAAATAGAAGTACCATGCTACCACCATTGACAAAGGCTGACTGAAGACCCATCAGAGCACCACTTTCCTCCGCCACAAAGTATTCCGCTATTAATGCCATCGACATCGTGGCGTTCATCCCCTGAGCAACCCCCAACAGCAAACTGCAGCCCAGCAGCACATAAATACTGGTTGAACCAAAAAACAGGGCGATCATCCCCCCGGCCAGGCCGCAGACCAGACCAAAAATCACCAGGTTTTTCTTTGGCAGACGCAGCGATAAGGGCCCTGATGCAAAGGCAAACACCAGCCCCATCAATGCTGGAATGGTTAAAACCATCGAAATCAGCGACGGGTCCACCCCCACAAAATAAGCTTGAATATCAGCCAGAATTGCTGAAGCGGTCATCGATATCATCAATAATGATGATATCGACAGAATTGCAAGTTTAATTTTTCTCTTTTCCAAAACTTCCTCCCAATAATAATAACGTTTCTTCACCCGATAATTTCATTTATCACATTTATTTTACCGGTTAAATTTAGTGTATTATATTACATCATGATTTTTCTGTCAACGTGTTCAGTGTTAACAAGAGTCTACTTATGGCTACAAACCTTGAATTTTTCCTGAACTACGCAATATTTGTTTGTCACCTAGCCAATTGTCACTCACAGATTAATACCCTGGAAGAAAAGCTAAGGCTGTCTGCCCAAAGCAAACCAAAAGTAGATCTGATTCCAGTTGATTGTCTTTTTATAACGACATGAAAGAAATCCTTACCAAAACAAATATTGCGATAACGAAAGCCGGTCACTATGCCCATATTTTTTAATCAGACTGGTTATTTGTGACAAAAAAACACTGGTTTTTCTTTCTTTTAGCTTCAGCGCATGAAGAAAGCCTAAAAAGCCGTATTCAACAAAATGCTGGTTGAATACGGCTTCGTTTTACCTAATTTTATTTTTCAATGCTCATAATTCGTTGTATTTACTTATTTCGGTCGTTAAGTTGCTTTCTGATTCATGTGATTCATTTCCATCGTTTAGATTGTTAAAAAACTCATTCCAACCAATCCATTGAGCGCTTAACGGCTTTATCCCAGAACGCACATAGTTCCTGACGCTTTTCTTCACCAATTTGTGGTTCGAATCGTTTTTCAATTTTCCAGAACTCGCTTATTTCTTCAAAACTATCCCAATAGCCGACTGCTAAACCAGCAGCATAAACTGCCCCCAGGGTAGTGGTTTCGGTAATGATTGGCCGCTCAACAGGAATTCCTAAGATATCGGCTTGAAACTGAAGTAAAAAGTCACTTTTTGCGCCACCGCCGTCAGCCCTGAGTTTTGTTAGTTTAAAGCCGGATTTCTTCTCCATCACATTAAAAGCATCCTTCACCTGGAACGCCATCGATTCCAAAGCCGCCCGGGCAATGTGATGCTTGGTGGTGCCTCTGGAAATACCAATAATGGTACCTCTGGCATAGGAATCAAAATAGGGTGCCCCTAGCCCCACAAACGCCGGTACAAAATAAACCCCTAAACTGTCTTCCACTTGAAGCGCCAGTTCTTCCGCTTCTTTTGCGTCATTTATTATGCCCAGACCATCCCGCAGCCATTGGATCACCGCACCTGAAACATCTGCCATTCCTTCCAAGCCATAATCCGTTTTTCCTTTAGCACTCCATAAAACCGGTGAGAAAAGACCGTCGGAAGGGGGAACATAAGTATCTCCGGTATTCATTACCATAAAAGACCCGGTGCCATAAGTGTTTTTAGCCATGCCTTTTTCCAGACATCCCTGACCAAAGGCAGCCGACTGTTGATCACCTAAAATCCCGGCGACCGGAATTTCGGCCCCAAAGAAAACAGTGGGGTCGGTCAGCCCGTACACCTCACTGGAGGTTCTTAGTTCTGGCAATATTTCTTTGGGTATCTGCAATTCATTGAGAATCCATTCGTCATAGTCAAGGTTTCTGGCATTTTGTAGCAGAGTAACTGATGCATTAGAATAATCCGTTACATGAACACGGCCTGCGGTAAGCTTCCAGACCAGCCATGTGTCAATGGTTCCATAAAGCAATTCGCCCTTTTCGACTCCGGCCTTAACCTTGGGCTCATTGTCCAGAAGCCATCTAATTTTAGTTGCTGCATCATTAGGAACAATGATCATCCCGGTTCGATCCACAATACCGGCTCCATCTTTGGCTTCTAATGCTTCACAAATAGCCAAGCTCCGTCGATCCTGCCAGACAATCGCCCGACAAACTGGCTGACCTGTATTTTTATCCCAAAACACGGTCGTTTCGCGCTGATTGGTAATACCGATGGCTTCAAGGTCTTCTGGCTTGATGTTCCCATTTTTTAGTGCCTCAGCTACCATTTTCAAGGTAACCTCCCAAATTTCATTGGCGTCGTGCTCAACCCAGCCGGATTGAGGAAAATGCTGGGTAAATTCTGAATAAGCCTGTGAAATAATATTAACTGCCTGATCAAAGATCATCACCTTTATACCAGTTGTTCCTTCGTCAATCCCTAAAATATATTTCATCTGATCCTCCTTTATTTTTTGTAGACAACGTTCCCTCTAAAAATTGTCATCTCAACACCAATATCTTTGATAGTTTCGGGTGAATCTTCCAGCGGATTTCGATTCAAAACGGTGACATCCCCACTTTTTCCGGGGCTTAAGCTACCGCGTATTTTTTCCTCTTTTGCGGTAAATGCACCATCAATGGTGAATAACCGGATTGCTTCAAAGGGAGTGATGGCATTCTGGCGATATGGTGGATTCACCGCCGCATGGATCCCCATAAGCGGATTAATTGGCGTCACATTTGAGTCCGATCCACCATTAACAGTGATGCCAGCAGTAATAAAATCGCGAATCGGGTAGGCCCGTTGGTTTCGTTCTGGTCCTACCCGATTTTCATAAACACTACCCGGTCCTCCGCGCAAATAGGTAAAGGCTGGCTGAGTAGAGATCACCACACCGAGAGCAGCCGCCCGGTTAATGTCTTGTTCATCAGGAAACCCAAAATGTTCAATCCGAAAGCGATGATCAGTGACCGGGTAGTTAAGCAGCGCCTGTTCCAGACAATTTAAAACCTGGGCAATCGCCCGTTGACCAATGGCATGAAAACCCGTTTGCAAGCCAGCTCGATGAGCGGATTCAATATAGTTGATAATCCACCCATCGGAGTAATAGAGTTCACCCAGGATACTAGGATCGTCAGCATAGGGTTCATTAAAAGCAGCCGTTCGTGAACCGATAGAACCATCCAAAAGAATATCGGTGCCGATTATTTTCAAGTTTTTTTCCACCACATTTTCCACCGCAGTGGTGCACCAGTGGAGTACCACATGAATCGGCAAGTTTTTTATTATTTCTAAAAATACTGGAATATCCTCATCTGACGACAAATCCCCGCCTTCCATTGCATGAATCGTGGTTACACCCTTTTCCACCGCCATTTTTGCAGTATGACGAATGGCCTCTTCCCGCTGTTCCCAGGTTAACTTATCAAAAAAATATTTTCGGGCATGGGCATTGGCCAACGCATGAAGTCTTCCCGTCAGGTTCCCATTATTATCCCTGCTCAGCCCTTCTTCATTTCCAGTAAACGCCATGATTTCCATGGCCAGGGTATTCACCTGGGTATAATGTAATCCCCGATCAATGAGATACACAGGCCGTTCACCAAAAAATACATCCAGTTCCTTAGCATTCGGTGGCCTTTTCTCAATCAACCGGGATTCATCCAGTCCGTAGCCAAATACCCAATTTTCTTTCTTGGCTGATTTTTTCAGTTTTGTTATCACTTCATTAATGGATTGACAGTCAAACAAATTGATGCCTAAAGCTGACAAGCCGGTGCTCATCATGTGAACATGACAATCATGAAGACCGGGCAAAAATGTTTTTCCCTCCAGATCAATCATCTCTGCTTTTTCCTGGACGGCCAGTTTTTTTATTTCTTGACTACTTCCGATTTTTGTAATTATTCCATCGCTGATATAAATACCCTGGCATAGAGGTTGCTCTTTATCCATGGTGATACCAACTCCATTAATGAGGGCAAGTTTATTTTCCATTGCCGACTCCTTCCTCATTCTGTTCAATATGGTTTTAACTATCACAGGCGACACGAGGTCGCCTGTTTTTTTATCTATTCGAGTATCTTTTTAACTTCAGTTGCGACAGCTTTTCCCAATGTCGAGTGGCCACTTGCATCCAGATGCAAACCATCAATAGCGCTAACTTTGGCAACTGTTCCAGCATCAAAGAAGGCTACTCCCCGACTTTCTGCCACACCTTTATAAAATTGTGCCATTTGAACCGATTTTTCTCGGTTTCCTTCAAACATATACTTAAAAAGACCATCTTCGATCGGGCCCAGTGGTGGCGGTGCAATGAATAACACCTTTGGTCCCTTGGCACCGAACGCGCCGATCTGTGCCAAGGTTTTATCCAGAATAATGCTGGCGCCATTGGCAATATCCTGGGCGGTAACGGTATAACGACATTTTAAATCATTGGTACCAATCATAATAATGACTAAATCCAGCGGGGCATGGGAATCCAGCAACGGAATAATATGGTGCTTTCCACAACGATATTCTTCAATGGGATCATCCCAAACGGTGGTCCGACCATTTAAACCTTCCGGGATCACTTTATAGTCATTGCCCAACTCTGCCTGCAATACTCCTGCCCACCGAACTTCATCTGGCCACCGCTTGATCACTGAAACCAGGTCATTGGATGGATCCCACCCCCAGGTGTTTGAGTCACCAAAAATCATCACATTTTTCATTCGTTTTTCCTCCACTTATATAAATTTTTGATACCAATTATAATGGCTTCAGCATTCCAGATTCCAGAGTTCCCAATTACTGGTAGCTACAGCCGCAATCCCTGTTTTGATGGCAGCGCTGATCTGCTCACAAGTTGTCATTAATCCCCCTAAAATAATTGGTGCTTGAGTTTCTTTTTTTATGTCACCAATAATTCTTTCCGGAATAGTTCCCGGCATTAGAATGACCACATCGGGTTCATGTTCTTTGATGCTCACAAGGCCAGTTCGACACGCATTTGAATCGATCACAAAAAATCCAAACGCTGAAATCAATCCTGTTTCTTTGATATACTTCACACAGGGGGATTTCATCGTAATGACACAATCCACACCACAGTTAGCCATATACTGAATACCCATTTTATCTCGGGCAATTCCTTTGATTGAATCCTGATGGACCATCACTTTTTTTCCGGAACGATGGATATGACTAACTAATTGGGGCAAAGTATTGACATCTCCCAATTTGAGCATAATCCAATCAGCGTCGGTTTTTTCCATGGCATAGAGTAACTCTTTCCGTTGATGTACAGAAGGAATGACCGATTTAAACCGTAATGTCTCAGACTTATTTGTGACCATAAATTTCACCTGTTTCTTTCATTAAAGACTCTCTTTTTTCTTTGCTAAGCATGAAAAAAGTCCGCATCATACAAAGGACACAATCCAGTCAATCCTGTTTGCTTCATCCTCAGTATCATACGGACATCTCTTAAACTCTTGTCCAACACTATTCTATTGTAATGGTTTTCTTTTTAAATTTTATAACTTTTTTACCACGGTGTCAATAGCTAGTATGTTAAAAAATAGCGATGATGGGCTCTGGCGATCATCCGCAAATTCTAAAAAAGCCGCAGCAACCTTTTGGGGTTGCTACGGCTTTTGATCGTTTGATAGTAATTTTCTGGACTTATTCGAAATGGACTCGGGTTACATCAAACCGGTCTTTCTGATCAGCTTCTGCAACCGGGTAACCAATTGGAATAATGGCGTAGGGTGTCAGATGATCCGGTACCTTTAACACGTTTCGGACATTTTCCATCCGGTCTGCCAACGGTGCAATACCAATCCAGACAGCACCCAGACCCAGTTCGGTGACTTCCAAAAGTATATTCTGGGTACAAGCAGCCATATCAATATCGGCAAATTCCGGCATCATCATTTCTTTACGGTAAACTGGTACAATCGCCATGGCGGCATCCTTGATGCATCCACCATAGGGACTACAATCAGCCAGCGCCGCCATGGTTTCTTTCTTTTTAACCACATAAAACTCCCAGGGCTGTTGATTGGCAGCTGATGGGGCGGCCATCGCGGCTCTTAGAATCGCATCAATTTTTTCCCCTTCCACTTCTTTATTTTCATACTTTCTAACACTGGTTCGACTAAAAATTGCACTCATTTTTTTCCTCCAATAATTTTATAATTGTAATTTTGTGATTGCATATGTCTTACTTCTATTCATGTTATCATTTTACCAATGATTTTCAAAAATACAAGTATACACGTATTAGTCACTTACTACCCAAAATGATAGTAAGTATCCATTATAATTTAAAAGGAATCCCTAATGACCGAAAAAAACATTTCTGAACCAATTTATAAAAATAATGACAGCTGCCGATCCAGATAGGATACCTGTTTGGCTTCTTTGATAACATCTTCTGACATGGCATTGCCAATTAAAAAAGGCGAACTTGGATCGTGGTTTTTCATGTTGTACTTAACCGTTTGGTCATCGTGATTGGCATAACAGTATCGACAACCATGACCACAGGTATTGTAAACCCCGATATCGCTGCCCAGCAGACAGTCACAGCCTGTCCGACTATTATGACGGTTTTTGGGTACTTTCAAACTGACTCCGATAGCGCGCTCCAACACAGCCTTTGTCATACAGCCGTAACAGTCAACCCCATAGGGTTCCAGCTCCGTTCCTTCACAACAGGTCCGCAGCGTCATCTTATTTTTTCCGGCGATAGCGGCAAAAGTCTGTCCGATTTGAATGCGTTCTGCTGCCGTGACCGCCTGAACACCATTAAAATTACGCCGGGTTTTTTTATAAAGATCGATAAAGCTAATCACCGCCTGATCAGTATAGCCGCTGAGGCTGGCGGCCATTTGCTCAAAGCTTTCCAAATGGAATTCCATCGGATATTGTTCCGAAATAAAAATCGGATCATAGCGCCAACCCACGGCCCGAATCCCCACCGCCTCGGACAGTCGTTTAAAGGACTCAATGACCTGGACCTTGTCCGGCACATGGGGTTCAATGTCCCGGCCATAGGGGGTAATAGTCACAAACCAGAACTGTTTAAAAATACTGATTTCCGCCAGCCGGTCAAGCATCGGAGCCGGATTTTTGGTGCAGAAAGCCAGACAATCGACCACCTCCGGGCTCAAGCGGTATCGGATGACCTGCTGGGGATAATAGGGATTGCGAACCATGACATCACCTGCCCGGATACGATTATAAAACCACGCGTTATAAAATGCCGGAATATCGGTGCGATTGCCGGTGTTTAAAATCATCTTGCCGATCCTTCCCGATATACCACCAGCCCAAAATACGTCACCTTATCTGCACCGTTGTTGTACTTCATTCCCAGATCTCGACTCAGTTGGACTACATCAATTCCTGCTGCTTCCAGAGATGGAATCGCCTCATCTGGGAACCGGCATGGCTCATCATCAAGAATGGCGCATTTTTCACAGATTCCACAGGTTCCCGCTGTAAAAAAAACACCATTCTGATGATCTGCTTTTGCCTTCCTGTTAATTTCCTGAATGATTTCCCGAAAGGCAACTCCAGCCGCTACCATCCCTTTATAATCACTGCGTGACTTGATCGGATAGGCTTTCGAAAAGACCAATCCGTGATCATACTGTTTAATCATCTGGCGATAATGATCCAGATTTCCCACTGCCGGTGGACACATGTGATTCTTACCATAAAATCCGCAATAATTATCGGCACAACGATCACGCACCTCCTGGGTGATCTGAATGTCTTTGATATCCTTAAGTTCTGCGATCTCAGTAAATTCTCCCTGTTTTAGATAATCTTTCATTCGTGTTTCCTCCTATTTGAGCCTGCTCTTTAGCCATATCCAGCTTTGACTATTAGTTCTCATTACAATTGTAGGTGGCTTGCGGTTGCAAGAAGCAATAACCTATTTTAGCATTAGGATCGTGTAACAACAAGTTTAAATCGTTAATCGGTTGGTTCGTTTATCTGTTTGACGACTTCATCGATCACAATCGCTCCGACAATTTTGCTTCCTTTTTCTGCTCAACACTTTCGTCTTGCAAAGGTTTTGATCTCTTAACATATTGTAAGTTGGCTGGATTGAGTTGGCTATGATATAATTTCTAGAGAAAACGCTTAGACTAATGGTAAAGAAGAAAACCGAAGACAAAATGTTGTTGGATGAAATGATAAACGAAATGAAAAAAACTGAAACCTTGGAGGAATAAACAATGAAAATTTTAAAAACAAATCTGTTACCAAAACGCCTTAAACTCATTTTTAATACCGGTTCTAGAGCAAAATGAAGGGTAAAAATCCGGATAAGCCCGTAAGAGGCAAAGGCACTAAAAAAACCAGAAAAGTCCCCTTGCCGGTGGTTAAAATTCACGACGTATGGCAAAAATTCATCACTGGAATGCATCGAATTCCACCTATTTATTGGTTAATTATGGTAGCCCTTGTCTTTTTTTCGTTTCTTTTGTTCATTCCTGATTACGTATGGATCGTTTTTTTAGGGACCGTAAAAAACCAAAAATCTCTGATTATCCTGGTACTGATTTTTAGTTTAACAGCCATTTCACTTGTATGGTCAATTGGTCAGCGTGTTGATGTCTGGGTTTTTACCTATTTTAATATGCATGGACACCGAACCGTCTGGCTTGATTGGATCATGCTTTTTTTTACACAGATTGGCAATGGCCTTTTTGCAATGAGTGTTGCCATTATTTTATATTTTTCAGGGCGTCATTTCCTTGCGTATGCCTTTGCACTAGGTACCTTATCATTGTGGTTAGTGGTTGAATCAATAAAAGTGCTTATCCATCGTACCCGACCATATAAAAAGATTGAAAACAGTCGCATTGTCGGGTCCCAAGCCAGAGGCAGTTCTTTTCCAAGCGGACATACCAGTCAGGCCTTCTTTATGGCAACTTTTCTATTACCCTATGATCACACCAATTTTTTTATCTGGTTGGCTATCTATCTGATGGCATCGTTTGTTGGGATCACGCGTATTTATGTCGGCATGCACTACCCACGGGATGTCCTCGGAGGCGCAATGCTCGGGACAACATGGGGAATTTTAAGCGTAATTCTTACTAATTCATTTTGACATTTAACACAGGAGCTGCTGCAGGTCTTGGTTAATAATTGTGACGCGCTGTTGATATAATTTTTTTAACTGAGTGGAAAAGAGTATTTACTTATCAACTGAGAGCATACTAGGAAGGAAATAAAAAATGATCTCGTTTTAATGGCCACGACTAAAGGACCTCGACAACAGGATTGCCGAGGTTTTTGTTGCTAAAGCGATGGGACTCGCTTTAACCACGATCTGGCAGGGATCTCATCAAAGTATTCTAAACTTCGTTGTTTGAAAGCCCTCTTTCCGGGCATATAGTTAATTAGAAACATTCCAATCATCTGCTATAAAGAGAGGTTTTTATGGATACGCCAGTTTTAAACGTTACAAACCTATCCAAAAGCATTAAGAAGAAAGAAATTATTAAAGACATCAGTTTTCAGCTTAATAAGAGTGAAGTCTTAGGCTTTTTAGGACCCAATGGTGCCGGCAAATCGACAACGTTAAGAATGCTAGTCGGCTTGTCGCGGCCCAGCAGTGGGACCATTTCAATCTGTGGGCATTCAATTCGTGATGATTATGTCGATGCGATGTCACATGTGGGCTGCATCATTGAGGGCCCTGATCTGTACGAGTATCTAAGCGGCTATAAAAACTTGGAACTCTTGGGCGCCATGTCAAAGCAGGTTACCAAGGCCGCGATTGATGATGCCATCGCACTGGTCGGTATGGAAAAGCGCATCCATGATAAGGTGAGTATTTATTCGATGGGCATGAAACAACGGATCGGTTTAGCTCAGGCCCTGATTCATCAACCTGATTTACTGATTCTTGATGAACCTACCAACGGCCTTGATCCTCAGGGTATCCATGAATTTCGCGAAATTGTCAAATCTCTGGCTAAAGATAAAGGGATTTCAGTCCTTATTTCTTCACACTTAATCAGTGAAGTCCAATTGATGTGTGACCGAGTCTGTATTATCAATCAGGGGATGATTGTTCGGGACGGCACAGTGTCAGAAATGTTATCGACCGGTGAAATCGTATGGGTTTTAAACAATCCCGCCCAGGGGCAAAAAATCCTCAGTGAGCAGTTTAAGCTGGAATCCCGAATCACGGTTCAAAACGAGCTAATTGCCGCCATCGATCTGGAAATACTGCCTAAAATCAATGCTATCCTGATCGCCTCCGGCCTGGAACTGCAAACAGTCGCGGCTAAAAATACGACCTTAGAAGAACTCTTCCTCAGCCTAACCAACCATAAAGCCATTCAATAGAAAGGATAAAATCATGCTAAACCTCATTCGCAATGAAGTCACCAAGCTGTTGTTTAAGAAAAAACTGATTCTGATTATCGGCTTGCTGATGATTTTCATTACCCTGCTTTCCTATGGCCAGCAATATACCTATGAGAAAAATATTGACCGCTTCAATAATTTCTCAGACACTGGCAATTACGATTGGAAAAGCCTGGCCAACCAGCAACTTGAGGATCTTGAAAAGCGCCTTGATAGCCCCTATATTCCCGAGGACGGCATTGCCTCCATTGAAATTGAGATCAAGCAACTGCGTTATTTTATCGATAATGATATTAACCCGATTACTCCCAGCGCCGCTAAGTTCAGCGTCGATTTTGTCGAACAGGGCATCTCACTGCTGATTCCCCTGATCATCGTGATCCTCGCAGCCGATCTGGTCTCTGGTGAATTTTCAACCGGAACCATCAAGGTTTTGTTAACCCGGGCGGTACCGCGGTGGAAAATTTTGCTGAGCAAATTGATTGCACTACTTTTGATGACCACCCTGGTGGTCTTAATCATGGGGCTGCTGGCAATTCTGATATCCTATCTTTTCTTTGGACAATGGGGCTTTGATGAACCCGTTGCCACTGGCTTTCGCTTAATCGATGGGCAATTAAACGCCGATGCGGTGATTCTGGTCAGCCGCTTTGAATATACTTTACTCATTTATTCGCTGACCTGGTATGTTGCGATTGTAATTGCTGCACTGACCCTATTGATTTCGATTATCGTTGATAATACGGTCTCGGCCATTGGAGTATTGATGGCGGCCTTGATTGGCGGACAATTTTTGCAGTTTTTTCTGTCAGACTGGCCGATCGTCAAGTTCTTCTTTGTCTCTAATCTGGACCTCACCCGATATTTAACCGGCTCCTACCAGCCGATTCCGGGAATGAGTCTGAATTTCTCAGTCATCACCCTGGGCTTATGGGGCATACTCGCACTGGTGATTGGGTTTCAGATTTTTAATCGCAAAGATGTGCTGGTTTAAAAGGAGGCAATCATGATCAAAAAAATATGGCCCCTGATCTTATTCGCATCAATCATCCTGATGTTTGTATTTCTGACGGGATTAATCATTTCGATCACCATCACCAATGGCGGCGAAAAAAAACAGGAAACACTTCCCGAAGCCACTGAGCCCATTCAAACTGAACCGTCTAGCACAAATAAAGCCATCTTAGTTCTTGGGGATTCGATCGGATTCGGAGTCGGTGATGATCCGGATATGGGACTGGGTAAACGCTATGCCGCGCTAATCGATCCTGAAAAAAACATGGAAGTCGTGAATCTATCGGTCTCTGGGGCCATCAGCTCGGAACTGGCTGCGCTTGTGGCCGCACCCGAAAATGCCCCGTATATTGCAGCAGCTGACCTGATTATTATCTCCATTGGCGGCAATGATCTGAGTCGCCTCCAATCTGAGGATGCCCGCTCTTTGGAAGTGATCTTTCAGGAGACCTTTAACGCCTATAAAGAAAATCTTGAAGCCACCCTCAGCCGCATTCGGGCGCTTAATCCCGAGGCCCAAATCGCCCTGATCGGTTTGTATAATCCCTATCCCGAACAGGATCCGCGACTCTCTCAAAAATTATTTGAATGGAATTATAAAACCCTACTAATGGCCGATGCCGATTTAAAAACGGCCTACATCCCCACCGCTGACACATTTAAGTATCATCTGGATACCTACCTGGCGGCCGATCGGTTTCACCCCAGCAATATTGGCTATCAGGTGATTGCCGAAGCGCTAGATCGCGTTTTAAATGGCATTGATTGACTAAAGTCACTGTTATCAAAAGCCCTTGATCTAACCATTTAAAAAACACATTAAGTAAATCGCTAAATAAAGGACTTCCGGCCGGGACGATTTTAAAAAATCCGCTTGTCTTCACTGTCTTTGGGAGTCGCTGCTTTGATGCTCAAGTATTTGGGGCTCACGTAAAACCAGGCGTACTGAAGAATCTGCTGGGTTGCCTCGTTTCTGATCAGCTCCGTGATTTCAAAAATTGGCTCATTTTCTGACAAGCAGAGTTTTTCACGGACTTCTTCCGAAGGCATCGCAACCGTAATATCCAAAGATTTATCCAAAACAAAGGCCAGCTTTTCCTCCACCGGCTTCATGTAATTGGCAAATTTCAGCATATCTTCAATTACCGGCTGATGGTGGACGTAAGGCAAATAAATGATTTCCATGGCGATTTCCTTATCATCAGAATAAAGAATGCGCTTAACCTCCACCGCCTTCTGATTGTCTTCCAGATTCAGAATCCGAGCAATCTGTCTGACTGGACGAATCACCTTAACTGAAATCAGTTTGACGTTATCAATCTGGATGTTGAGGCCATCATATTTGTTGAACTTGAACCGAAAAATATCCACCTCCGGCTTACAGACAAAATTTCCCTTGCCGGGCACCGAATAAATATATCCCTCATTGGACAACAGGGACAGGCTTTTGCGGATAGTCATCCGGCTGGCCGAGTATTCCTGCATTAAAGCGGTCTCAGAATTCAGCATATCGCCGGGTTTGAGTTGGCTTTTTAAGATCTTGTCTTTTAAACTCGTCACGATTGCCAAATATAAAACATCACTCATTTATCCAACTCCCCCTGCCAAATATAAAACATCACTCATTTATCCAACTCCCCCTGCCAAATATAAAACATCACTCATTTATCCAACTCCCCCTTTTTCTTTTTCAGGTAAACCTCGCAATATTGAATGCCTTCATAGAAATTATTGGTCATGAAATCAATCTGGGGAATTTTGATATAATCCTGATTGACCACTGCTCCTCCCAACAGAAAACGACAGCTTTTCAGCAGATTTTCCGTTTCAAGCGTGTTACCCAGCTCCTGCAGATAAGGAATGGAATTGGTCATAACGCAGCTGACCGCAATGATGTCCGGCTGATGCAGTCTGACGGCTTCCACGAATTTTGACGGCTTCCACGAATTTTGACGGCTTCCACGAATTTTGACACCTTTACGTCTACTCCCAAATCAATGACACAGATACCCCGATTTTCCAGCGCATCGATCATCAAATCCTTGCCAATGTCGTGGATATCGTCAAAAATGGTTCCGAAAAGGACGGTACCAAGAGACTTTTCTGCGGAACGACTTCCCTGTTCCAGATTGGCAGCGGCGAAAATATTTTTAGCAATCATTCCCGATACAATCAGATCAGCAATATAGCATTCACCACTTTCATATTTTTTCCCAATTTTTGCCAGGCCTTCCATCACCAGATCATAGAGATCCTGAACGTCGATGCCCTGCCCAATTAGATTATCGGCCAGCTCTTCAGCCTCATCCAGCTTTAGGTCAGCAATCAGTTCAATCAGTTTTTCCTTCATTTCTCCTCCTCAGCGCTAACGTACAGATCTGTACGTTCGATTATAACACACATGCTTTTTTGGACCTACCTGCTTTTCTATTAACTGAACCAGTCCAGCCCTTTTTCCAAATCTCAGAAAAAGGGCTGGTGAAACCAGTATGTTTTTTAGTAAACTCTCTTATTTTTTGACGAATCCAATTTTGGCCCCAGTGGTGTACTTCCGGCAAAAGCGATCTTTCCCCAGCAACAGCTCCGTTGCTTTCAGTGACTCAATCAACGGTACATTTTCCGGATTGACCACTGCCGAATCCATGCCGGCTGCTACGGCCAGCGTCAGAAAGGTGCGGTTGACCAACGCCCGGTTAGGCAGCCCAAAAGAAATGTTGCTCAGTCCGCCGGTGATATGAGCTTCCGGGTAGGTGCTGCGAATCGACCGGATCGATTCAAAGGCAATCAGTCCAGCCTGTTGATCGGTTGCCACCGCCATGATCAACGGATCCACATAGACCTGATCATCGGCAATACCGGCTGTCCGAGTTGCTATAAAAATCCGTTCCAATACCGTCATCCGTTCCGCTACGGTTTTAGGCATACCCGACTGGGACTCATCCAAAGCCAGAGCAATAACCTGGCAGTCCCGCTCCTTAATAAAGGGAATAAAGCTTTCCAGACGCAGGGGATCACCATTGATCGAGTTGATCATTGGCGTTACTTTAACAGCATGGATGGCGGCTCTGATAACATCAGGGGTAGAGCTGTCAATACAGATGGGAATATCGGTAACTGCTTGTACCACTTCCAATAGCCATAGCATATCATCTTTTTCCCGGGAGGGATCAGTGCCAGCGTTGATATCCAGATAGTCAGCCCCGGCGTTGGCCTGATCCAATGCGGTTTTTTTGATGAAGTCCGCATCCCGGTCCAGTATCGCTTCCTGAATGGCTTTGCGGGTGCCGTTTATTTTTTCTCCGATAAATATCATTATAGCTCCTGTTCTACTTCCAGTCGTTGGCAGCCTGGAACATGGCCACCATATTCTCAAATTTCGTGTTGGCGGGTGCATCACATCCGGCTGTGATAAACAGTCCTGTCGGGCCGATATCATCAATCAGATTGTTAACATAATCTTTCACTTCCTGTGTTGTCCCGGTTGCCAACAAGGGTGATGGTACATCACCCATAATCGCGACATGTTCTCCCAAAACCTTTCTTGCTTTTCTCAGATCAGTCATGCCATCTGTATTAATGATCGATTTCTTGACCGGCATTTCGAGAAAACGCTCAATGTCGCGATCCCAACACTGATCAAGATGAAAGGTAGCAATATGATTGTTTTCAACCAGCGCCATAGCCATACTTTTCATTCCCGGCCAAACAAGGCGATTCCAAATTTGGGGGGATACCAGGGCACTGGCCCCACGCCATCCACCAACCCAGGCACCATTGCCATATTGGGGGTTCAAGGTTGCTAACATCCCCGCAATCGAACCGGGCAACATCACATCAATTGCTTTTTCAATCTTATCCGGGACTTTATAACAATCCATAAAGAACTGCGACATCGATCGCCCGCCACACAAAACTTCAAACGGCGGACTGGCAAAGGCACTATTCACTGCCGGATAATTACTGTCGATAAATAACTCAGCATTTTTCTGTCCGTTCTTCTGTTGATAAGCCATGGTTTCCTGAAATTCATCCATATCCACCAACTGCGGTAAAATTCGATTAAAAACTACATCAAAGCCCTGTTTTATTATCACGTCATAATCTTCCCGACTCAGAATGTCGGTTTCTACAACTTGCCATAATGAATCATCCGGTAATTCTCTACCCGGCATTTTTATTTTTGACAACCATGCCATTGGCAGACTATGATCAGACCGCATCCCGTTAACCCCTACATTTATACAATCCACTGACGTAATGGTATTGATTTCATTGATATAATCCAAGGTAGTTTTGATGTTAATATCGGGATTCATTGCAAAATCCTTCATTTTTACACCCATATGGGCTGCCGGAGCCGCTTGTCCCATATAACAGGTGGTCACTTTTTTATTCTCAAAATTAACCGTGTCCTTAATTTTCTGGCATCTTTCTTCGTATAATTGGCTAGCCATCTTATAGCATCTCCTTACATAATTTGACTGCCGACTGGGCGTCATCCCCTACGGCATCGGCACCGGTATATCTGACAACCGATTCATCCGTCGGTCCACCACCAATGATAATTTTCACCTGGTCTCTTAGTCCCGCTGCTTCAACCGCTTTAACGGTATTCAGGATCGAGTCATAACAGGTGGTCAGTAAGCAGGACAGTGCCAGAACAGGTGCCCCGGATTCTTTCAGAGCATCCACAAAGGCCTCGGGCTTAGCATCCACACCGACATCGATGACATCAAACCCACCGGATTTAAGCATGATATAAACCAGGTCTTTGCCAATATCATGGATGTCGCCTTCAACCGTACCCAGTACCACTTTTCCCAGAACATCTCCGGTTTTTCCAGCCAGGTGAGGTTCCAGCATTTCGCCCACTTCCTTGAACATTTCGCCGGACATCATCAGGTCGGATACAAAATAATCTCCGGCACTAAACATTTCCCCAACTTTGACCATCCCGGCTTCGCCTTCTTTGAGGATCGCAACCGGATCCGTACCATTGTCCAATTCCTTCTGCACTGCTTCCATCAGCTCGTCCATTTCCAGACTCGCCAGTAATTCACTGATTTTTGCCATTTTACATTCCTCCAATTTTTTTACTTTTTTTGCAGAGGAGCATCGCCATCAATATTAACAAATCAATTATTTTTCTAAAAAAATGAAATTTCTGTTATCATTTCTTCGGATCTGTGCTAAAATTCTGATGAGATCTCCTTAAACCTTCCTCAAGTACTATAGGGCCCGCAATGCCTGTACTAGGAACCTAAGGAGTCTTTTCTTTTTTTGTCATCTGCTGTTCGTTCCTCCTTTTTCTACTTAATGGATTCTTTATAATACCGATACATATCGGCTATTATCACTAATCGTGATGATCGCAGGATTCGTTTGAGTCTTGATGATGACCATGACAAACTGGACAAGGCTTATCTGATTGATAGCTAAGGGACTCATCATCCAGAGCTTCCCGATAATCGGTCATCAACTCAAAAACACTGCAAGTTCGTGCCAGGGCCATGTGAAAAAACTGAAGATTCTTATTTTTATCGATGCCGGATACAATGCCATTAAAAGTCAGGCGACCTTCCCGAATGTTTCCGCCAGTACTATGACTTTCACAGTTTATCGGCTTATCCTGACTGACACAGCTGAGTTTGATAAAACCATCATCAGCCAGTTCAATCAACCCTTTAATATGCCCAATAACATATTTTTCGGTCTTACTCAGCTGTTCGAGATAGCTTTGGATAAAAAAACAGCCGATTTCCTGCCACTTTTCATTGGGAATAGGCAGCCGTGATGACAGGGTGGTTTCAATTGCCAGGGTTTCAAATGTATTCTGATACATAGTCGCTTCTCCATATTCTTTTATTTAAACTGCTACTAACTCAATCGTGTTTGAGCATCTCATTGATCTGATTTTCGCTCAACTCATTCACGTTTATTTTTAATAACGGAACCGTTTGGTTATATTTCCCGATGATCATATCTGATTTTTCCAATTCCCCCGGACTAGCCACATCGATTTTATTGATCACCACGACATCCGCCAGAGGAATAGACGTAGCCAGATAGGGTTCCAACACCGCTTCGAACATGTCTACCCGGGTGGAATCCAGGATAAACACATTTCTGATTTTTTCTTTGCGAAAGCCACTATGTTCAAGCGGTCGATAGATGGCTGATGGATCCGCTGCCCCGGAAGGCTCAATGAGAATATAATCCAGCTGAAAATCTGTCATCAACTGAGTGATGGTTTCCTCCAGACTCATTGCCAAAGTGCAACAGATGCAACCGCCAAAAATTTCCCAGACATCATAGCCCATTTTTTTCATCTGAAGATTATCTATCCCAATCTCTCCCACTTCGTTGACAATGATGGCGCAACGTTTGTCTTTTTCTGCCAAATATTTGGCACTCTCCAACAACAGAGAGGTTTTTCCTGAACCGAGAAATCCAGTGAACAGGATTAATTTTGGATCGTTCATGTTCTGTCTCCAATCTAACTTATACGTACAAGTATGTATGGATAAAATATATACCTGTGAAAACGTTTTGTCAAGTCAATAATGATCTATTTTTAATATTTTACGAATATTTTCATCCAATAAACCCATTTAGTTAACGATTAGCATAAAAAAAGACGTATCTCATAAATGAAATACGTCTTTAGCATTAATTTTCTGTGACTGAATAGGTCACTGTCCATTTTTAGATCAGCCTGCCTAATCAACGACCCAATCGGAAACAGCGTGGCAAATTGCCTACATAATCGAGTCCATCGCCAGGGCTGGATGGTTTTTAGTTTCCAGGAATTCCAAAACGGCTTCCGAGTCGGTGGCAATGGTTTCGTCGCAGACCATATTGGTAAAGTTTTCGATGCCGGTCATTTCGAAGACGGCTTTGTTTAGTCTTTCGGCCACATCGTCTTTTAATTCTTTTGGCATCCAGACAATTCGCGATAAGCCACCTTCAGCCGACATGAATTTTTTCGAACCAATCAGGAAACGGCCATGACCCATAAAGCCGGGGGTCTGCACGCCGCCGCCAGTCATTGATGCCAACTCGCCAAAGGTCATGCCAACCGGCGAGGTCTGGCTGAATTCACGATTAACGATGATGACGCCATTGGCTTCGGGCATGATTCCGCAGATACATTCAAAACAACCGCAGGAAGTCATTGGGTCTTCGAGGATCGAATAGAGGGTTACTTTTTCGACAGCTCCCTGAGACGCGGCATTAACCACCTCGTTGACGGAATCCCAGATGCCCAGTCGTTCATCCACGGCTTCACCTTTGATAATCGGCTGATTGGGTCCCAATGGATCCAGTTCTTTGGTGGCTTTGGCATCCAGCCAGGAGACGGCGCCACACAACCCCAACCGTTCCGGAGTGACGACGCAGACATGACTGGGGGCAAATGACTGACATAATAAACAGGTATAGAATTCATCAACGCTGGCATCGGTTAAGGCACTCATTCGGGCATCACGTTCGGCATAGATCGGTTTAACCATTTCTTCGCCCAGCCGTTTGACATCTTCCGCCTTAGTGTAGATGGTAATTTCGCATTTATCAACAACCTTTTCAAAGTCGGAACGCATTTTAGCATAGAGCACTTCACCGATGTGTTTTAAGCGGAACCCTTTTTCAAAGGCTTCTTTGGTCAAGCGGATCCAGGCAATGTTACGTTGGCCCACATGCATGGCACCATCGATGTAGTTGGTGAAGTAGTGGATGCGGCGCTCCAATACGGTTTCGAAATCTTTCTGCATCGCCTTACCGCCAACGGTCACGACAATTCCTAGTGGCAAACGAACCACGTCAGCTCCAGCAAACATCGCGTCATCAATATCCGGTCCGATCAGGGTGATTTTATGATCTTCCATTTCGGCTGGATCACCGCTGGTAACCAGTTCCCAACACTCGGTTTTGTTGCCGCCAAATTCGGCAAACATAGTATCTTTACGAACCCGTTCACCTTCAAAAGCGGAGGCTACGGAAACCGGGACATCGATTTTCGTGACTTTAATTTTAATTTCCCGGGCTTCTAACGAAAACTCGACGGTTTTGGCGTGGTCGGCCTGGGACATTAACGCGCCGGGTACTTCAGGTACCGGGACATCGGCGATAACCGGGAAGCCTAAAGCAATGGCACCAGCGCCAACCGAGACAATCACTTCGTTTAATTCACCGAAGGTATTAACAAAGGCCGGGACCCGCTCTTTGGTATAAGTTAAAAACGCTGACAATTTACCTGGCTCGATGCCGCCAAAGATCAGCGCGGCCCGAATCGCAACGGAGACCACATGTATTACGGAGGTTACTTCATGGCCCAGAGGAATAACGCGATAGTCCAGTCCCATTTTCACACCTGCCTCTAAGGCCTGCTCGATGATATTACCAACCATAAAGGTCAGTAAGCCTTTTTCCTGATAATCTTTAACTATCGCAGCCAGAGCGGCAGGATCTGAGGATTCGCCTAACAGCACGGCAATCCCGGGTATATCGCCAGTTACCAGCGGCACGCCCAAAGAACGAATAATCGGATCGGCAACAAACCCGATACCGGCATCATTTACGTAAGGATCGCCATCCAGGTAACGGATCGCTTCAATAATTTCAGCGCCAACGGCAGTGGCCAGTCCAGCGTTTAAGGCGTCACCCAGGTCTTCTTTATTGGTGATCAGACTTTTCAAAATCCCCACTGCCGCTGGTAAATCACCCAGGATTTTAATTTTAACACCGGTGGCGGCGTAAATAATTGGTAAAAAATAAGCCGTATCCGGGTAGCCAACCGCATGACCTTCGCCATATTTTGCAATGGCATCATTGACTGCACCTTCCGTTAATCCAGCAACCGCATTCGAACCAGCGTAAATTAAATCTGTCAAACTCATAGTTTTTCACTCTTCCTTTTCAAAGAAATTTTTTTTTAGTATTTATACATATCTAAATATATAGCAATTTTTGTGCCAATCAGTAAAACCCGCCAGATTCTCCATCCAGGCGGGTTTCGTTTAATATTCCAGCATCAGCAGTGTCTATTTTTTTGACACTATCCAAGATACCTTGACACTTTTTGACACAATTTGACACCAGCCGGTAACCACCTGGACGTCATGATGTGATGTTATACTTTTTGATTTTATTATACAGTGTTTGACGCGTGATCCCCAGTTTGGCAGCCGCCGCCGACTTGTTGTCGCGGCAGTTTTGCAGCACTCTGACGATCAGCTCTTTTTCATTTTCTTTGATTTCGTTTTTGGCGACCCCGGCAAAGACATTTAACGATTCCGCCGTGTTGAGTTCTTTTTCAATCGCGGTCCTGGAAATGATCGGATCATCGACTAAAAAGGTCAGTCTTTTGATTAGATTCTCCAGTTCTCGGATATTTCCCGGCCAACTATAATTCATTAATTCACGCAGACCGGCGGCATCAATTTTTTTCACCGCCGTTCCCGTTTCCTGGCTGATTTGTGTCAGGATTCGCTGCGCCAGACCGGGAATCTCCTGACTTCTTTCGCGCAGCGGCGGCAGCACGATGTTGATCACATTGAGCCGGTAGTAAAGATCCTTTCGGAATAAACCGGCCCCGATCATTGCTTCCAGGTTTTGACTGGTGGCGGCAATTACCCGGGTATCAACGTGTTGAGTTGTTACGGCGCCCATTTTTTCAAACTTTTTTTCCTGCAGAAAACGCAGCAATTTGGATTGGATTTCGATGGGAATCTCGGCGATTTCATCTAAAAAAACCGTACCGCCCTGGGCCATTTCCAATTTTCCAATTTTTCCCTTTTTGTTGGCCCCGGTAAATGCTCCGGGGGTATATCCGAACAGTTCGGTTTCAAAAAAATTCTTGGGAATGGTAGTGCAGTCAATATAAATAAACGGTTGATGGCTTCTGGGGCTCTCCTGATGGACAACTTCGGCAAACATCGTTTTCCCGGTACCGCTTTCGCCACGCATTAAAATTGAGGCATCCGTTTTTGCCACTTTCTTGATGTAGTTGACCAGGTCAATCATTTCAGCGCTGGCAACCATTACTTTTGGATCATGAAGTGTGGCGGTGTCCGGTTTGCCGGCCTTGCTTTTTTCATCAATCTGTTCTTCCAACGCAGAAATTTTATCAAGCAGCTGATTTTTGCTTTTGGCCAGTTTCAAGGAGTTGATCGTCAGGTAAAGCATATTAATATCGGTTTTCCCACCATCGCTGTCATTGTTCACGCTCTTTTTATGAGCACTTGCTTTGGTGACTTCAAATTCGCAATAGCTGTCGCCGAGGGCGTTACACCTAACTTCCACGGCATCCATTTCCTGCTTACTGATGGTACTGACGGCCCCGGCCAGGATCCCCGCTTCAAAATAGCAGACCGGTTTCCCGATATTTTCCATGTCGCTGCAGGTAAAACAGTCGTCCAACCGAAAGACAATTTTTTCATCGGACATATTGGTCATGACGATCTGGCCAATTCCCAATGCCGTGATCTTTTCGGATAAGCTGTTATAATCGGTCACGTTCAGGTTGCGTCCGACATTTTTGGCGGTATTATAATAGATTTCTTCCTCAACAACCCTGGCATTCTGACTGGTATTGGTCAGATTCAGGACATTTCTCAGATTTTTTTCAACATGATTGTAATTCTCATCGTTCACAATGCCATTATTAACCATCGCCATCGCTCCTAAAATTTATGGATTTGACAAAAGACCCGATCCGTCCCGTCTTTTCCTTTTATTATAGCTGATGTTTGGCTGATGATCAAGGTGCCGGAGCTGACGCAGCGGCTTTTGTTTACGGTGACTTAAATCTGACGGATCTGTCTTTTAACTGTGCTTGCGATCTTAAAAAAGATTTTTTTTAAATCATAAACTCTTTTGCTGCCAAAATCCCCTCAGACAATTTTGGTAATCAAACCGGCCAGCGGCAGCCACAAGGTCGCCAATAAAATAAAGGCTAGTTGCATCCAGATGGTCGCCTTGGGCATATCGGTCATTTTATAATAGCCGGCGGTGTAGATGATCAGTGGAATCGTATCAATGGGAAAAAGATAGCAGTTGCCTGCGCATAGGCCCAAGGTAATAATCAATAAGGCCGGGTTGATCCCCATTGTTGCTGCCAAACTGACAATTACCGGCGTCAGCACCCCAATCAATGCCGGTGCGACCGGAACAATCAGCATGATCACAAAAATCATCACCGCCACAAAAAAGACCCCACCCATGGTCGAAAGCGACAGCGATGAGGGTAAAACATAAGTAACAAACCACTCACTGACTCCGTTAGCGACGATGGTGTTGGCAATACATAAGACCGTTCCGATGAGGAGATAGGAAGTCCAACTGACGGCTTTCATATATTGTTCCCAGGTGAGAATCTTGATCCCGGGCATAAAGAACAAGGCACAACCAAAAAGCGATACCACGGCCACCTCGATAACGGGAAAAAAGGAGCTCATCATCCAAAATAGCATCATCGCCGCGGCGATGATGATCACCTTCCCTTCCCGCTGGCTCACCTTTTCGTGAACCGCAATCTGATTGAGATAGGCTTTAATTTCACTGGCATCAATTTCTGCCGGTGGATAGATTTTGGTCAGGATAAACCATGCCAATGGGACCATCACCAAAACGATCGGAATCGCACAGACCATCCATTGAATAAAGGTAATCTGAATTCCGGCAATACTTTGCAATAAACCAATTGTTAAAATATTAATACCACTGCCAGCCGGCGTCATCAGGCCGCCCAGCATGACGGCAACCGGAATTCCCATCATCAGAGATTTAGCAGTTTGATGGCGGTCGGATTCATTTTTAAACAATTTCAGAAAGCTGGCTCCGACCCCCATGAAAACCACCACCGTCGGCACATCGGTTACTATCGACGAGACGGCGGCAGCCGCAATCATGATTGCCAACACGCAGGTTTTAACATTGCGTCCGAAAGTTTTTAATAACCCATGCAGAACCCGTTGGACAATCGGAGTTGATGATACCGCCTCGGCCAGGCCAAACGATGCCAACACAAAAAATAAAATCGTATTGGTAAAACCGCCTAAGGCCGTGCCCAGGTTTTTGGTAACCCCCAGGGTCGGCAGCAACGCTAAACACAAAAAACAAATGACCCCAACTGGCAGGGCTTCTGTGATCAACATGATCAAAAAGAAGAACAGCAAGCCAATTGTGATCATCCCATTGTTGCTAAGGCCTTCCGGGATCGGCAGCAAATAAAAAGTAATCAACACCGCAATACTGAAAACCAACCCGATAATCTGTTTTTTATTCATATATCCCCTCATCACTTGTGATTATTTATTAAAGGTGCTGCCCAATCTTTTTAGGAAAAGAGCAGCCCGATCAAAAGAATTTTGATTTCAGTAATTATTCAACTATTGCCTGTCGTTCATCAATTTCTTTCTGATAATTTGTAATTTTAGCCCGGGTCAATCGGTAACCCACCGTCAACAGAACCGCTCCGACCAGAATTCCGATCCCCGGGATTATGACAAACAGCTGGACAATCCCGGTTTTTAATTCAGGAGTGGCTGTTGCCGGGTCCATTTTTGCCACAAAACCAACCGCCGCCAGAACTGCGGGAATAATCGCGCCTTTGATTAAATTAGCAATTTTTAATGGCAGATTCATTAATCCCATGATCCAACCCGACGCTTTTGATCCGGTTTTCCACTCACTGTAGATAATCCAACCCGACGCTTTTGATCCGGTTTTCCACTCACTGTAGATAATCCAACCCGACGCTTTTGATCCGGTTTTCCACTCACTGTAGATAACCGCATCACTATACATCGCTGAAATCAGGGCGTAAATGAAGCCCAGGAAGAATTGCGCACAAGAAAGGAATACCAGTACAATCATAATATCATTGACAAAGAACTGACTGATTAAGAGAAATACGCCCAGCGCATAGAATCCGAAAATACCTGCTGTCCGGGTGGTAAATTTGCTGGCTGCATACTTGCTCAGATATGAACCGATCAGAGCCATGCCATTGGCAACCAGCAGATAAACCGAGAACATCGCGACATTGTTAGTCACATAGGTAAAGAAATATGCAGCTGAACCTGCCATCACAAAGTTAACGATCCAGCGGGTCAGATCGGCCAGCAAAAGCACCAGTAAATGGGGATTCTGTACCAGTGATTTGGCCATTTGCATAATCGATGTTTTTTCTTTCTTTTTCTTGTTTTGGCTGGCTTCCTGATGGGTTTCTTCGTATCCATCCGTCATTTTGAAATGAAGAAAGTACGTGACCCAATAAACCAGTGCCATCGCCAAAGCAACCAGGGTGAATCCCAGTACCGGATTGCCAATGGCGGTACCAATATATAAAACCGTGGCCAGACCAACGGCTGAGAAGGCCAGTTTTCCGGCATTGTTATAGGCCCCCCGGGTAGCAGATAATTGCGCCCGGTCTTCAGGGGTACTGGAAATGGTTGGAATCAGGGCGACATTGGCAACATAGGAAAAATTCCAGAAGATATGTGCCACCAGGTAGGCGCCAATAATGATCACAACAGGAACCACCCCGGTCCCTATGGTGGTAAATTCCAGGGTATAAAAGAGTGTTACAATCGGTGGCATTACCAATAACCAGGAGCGGTAACGTCCCCATTTCATCGGCTTCATCCCATCGATGATGCCCCCGTAGAACGGTGACAAGATTACATCGATCATGCTGGTCGTGGTCATGATCAGGGCGGTTGTGGCTAAATCAAATTTAGCGACGTTTGTCAGGAAATAAGCCAGATAATAAAGTTCCACGTTTGCCATCAGGGTGAATCCAAAGTCACCAATCCCGTAAAATCGCTTGAGTGCATTACTTAACGGTTTTTTCATTTTCTTCTCCTTCAAATTTTTATTTTTCGGTTATTGCAAACTCCAGCCATTATTCGTTGCCGGGCTAATTGGCAATAACCGCTTGGAAACAGGTTAAGCAGTAACTAGTTCTTTGGCTTTAACGGCGGCACTGCCGGCATCCGGTGCATATCCATCGGCCCCGATTTCGGCAGCATATTCCGGCGTCACCGGTGCCCCGCCGACAATGACCTTCATTTCTGGCAAGGCCGCTTTAATGGTTTGGACCGCTTCTTTTAACGCTGGCATGGTGGTGGTCAGCAGACCAGAACAGGCCACCAGAACGACATGTTCATTTTCTTTAACAGCAGTGACAAATTTTTCGGCTGGAACATCGACGCCCAGATCCACCATATCAAATCCGGCACTTTCGATCATCATCGAAACCAGATTTTTGCCAATATCGTGGAGATCTCCAGCTACCGTTCCAATGATGCAGGTACCCAGTGAGTTAGATCCCTCGCCGGCCATCAATGGTTTTAACACTTCCACCCCTTTGGACATGGCCTTGGCTGCAATCAGCATTTCCGGCACAAAAATTTCACCGGCTGAGAATTTATCTCCCACCACACCCATCGACGCGATCATCGCCTCGAGAATATCCGCGACTTTGTCACCGGCATCCAGCGCTTCCTGAACAGCGGCAGCGACTTTTTTTGATTTACCGGTTTCGACTAAAACTTTTACTTCTTCAATTTTTGACATTTTTTTCTCCTTTGATTTTTAATTTAATGCACTTACTTCTATATTAAGCCACCCGGAACCTGTGTGGGTACCGGGTTTGGTTGTAACTTGTTTTTGCTGTTGTTTATTTTACGAAAATGCCTTCCCGGAAAGCGCCGATATATTCCATACAGTATTCATCTTCACCCATCATCGCTTCGGTGGCGAACAGCATCCCCATCATATCCTTGTTCAGCGGATCGAGAATAAAGCTGTCCATGCCGGCACTCATGGCCAAAACGGCAAAGGCCTGATTGGCAATCCGACGGGCGGGCAGGTTGAAGGAAATGTTGCTGACGGCGCCGGTGACATGAATGGTTGGATATTGTTTTTTGATTTCCCGGATCACTTCGGTCACCATGGCAATGCCATCTTCCGAGGTACAAAGCATTTCAATCAAGGGATCAATGTGCATGCGGGAGGGGTCGATCTTGTATTCTTTACATTTTGCCATTAAATCAGTAAACACTTCCAGTCGATCTTTGGCGGTTTTAGGGATTCCCTTGTCACTATTTAATAAGGCAACACATTCCCATTTGGTATCGGCCAGTACTTTGAAAGCCTCATCAACCTTACCGCCTTCCAGCGATACCGAGTTAAACAGTCCCGGTTTGTTACAGTATTTCATCGATTCAATGCAGGTATAAACATTGGGACTGTCCACCGCAATCGGCACGTCGGTGGCATCCTGAACAATGTCGATCAACCATTTCATCGTTTCCAGTTCGATGTCATCATCCACTGAGGCACAGACGTCGATGAAATTCGCCCCGGCTTCGGCCTGCTTAATGGCCAGGTTTCGGATGAATTCAGCATCCTTTGCGGCTATGGCCTTCCCGGTTGAGGGAATCGCCCCATTAATTTTTTCGCCAATAATTATCAATTTTTTCCTCCAAAAGCTGTGATTTAATTTATTGTTTATTGTTAAAACAGTTCGGCACTCATCTTGTCGATGGCTTCCGAAGTGGCCTCATAAACACCCGGGAATGAGCTGATTGGTGCGCCCTGGCTGAGATTGGGAATAAAGTAATGCTTGCCACATTCTTTACAAGCCCTCTCCACATGTTCCATAACGATTTCAGGGGTCCAGTCAGGAAAATCAATTTCACCGCTGTGAAGGCCGCCCATAAATGAAATCTGTCCGCCGTATTCTTTGATCAGCTCGGGAATATTGTTGGTATTCATGACGCCCTGCCAGATATCGATACCCATTTCAATCATGAAGGGCACCAGGTTCACGCCGTAGCTGTCGCTGTGATGAACAATCAGTTCCACGCCGTTATCCTTATAGAAGCCATAGATTTTTTTGTAAGCCGGCAAAATGAATTCCTTGAAGGTTTCCGGCGACATAAATGACGAAATCTGACTGCCCCAGTCATCATGATGAAACAGCGCATCCGGGTGAAGGTTGTCAATCAGCTGCTGGGCGTACTGCAATTCATATTCAGTCAGATAGTCGATGAGTTCATGCATGGCTTCTGGTTCTTCGTAATAACTCATTAAGGCATCTTCCATTCCCATCAGATAGTGGGTCAGTTCAAAGATCCCCGGCGTTACAAAGGCAGTCACAAATTTTTCATCGCGATCAACCGCCTTGGCATGGGCAATGGCTTCCGTCCAACGTTCAGCCGGATAATCTACCGCTGGAGCCTTAACGTATTCGCGCCACTTCGTAATGTCTTGTAATACCTTATGCCCATGATCGTGAACTGGAAAGGACCCGATTTGACCTTCCGGCCAGCGGATGGTAATCCCCCAGGCATTTTTGACTTCCGTCCCCTTCGGTGTCATAAAGGCTTCTTTGGGCGCTTCTCTGATCAGTTCCAGGAATTCATACTGATTGACAAACCGGTCCGGCTGGCCACCTTTAATCGTTTCCATTAAGTTTTGTCTTTTTGTTAGCATTTACTTTCTCCTTTTAACATAATTTCCAATAGACTCAAATCAACTTTCGTACATTATTGATTTTGTACTATATTAACACATCGATCGTGGCGATGCAATAATTTTCGTACATTTTATTTTTTGTACTATTTTATTTTTAGTGATCGTCCCCACCCTGATATGCTATAATAAAATTAAAGATTTTAAACGATTGGACAAGAGGACCTCATGAAAAAATATAAAAAGGGTTTACAGACTGAACAGATCATTTTGCAAACTGCCAAAATACTATTTTACAACAATGGTTATGCTAAAACTTCGATGCGGGATATCTGTGCTGAGACCGGCATCCAACTAGGAACATTAACCTATTATTTTAAGAAAAAAAAGGATATTGCCGAACGAATCTATTCAGAATTCATTGTCAGATTATTGTCCTTTGTCCGAACCAACACCTATCATGATAATATGAATGGTATCCAAATCAATTTTTACAAACAGATCTACCATTACCATGCTATTTACAGCGATCCCCAAACCCGAGCCTTTCACGCTGAAATGCTCCACTCTGAATATATTTACCAGGAAATTATTCTGAAATTATACAATCCTTATTTTCGCGATCTGCCCAACCGGATGACCAAAGTGGACTTTGATACCGCTGTTTTTGCGGATTCCTGCCTCCGCAAGGAATTTGGCTTACAATATATCAACGCCCCGCAGACCAAAACAGTAACCGAACTGTATATCACCATCCAGACCCTGACCGGCCGTTTGATGCGAATTCCTGAAGAAACAACCCAGCAGTATATTCACGAAGCGCTGACCTTTTTTGAAAACCATGACGGCTCAACAATTCGACTATTGATCTGATCACAATTGTCGGAACTTAGAAAGTAATTTATACGATATCTTGGATTGTTAAATTTCTATGACATAGATATTAATCTTCAGCCTGTTCATATGCTTTTCGGCTAAATTCATATACCGCTGCGAAAAACAAAGGGCTGGCGCCTTTATTAACCAGAGCGATTTTACAATCTTTATATTTCTCAACAAAATCCTTAGCCATCGCTCGGATTTCTTCAGCGGTGGTGCCGGCTGGCTCTGGCAATAACTGAACCCCAAAAACAAGACTTACCTCTTGATAAGTTGTCGCCATTCGAAGATAATCATTCATCGTCTGTCCGCACCATAAATCCACACCGGCTTCAATCAATGCCGGCACCAATGGCTCAACCCGACCACAACTATGCAGTTCAAAAGCGATATTGCGTTCATGACAGGCATCAACCACTCGTTTTAAGTATGGTACAATCATTTCACGACATGTTGCCAGCGAGAAAAACGGATTATTTTGTGTCCCCCAATCGTCGTGGATCAGAAATCCATCAATTGCAAAATGTTTATGCAGTCGGTCAATATAGTCCACATACAAATCTGCTAATCTGTCGAACAACCGATGCACCCCATCCTGCTGATCCTCATCAACCAGGGCGATTGCCGCATGATCGACATCCATCAGAGACATCAATCTTTCCCAGAAACCTGAAAGCAATCCTACTTGTACCATCTTGTCAGATTTAACATAGTCCTTATTCTTCGCAATACAGTTTTCCCAATCCATATCGTCTAAATTGGGGAATGGCACCTGTTCCTCCCATTTATTGATATCCCGCACCGCCGGATTCCCCGGATGCACGGATGCTCCACCGGCAATATCCACCCATTCCCAATCAAGATCAAACCAACCTTTTGCGATATTGCTTTCATACTGGGGTAATTCTTCAGCATCAAAGACTAGCCGGGTGGCAACATTGTCTGGATGCATTCTGGGACGAAACACCTGTACTTCGCAGTTGAAAAAACCTGCCTGGGGAATCCAATATGGCTTTTTTCCATTGAATAGCAATTTCCAGTTTTCTCTTGCTGTTATTGGCCTGTTAAATTTTTTCTGAATGGGCGCTTTTGGCACCAATGCCATGACATGTGTGGGATAGTCTGGATATTCACCAATTACTTCAAACTCTTTTTGATCAAATTTTTCTCTCATTACAAACTCCTTTACTTTAAACATCCATATTTGAAATAACTAGATATTTCATATATTGCCTTATTAAAAAATCTCAATTATCAGCACTTATCATTTCTTATTAAGATTTTATAAGAAATATCTTATTAATTACCTCTATGATAACATTATTTTTTAAAAAATCAAGCAATTAATAAAGATTTTTTATACATAATCTTATTTTTATGAAAAAACATCCAATATTCTGCTTATTTAAATGATTTCATTTGTGCAATTGAAGTTTTTTCCATATCTACAATCTTTCATCATTAAGATTTACTAATATTTATCTTACTTATTTTATATCTGATCGCTCTGTGTTATACTGATACCAATACAAATTATGGAGAATAAGATGATACCTCAAAAATTAAGCAAAGGTCTGCAGACAAAAATAAGCATGATTAATGCTGCCAAAATGTTATTTTATCAAAATGGTTTTAAAAAAACTTCGGCCAAAGAAATCTGTGAAAAGGCAAGGGTTAATCATAAGAATTTTAATTACTACTTTAAATCAAAGGATTCTCTTTTGACTGAAATTTATTCAGAGTTATACATGAAATCATATTCTTTTATCGAATCGAAAATCACTTATGAAATTAATAGTATCGAAAAGAATACTTTCGCTGCGTATATCTATTATTCAGGTATTTTTGTTGATGAAAATACCATCCGTTTTCAGCAGGAAATTTATGATCAACTCTCAAGCAGCGCCTATATGGGCCAAAACTTCAACCATGTCTATCACCAGTTTTTTAGAGACATGGGTAAAGAAATTGACCAGGATGAAATTGACAACATCAGATTTGCTGAACTGGGTCTTCGGCGTGAACTTATCCTGAGATTTATCGAAAATCCTGGCAATAAAACGATTTATGACGTCATCACAACCATGCATCTATATCGGGGACGGTTGCTTCAGATGGATGAAACACTCACAAAATCTTATTTATTCAACGCCCTCGAATTTGAACATAAGCATGATCATTCCCATATCCGTCTGCTCATTTAAGCTTTTTAACAATCATTTTCAACGTTTCATAATCAATCAGGACTTTACTTCTGACAGTGATAGCAAAAAAAGCTATCACTGCTTCATCAAATAACCTAACCAAAAAAACTTTGATAGTTTTTTAATTAACAGCTTGACCTTGAAGTGACTTGAGGGTTTATCCTATGAGTAAATCCAAATATGAAAACGAGGTACAAAATGTTTACTAAATTGTTTACACCAAAGAAAATCAATCAGTGTGAGATTCCCAATCGTCTGGCAGTCACCGCCATGGTGGCCAATTACTGCAATGAAGACGGCACCGCCACCGATCGTTATATTGCCTATCACGAAGCCAAGGCCAAGGGCGGCTGGGGCCTGATTATTACCGAAGATTATGCCGTCAGCGAGCATGCCATGGGCTATCAGTTTATTGCCGGGCTGTGGAATGATGATCAGATTGCCAGTCACAAAAAACTGACCGACACCATTCATCAGTATGATTCCAAAATCTTTGCTCAGATCTATCATGCCGGCCGCCAAAGCGCCAGCTTCGTAAATGGCGGCGTTCAGCCGGTGGCCCCATCGGCAATCCCCTGTCCGTGGTTGCGGCAACTGCCCCGGGAACTGACCATTCCGGAGATTGAACAGATTGTTGAAGATTTTGGCGACTGTGCCTTACGGGCTAAACAGGCCGGCTTTGATGGTATCGAAGTGCATGCCGGACATGGCTATTTAATTGCCGAATTCATGTCCACCTATGTCAACAAACGTACTGATAAATACGGCGGTTGTCTGGATAATCGCTTACGCTTTGTTAAAGAAATCTATGCCGATATCCGCGGCAAGGTCGGCGACGATTTCCCGGTCATGATCCGTTTTTCGGCTGACGAAGTGGTTCAGGGCGGCCGGGACATTTCTGAATCCCGGGTCCTGGCTAAACTCTTTGCCGAATGGGGTTTTGATGCCCTGCATGTTTCCAGTGGCGCCTATGGCGATCATAATAAGGGGATTGTTTCGCCGATGTATGTCTCCCATGCCTGGACTGTCGACTTTGCTGCCGAGATCAAACAAATCGTGGATATCCCGGTCTTTACTGTCAACCGCATCAATGATCCCCGCATGGCCGATGGTCTGCTGGAAATGGGCAAAGCCGATTTCATCGGAATGGGCCGGGGCTCCCTGGCCGATCCGGAGCTGCCAAATAAGGCCAAGGCTGGTGATTTAACCGCAATCCGCTACTGCATCGGATGTATGCAGGGCTGTGTCGGGAAGTTACTGGTGGGTGAAGCCATCACCTGTCTGGTCAATCCCTCGCTGGGCCAAGAATATCAATTGGATTATAGCAAAGTCACCAAACCGAAAAAAGTCCTGATTGCCGGCGGCGGACCCGGTGGCCTGGAAGCGGCCCGCGCCGCGGCGATCAAAGGCCACGAGGTCACGCTTTATGAAAAAGGCAGCTTTTTAGGCGGTCAGTTTAAATCCGCTGCTTATCCCCCCTGCAAGGGTGAGTTGGCCACTTATACCAACTGGATCACGAGCGAACTGGATCAGTTGGGTGTAACGATTCATCTCAACCGCGAATTGACGAAAGAACTGGTGGCCGCTGAAAAACCGGATACCGTTATCGTCGCCACCGGCGGAACCCCCTGCAAACCGGCGATCAAAGGGATCGACAAAGCCCTGGTTGTCACCGCTGAAGATGCCCTACTGGGCAATGTGGCCACCGGTGATCAAATTGTTGTGGCCGGCGGCGGTGAGGTCGGTTCAGAAACGGCTGCGCATCTGGCGATGCAGCAACGGGATGTGACCATCATCGAAATGCTGCCCAAGATCTGCAGCGATCTCGATGGCGTCAACAAATTCAATCTGATGAAAATCCTCCGCGAATATGAGGTCAACCAATTGACCCAAACCAAAGTGGTCGAAATTCTGGATGATGGGGTAATCATCGAAAACAGCCAGGGCCAGCAGACCCTGCCTGCCGATACCGTCGTCATTGCATTGGGCTACCGACCCAACAACCAGCTGGCCGAAGCATTATCAGCCGTTCACAACCACGTCATCGTTATTGGCGGGGCCGTCAAAACCAGCAATGCCATGGTGGCGATCAACGATGGCTTTAATGCGGGCTTGTCGCTGTAACCCCCACTACACCGCTAACAATTAAAGATAAAAAAAAGGATCGGTGCTTGTAAAAGCCCTATCCTTTTTTATTTGTCTTAGTATATAAATGTGATACAATGAAAAAAACCTGAAGCCACTAGAGGGAGGAAAATCATGGAATATCGCATTGGGGAAGTCTCCAAGCTCTTGGGCCTGCCGGTGGAGACCATCCGTTATTATGAAAAAGAGCAGATTATTACGCCCAAACGTCAGCAAAACAGTGACTACCGCACCTATGAAACCTGGGATATCTTTTTTCTGATGGAATGCATGCGCTATCGCAGCTTTGACATTTCGTTAAAAGATATTTCAAAGATGCTTCATAATGAGTCGTTGGACTTTTTTGTCGAGCGGATCGGCTTTAAACAACAGGTCATCGATGAAAAGCTGCGCTATTATCAGATGCTGGAGCGCAAGATTTCCGCCTACAAGGATAAACTGGCAAGCCTGCCCTATAATGTCGGGTGCTATTGGTTCGTCAATACCCCCGAGTATCGTTACTTTACCTATGTCCAGCGCGAAGACGGCGATCATTATGGTGAGGTTGAGGAAAAACCCTTATTTCCGCACTGGCTCAAGCAGATCCCCTTTGTTGAGTTTACCCATCACATTGCTTTTGCCGACATCGCCGACCCCCGCATTGACCGGGACGCCTGGGGACTGTGTGTCGAAAGCGCTGACGCGGCGTTGTTAAATCTGCCGCTGAACGCGGATGTGCTGATCCGACCGGCGGGTTTGTGTTTGTGTACGGTGATGGATCTGGGTGACTATGGCAATTTGACGTTGCGGCAGTTTGATCCGCTGGTGGCCTATATCCGCGATCATGGCATTGTGCCGGAAGGCGATATCATCGGGAAAATCCTGACCCGGGTCCATGCCGATGGAAAAATGCACCGTTATATTGAGTATACGATTCCGATCAAGAAATAAAAAAACAAAAACGGAGGACTAAACGATGGAAACTTTAAAAACCAAGCTGCAGCCACAGCGCGTTAAACTTATTTTTAATCCCGGTTCTGGTGCCAATGACGAATCCCCGCTGCAAATCATGGCGGTCGTTAAAGAAATGCAGGCCCGGCAGTTAATCCCGGAACTGTATCTGATCGAACCCGACTGTAACTTGAAGGAAGTGGTCGATGAGGCCATTGCCCAGGGCATTGAACTGTTTGTCGTTTGTGGCGGCGACGGGACCGTTTCATCGGTCACCAAAGCGCTGTACGGTTCAGCGGCGACGCTTGGCATTGTTCCCACCGGAACCCGGAACAATGTGGCCTTAAGCCTCGGTATCCCCACGGATATTGCGGCGGCGGTTGCCATTCTCAGCGCCGGCCAGCGTTTAAAAATAGATCTCGGCCTGGTCACTTGCGACGGTGTCAGCACCCCTTTTATCGAGCTTTGCTCAGTGGGATTGTTTTCGATGCTGTTCCCCTCCGGGGATGATATCCAGCACGGCAACATCACCCGGATCGGCGATTTTCTCGGCATTCTGACGACTGCACCGCCCTCGGAGATTCATCTTTTTCTGGACGATAATCAGGAAATCAGCGAGTTGGGTCACGCCGCATTAATTTCCAATATGCCCTATGTCGGTCGTAATTATCAAGTCGGTGCGCCCGATGCCTATCATGACGGCTTACTGGATGTGATGTTTTTTGCCGATCTCTCCAAACTCGATTTAATCGCTTATATTCTGACCGGCGTCGGCACCGATAACCCGGAGGATCCCCGGATTATGCACTATCAGGTCCGTGAAATTGTCATCGACACCGAACCGGCCATGGCGG
Organism: Acetobacterium sp. KB-1; assembly: GCF_003260995.1. Lineage (NCBI taxonomy): Bacteria > Bacillati > Bacillota > Clostridia > Eubacteriales > Eubacteriaceae > Acetobacterium > Acetobacterium sp. KB-1. The sequence goes on from NZ_CP030040.1 coordinate 1,177,413, forward strand.
TAATGGCCGATGATATCAGTTTGGGCGAGGGTTCGGTGCGCATCAAAGTACAGCCACAGGCTTTGTCGGTCATGGTCGGAGCGACCGCGTCACATGAAGGGCAATAAGCCGGATCAGTCCGTCACTGACAAAGGCCGTCACGCAACCGCAAAAAGCCCCTCGCCGGTGGGTAAAATGCGCGGCGCCGCACAGAAAATCATTACCGGGATCCGTCATATTCCACCGCTTTACTGGTTAATCATGGTTGCGATTATCCTCATTTCATTTCTGCTCGTTATTCCTGATTATGTCTGGATCATTTTTTCAGACGCCGTCAAAAGCCAAAATTCGCTGCTGATCCTGGTCCTGATTTTTGCTTTAACCACTATTTCGCTGGTGTGGTCGGTTGGTCAGCGGATTGATGTCTGGGTTTTTACTTATTTTAATATGCATGGCCGCCGCTGGTCCTGGCTTGATGGGACGATGCTGTTATTGACGCAGCTTGGCAACGGGATTTTTGCGATGATCCTGGCTACTATTTTGTATTTTTTGGGGCACCACGTCCTTGCCTATGCCTTTGTCTTAGGCACCTTATCATTATGGTTTGTGGTGGAACTGATAAAAATGCTGGTCCATCGAACCCGTCCCTATAAAAAGATTGAAAATAGTCGCATTGTCGGGTCACCCGCCCGGGGCAGTTCGTTTCCCAGTGGCCATACCAGCCAATCCTTCTTTATGGCAACCTTTCTCTTACCCTATTTTCACGTCAACTTTTTTATCGGGTTGGCTGGTTATCTGCTGGCATTTTTGGTCGGGATCACCCGTATCTATGTCGGCATGCACTACCCCCGGGATGTCCTCGGCGGGGCGATGCTAGGAACCGCCTGGGGCCTGTTAGGCGTGATTCTCAATAATTCATTTTGAATTTAACCGTGGCGGATGATATAGATCCAAATTTTAAAAAACGACTATTTATTATTTTTAAACCGGATGCAAAAGGGTATTCATTTAATAACCGACATAATATTGGGGAGGTAAAGAAAATGAATATTGAACAAGTGATCAAGAACCTGAAAAAAATCGATGGTTCCCGGGATATCTGGCGGGACATCATTAAAGCCTTCGAGGGGTTTTCTTTTAATGGGGTGACCGAAGTCGCTATTGAATCGCAAATGGATGACGAAATTGTCCAGGCTTTTATCGATACGGACGGCTCGCCGGTGATCCAAATCGCGCTGGATCAGTGGGCCGATGGTACTTACGTGGTCATTGATGCATCGCAGCTCCGCTGAACAACTTTTTTAAACCATAAAAAATACGCTGTCTATGGTTTTATCAGCCATTGACAGCGTGTCTTTTTATTTGTGACTATTTCTGAAAATATGGATCAACTATTTTTAATACGTGCCAGGGAGGGTATTCATTTAATAACCGACATTATATTGGGGAGGTAATAGATTGTGATGAAAAAAGTAATCATCAACGATACCATGCAACAAGGCACTTATTACTTAAATGAACCGATGGGCGCAAATTTTGATCCTGATTTCAAACCGGAGCTCTCACCCAAAGAACTGTTAGCTTTGGGTCTTTTCGGGGGCAAATACATGACTGACTGCCGGTCGGAATTTCCGGAGGATTGGTTTGACCATGCCAAACTCTCCCCGACCCGAAAAGATATTTCTTTAAATTATTATCAGGTCAATGCCTCACAGCCGCTGAAAGTCTGGCAGGCCAATGGCTGGATCAATCCCATCGATCCCCGGGGCTGGTTTCAATGGTATTGCCGCTATTATTATGGTCGCAGAGTACCTGATGAGGACCGCCGCCAGATCAAACGCTGGAAGGCGATGGTACGCCATATTGGGGCGATCAAAAAGAACTGCGATAAAATGGATCAAAGCTGTCGCCAAAAACAGCGACAGGCCCTGCTGCACTGGGCTTATGATAGTCGCAAACTATAACCGCAAGTTTCGGCAAAAAGACACGCGATCAATGGAGTAGACAACCATTGACAACGTGTCTTTTAATTTGCGAATATTTTATTTATTTCTGACTATTTCCGATAACCGGGAATCTCCGCAACGTCCCGATCCTCGTTGCGGATCAGCTCTTGATTGTAAGGATATTTGGCGACGATGGCCCGGATCTCTTTTTGCGGTGTCCCGGGTGTACCCCAAAGCACCGTGACTTCAGTTCCTGGAGCGGCATATTCGGGAGCGATAAAGGCCAGCGAAATCATACTGTTATAGGGGTAGGAAATGATCCGACCGGAGGAGATTCCGATTTGCCGACCGTTAACCAGTACCTTGTCAGCTCGGTATTCGGTATAGCCGTTAAAGGAATTTTCCCCCAATGACAGGTCACTCTGTTTGGTAATATCATCGCAGGGTGTCTGACCGGGTCGGAGCATGGTGGCAAAAACAGCTGCCACATCGTCGGCATTCCATTCCAGCGTCGTTACCCTGCGGCCCGGATTTTTGGCGATCTGCTCCAGGGCGGGTTTGCCGGTAAATTCGTGATTAAAGTTCACCAGGAAGTCCCAGCCGACATCATAGGGGGTGACAAAGCGCGATTGCAGGTCATCGCCGACGCTGCCGGCCAGTTTCCGGTTGCTGTTCATGCCGCCCAAGGCCGGGTTCTGGGCCAGGTAATCGCTCAGCCCCTGATCTGATTCAAACCAGGGCAAAGGATAATGAAGGTGAATATTGGGAAAACCAGCCTCGGTATGATTAAACAAATTATAGGCGTGCATGCCCAGCTTGGTGGCCCCGAATTTTTCGCCGCTGGCCCAGACCTTGCGGTAAACCGCATCAAAGTCGCTCATCGGGCCGTGAATTTCGTAGGCCAGATTACCAGACATCCCCAGGCGAATCACTTCCACGGTTTTGCCATCCATCTCCGCTTTGCGATGGCGGGCAAACTTGATATCGTGAAGATCGGCCTCAAAGGCGTCCTCCAGAATTTCCAGCGATTTTTCGCCGGCGATCTGGATAAAATATTCAGTTCCGGTCTTATCTTCGCCGCTGACATCCAACCCGGATTTTTTCAACAGGTAATCAATCGGTGGATTGAGCCAATAGGTCCGGTAGCGGTCCTCAGCGATGCGAATGACCACCCCGTCGGTCATGATCTGCCCTTTGTCGTTGCAGATGACCGCATGGCGCAAGCCATTCAGGCCCAGTTTGGTAAAATCATTGATGCAAATGGCGTTCAGAAATTTGACAGCATCCTTACCGACGACATCATAGATTGGTGAAATCATTAAGGTCGTCCCGATCCAGGCGCTGTCCCGATAGCCCTGAATCTCCTGTTTGACGCCACCGTATTCGTAGGGAATATTCATCCCCGGCGCCATCTGAAAAAAGAGCGTGGCCCCCTCATTGGCGGGGTTGCTCATCGTTCCTGCACCGCCGAGAACGCTGTCCCCGCCCAAACCACTGACACTGAAATCGGCTTTAACTGCTTTGCTCATCTTGTTCCTCCTGAGTTTCTTTAACGATTTAATACCGTTATTATAAGTCAGCGGTACGAAAATGTAATCGGTTATATCCTCAGAAGAATGTGACGCTTTTCGTCATTTTTGACGATAGTTACTACATCTGTCTATTCCTTGGTCTTGTCCATCAATACTTTCCGCCACCATGCAGGAAAAGATCAGCGAAAACAGCTCATTCTCGGATAGCGAATTAAAATCCAGTTTGAGCCGGCGGGCAATTTTGTCAATCCGGTAAATAAGGGTATTGCGATGGAGGTTCAGGACCTTGGCCGCCGCTGATAGATTTCGGCCATGGAGCAGATAAATATGCAAATTGCGGAGCAGTTCCCGGTCCAGATCATCCGCTGTTGTTAACATCGCCACTATGTCCGGATCACAGAAAACCCGCAGATCGACACTGCTTGCCAAGCAGTCAAGCAGGTGTTCGGTTACGTAGGGGGCATAGAAATAAAAACTGGCCGACTCGTTCTGGATCGCGATGTCGACGGCATAACGGCTTTGCACAAAATACAGCTTAAGCTGTAAAAAATCGTGAAAGCACCGACTGATACCACATTTAAGCTGATACTTACCAAGCAATAGCGGCAGACTTTGTTGTTCGGCGGCCGTTTCAATGGGATACTCCCCTTGCCGTATGATCGCAATGATATAGCCCTGATAAACGGTTACCATCGAACCGGGAAAGTGATTATAGATGCGCTTGAGATAGGTATTGGCTTCAATGATCGATAAGTTTTCAATCGGGGCGACAAAGGTCAGCAGATAAAATGCATCGTCCCGCTGCCAGCCGAACCGGCCCAGATGATAGGCAACATTCTGATCCTGAATCAGCGGATCTTCAAGCAGATGATTGATCAGACCAGTCTGGTTTTCGGCCAGCCGCTGATAAACATCATTGGTTTTAAAATACTGGGTCAAGCGCTGGGTAATGTGCCAGAGCACCCGCAGCTGCCCCGCGGTGAAGGGGGCATTGAGATCCACCAGGCCAATGTTACCGGACAGTTTCCCGGCAACCCAGATATGGGTGGAGGCGTAGGTATGATCCGGATCAAACGTCGGGCGGTACAAATAGGGCTCATCAACCTGCTTCATCACATTTATCGACAACTCGTTTTGCTCCTGGAGGGTAAAAAAATCCAGCAGCGGGTATCCCGGTAAATTGATTTTTTCCCAGATCGTTCCCACCGGTGACTTCACAAATTTGCCGGCGGTAGCCATGACGGACATGGCATTATCAAAAAGCGCCATCGGGTTTTGCAGCTTTTCAGCCGCAATGTTCAGAAACTCATCAATCGCCACCTGATCGATTATGGCAGTAAGCAGGCGCTGATCCCAGGCCTGATAAGAGGCAAACACATCAAAAAGATGCTGAAAGAGGGCCTCCCGATCGGTTTCCCCGGAAAGCCGGATCAGGGTGTCCAGAGATTCCCACTTGATGCCAGACAAATCCGCCCCGATGATCAGCAGATCCGCTGGCAACTTGGTCGATTCTTGCGTCAGCGTCGTCGCATCGGCAATAAACAAAGTCGATTGATCCACTATCGTTTCTATATTTAGTGATTCGTCAGGGAGAAAATGAACGTTTCTAAATTCTGTTTTCAGAGAGATGGCTTTTTCAATTCTGGGTTGGAATATTGCCAATTCATCCAGCAAGATCGCTAATGCCAGGTCCATTTAATCACCTCCCTTTATCAATTGTTACTCACGGATATTTCATTACCCAACTCTACACTCAAATTGATACCTACTTATCATAAAGAATATTTTTGCGCAGTGTCTCTGCTTCAGGCGCGCTGACTAAAACGCTCACCAGTTCCAGGGCAAAATCGACGGCTTTGCCCGGGCCCCGGGAGGTGATCAGGTTGCCATCCCGGACAACCGCGTCCGTTTGGTAGATTGCCTGGGGCAGATCCGCTTCAAAGCCGGGGTATGAGGTCACTTTTTTGCCCGCGATGATCCCGGCTTTGGCTAACACGATGGGTCCGGCACAAATGGCGGCCACTAATTTTCCGGCGCCATTCATGTCGCTGACGATTTTGATAACCCGGGCATCGTCCCGCAGATTGGCGGCCCCGGGCATGCCGCCGGGAATAATGACCGCTGCGTAGCCATCAAGGTTGGCCAGCTCATCGATATGTTTGTCTGCTTTGACTTCGATCTGATGGCTGCCGGCAACCATCAGGCTGTCGCCGACGCTGACCATCTCCACCGTAATCGGCTTGACGCGTCTTAAATAATCGACCACTGTTAAGGCTTCTACTTCCTCAAATCCCGGTGCTAAAAAAACAATTGTTTTCATCTTTTTCTCCTTATTACAAAACGATTCAGTTTACCATGCGATTCACTGCTTATTTCTGTCTTTATTTTACCAGAAATCAGGCCCCAGTTGGAGAGAATTATCAAGCGGCTGGCTAAAATAAAAGACACACTGACAATGGCTTAATGCGTCATTGCCAGCGTGTCTTCTTAGTGTTGTCCGCGTCGTTGTGCAACCCGGTCACAGCGGTTTAACCATTTTTATTTCAACCATCCCATCGATCGTTGCACGGCCTGATCCCAGAAGCCACACAATTCCTGACGTTTTTCGGCACTGATTTGCGGTTCAAAGCGTCTTTCAATTTTCCAGAACTCCGCAATTTCGGCAAAGCTGTCCCAATAGCCCACGGCCAGACCGGCCGCATAAACCGCCCCCAGAGTGGTGGTTTCGGTAATCACCGGGCGCTCGACGGGAATGCCTAGAATATCGGCCTGGAACTGCAGCATGAAATCACTTTTGGCGCCACCGCCGTCTGCCCGCAGTTTGGTCAATTTAAAACCCGATTTCTTTTCCATCACATTAAAGGCATCTTTCACCTGAAAAGCCATCGATTCCAGGGCCGCCCGGGCAATGTGATGCTTGGTCGTCCCCCGGGAAATCCCGATAATGGTGCCGCGGGCGTAGGAATCAAAATAGGGCGCTCCCAAGCCCACAAAAGCCGGCACAAAATAGACCCCGAGACTGTCTTCCACCTGCAACGCCAGTTCCTCGGCCTCTTTGGCATCGTTGATAATTCCCAGACCATCCCGCAACCATTGGATGACGGCGCCTGACACATCAGCCATGCCTTCCAGCCCATAATCGGTTCGTCCTTTGGCACTCCATAGCACTGGTGAAAACAGACCATCCGAAGGTGGCACATACTTGTCGCCGGTATTCATCACCATAAACGATCCCGTTCCGTAGGTATTTTTAGCCATCCCCTTGTCCAGACAGCCCTGGCCAAATGCGGCGGCCTGCTGATCGCCTAAAATACCGGCCACCGGAATTTCAGCTCCAAAGAACGCGGCCGGATCGGTCATGCCATACACCTCGCTGGAGGTTCGCAGCTCCGGCAGGATTTCCCGGGGGATCTGTAATTCATTGAGAATCCATTCATCATATGCCAAAGTTCTGGCGTTTTGCAGCAGCGTAACCGAGGCGTTGGAGTAATCAGTCACATGGGCCCGGCCCCCGGTCAGCTTCCAAACCAGCCAGGTATCAATGGTACCATAAAGTAATTCACCGTTATCGACGCCGGCCTTCACCTTGGGGTCATTGTCCAACAGCCAGCGAATTTTTGTGGCCGCATCATTGGGGACAATGATCATCCCGGTGCGATCAACAATTCCGGCTCCGTCTTTGGCTTCCAGGGCTTCACAGATGTCCAGACTGCGACGGTCCTGCCAGACAATCGCCCGACACACCGGTTGGCTGGTAGTTTTATCCCAAAAAACCGTGGTTTCCCGTTGATTGGTAATGCCAATGGCTTCAATCGCTTCCGGTTTGAGGTTACCGTTTTTTAGCGCCTCCGCCACCATTTTTAGGGTCACTTCCCAAATTTCATTGGCATCATGCTCAACCCATCCAGATTGGGGAAAATGCTGGGTAAATTCCGAGTAAGCCTGGGAAATAATGTTCACAGCCTTATCAAAAATCATGACCTTGACGCCGGTGGTGCCTTCATCAATTCCTAAAATATACTTCATCGCGCTTCTCCTTTATTTTTTATAAACGATTTTGCCTTGATAAATGGTCATCACGACCCCAATATCCTTGATGGTTTCCGGTGCGACCGTCAGCGGGTTTTGCTCCAGAACCGTGATATCGCCAGCTTTACCGGGGCTTAAGCTGCCGCGGATGTGTTCTTCTTTGGCGGTGAAAGCTCCATCGATGGTAAACAGCCGCAGGGCCTCGCCGGGAGTAATGGCGTTCTGCGAATAGGGCGGATTGACCGCCGCATGAATCCCCAGGACCGGATTAATGGGTGTCACATTGGAATCCGATCCGCCATTGACGATAATCCCGGCATCGATAAACTCACGAATCGGATAAGCCCGGTGATTTCGTTCCGCTCCAACCCGTTCTTCATAAACACTGTCGGGACCGCCCCGTAAATAGGTAAATGCCGGTTGGGTCGAAATCACCGCGCCCAGCGCCGCCGCCCGTTTGATATCGCGGTCATCCGGGAAACCAAAATGTTCAATCCGAAAGCGATGGTCATCAACCGGATATTTATTCAGGGCCCGTTCCAGACCGTTTAACACCTGGGTGATGGCCCGTTGGCCAATGGCATGAAAACCGGTTTGCATTCCCGCTCGATGGGCGGTTTCGATGTAATGAGTGATCCACTCATCGGCATAGTAAAGTTCACCGAGCGCTTCGGGATCATCCGCATAGGGTTCCTTAAAAGCGGCGGTGCGAGAACCAATGGAGCCATCCAGGAGGATATCGGTGCCAATAATTTTTTGACCCTTGGCCACCACCTCCGGCACCGCAGTACTGCACCAGTGGAGCACCACATGGAGCGGCAAACTGTCGATGATTTCTAAAAATACCGGGATGTCGGAATCCGAAGACAGATCGCCGCCTTCCATCGCATGAATGGTGGTGACCCCCATTGCCACCGCCATTCTAGCGGTATGACGAATGGCCGCTTCCCGCTGATCCCGGGTCAGCTTGTCAAAAAAGTATTTGCGGGCATGACTGTTGGCATGACTGTGAAGCCGGCCATTTCGCTTTCCCGCCTGATCCCGGCCGAGACCTTCTTCATTTTCTAAAAATCCCATCAATTCCATGGCAATGGTATTGACCTGGGTATAATGCAGGCCCCGGTCAACCAGATAAACGGGCCGGTCTCTAAAAACCTGATCCAATTCGCTGGCAGTGGGCGGTCTTTTCTCTAATAACCGGGATTCATCCAAGCCATAGCCAAAGATCCATTCCTGTTCATTGGCACTCTTGTCGGCTGCCAGCTTTTCCAGCACCGCGGCAATTGATTGGCAATCATACAGGTTGATGCCGATCGCCGCCAGGCCCGTGCTCATCATATGCACGTGACAGTCATGAAGACCGGGTAAAAAGGTTTGACCGTTGAGATCGATAATCGCGGCCTGTTCGAACTCGGCCAGTTTTTTTATCGCCTCGCTGTTGCCGATTTTTTCAATGAACCCATTTTTAAGATAAATTCCCTGGCAAACCGGATGATCTTCATCCATGGTGATGCCAATTCCGTTAATGAGGGCAAGTTTTTCTTCCATTGCTGCCTCCTTCCTCATTCTGATCAATACTGATAAAAGTTCAGGCGGCTTGCGCCGCCTGAACTTTCGCTTATGCCAAGATCTTTTTAACTTCAGCGGCGACGGCTTTACCCAACGCGGTGTGACTGTCCGCATCTAAATGAAGTCCATCAATGGTACTGGCTTTGGCCACGGTTGCAGCATCAAAGAAAGGCACGCCCCGACTTGCGGCGACGCCCCGGTAGAATTCGGCCATCTGGACCGATTTTTCGCGGTTGCCGGCAAACATAAATTTAAATATGCCATCTTCTATCGGTCCCAGCGGCGGTGGTGCAATAAACAGTACCTTTGGTCCAGCCGGGCCAAACGCCCCGACCTGGGCCAGCGTTTTATCGAGAATCAGACTGGCGCCATTGGCAATATCCTGAGCGGTCACCGTATAACGACATTTTAAATCATTGGTACCAATCATGATAATTACCAAATCCAGCGGCGCATGGCTATCCAGCAGGGGAATAATGTGTTGTTTGCCGCAGCGGTATTCTTCAATGGGATCATCCCAAACCGTGGTCCGGCCATTCAAGCCTTCCGGGATAACCTTGTAGTCATCGCCTAATTCGGCCTGGAGCACCCCTGCCCAGCGGACCTCATCCGGCCAGCGTTTGATCGCTGCCACTAAATCATTGGATGGGTCCCATCCCCAGGTGTTTGAATCGCCAAAAATCATCACGTTTTTCATCAGTTTTCCTCCATATATATAATTTTTGATACCAATACTCGCTGTCAAGCCTGTTGATCCCAGAGTTCCAGATTGCTGGTGGCCACTGACGCGACCCCGATTTTTATCGCCCTGCTGATTTGTTCGCTGGTTGTCATTAATCCCCCTAAGATGATGGGCACCCCGGTTTCACCTTTTATCTCCCGGATAAGATGTTCCGGAATGGTGCCGGGCATCAGAATAACCACATCCGGTTGATGTTCTTTGATATTGATCAGGCCGGTTCGACACGCATCCGAATCGATGACGAAAAAACCGAAGGCCGCCATCATACCGGATTCTTTAATATATTTCACACAGAGCGATTTCATGGTGATGACACAGTCGACCCCACAGTTTGCCATATACTGAATACCCATTTTGTCCCGGGCTATTCCTTTAATCGAATCCTGATGGACCATCACCTTTTTTCCGGCCCGATGAATATGTCCCACCAGTTGCGGTAGGGTATTGATGTCCCCCAATTTGAGCATAATCCAATCCGCATCGGTTTTTTCGATGGCGTAAAGCAATTCTTTCCGTTGATGGACCGACGGAATAACCGCTTTGAATTTCAATTGTTGACAGCCATTGACTGCCACGCCGTTTTTTATTTGCATCCTATTCCATTCCCGTAACACCGCGGTGACCTTTTTGAACATAAAAAAGTCCGCATCATACCGAGGACGCAAGCCAGAAATTTCCGGCTCGGTGCACCCTCAGTATCATACGGACATCTCTTAAACTCTTGTCCCATGTTTATTCTATTGTCATAAATTCAGTTGTAATGGTTTTCTTTTTCTAATTCTATTCCTTTTTCACCAAGGTGTCAAGGGATAAAGAATCATTCACAAAAAATTGATACGCTTAATAATACTACTACGAACAGATTTCGTCATTGCTATGACCGCTGCGTCCATGTCTATGAGGGTATCGGCGCGCTGGCCGTAGCCACCGGTCAAGCCCTGACCATTAACCAGCATAACTATCAGGATTATCCGCTGGAACTTTCTTTTATTCACTAGGGGATCACCTTCTACCAGCTCAAATCAGCGGCGGCGGTGGCCGCTTTGGGCTGGGGGCGGATGCTTGATAAACGGGATACACGATAGTTTTAAGGCGCGGGTGGCGGCGCAAAAAATAAAGAAACGCCCACGGGAGTGCGCGTTTCTGGTTCTGAAAGTTATTTAATTAGTCTTCAAAGATTCTTCTACCATCATAAATTTGCATCATCGTTTTAACAATTTCTGTGAAAAACACTTCCTTGAGTTGTTCATAATCATTGTTAAGGTCCACACATTGAAGGGCATCATAATAGCGTTCTTTGCTTTCATATTTCAAATAAACTGGTGGCAAACCTTTGATTTTAAACAGCCAATTGAGGAATACTCTAGATATTCTCCCATTCCCATCATCAAAAGGATGAATAATCGTGAGTTTATGGTGGATTTTCACAGTTCTTTCGATATACATAGCCATCGAAATTTCATCTTTTTCTTTCATCAATTCTTGCACTTCATCATTAAGACTTGTTATTTCTTTAAATATATCTTTGTGATCACAGGTTTCAAATTTTGATTCCGTAACAAAATTATTATTTTCCCTGAATGAACCGGCCAACTCGTGATGTGGCGCATATCGATAAAGCATACTGTGTAATTTTAGTATTAAGTAAGTCGATATTTTATCAGTGGTATCAAAAATATAATCATATAGATCTGATTGCCCAGCGGTTTCAATAATATCCTGTAAATCTGATTTACAGAACTCACTTTCTTGTTTGTGCAATCTCAAATCAGTGATTATTTCAGCTACACATTCTTTATTGAGATGACTACCTTCAATCCTGCTTTCATTGTATATATAATCATTTTTAAAGATATTCCAAATTAAATTAAAATCGTGCTTATAAAAGTAAGTATATGAATTGATAATTTGTTCTCTCAAACATGGATCAAATGACAACAATCCCAACTCAGCAAGTTTATTTTGAGGTTTATACTTTCTAAATCTCTTTTTTAATTCGCTAGCATGCGTATTGCCTTCGATAAAATTGCAGCGATAGGCTAACGTAAACACACACGATTCAAAACTGACGCCGAAGTGTAGCGATAATTTCAAGGCATCATCAAACGTTACCTTTCCATCAATTAAATATTTTCGGGCCTCAGCCTCAAAATAACCTCTTGGCATTAACAGCTCCGAAGCGAACTGGTCGGCAAACTTTTCTATCTCATACTTTTGTCCGCCAATCGGACAAGCCTCATTCGAACGATCTTTTATATGATGACACAATTCGTGCGCGGCTGTAAAACGCTGTCTCGGAATCGGTCGATTATAATTGATACCAACAATGGGTATATCCTCTTGATTTAGCGGAGCAATATAAATCCCCTCAAGTTCTTTGAAGTCTCGAAATTGGTAAACAATACCATTCATAGACAATAACTTGAAGGGATCAATCGGAAATGTTATCTCATTTTCTTCCTGTAACCTGTCGATGATTCTTTTAGCTAATTGCTGGGGCGAATCTAAATATTCATCATATTTATTGTCTCTCAGCATCTAAATCATCGACTCCTTATACTTCCTTTTAAAATCAATCAGATTCATTATTTCTTTTTTGTCATTAACAGAAAGCGTTGAAAAAGCTCTGGCAAACATATTAACTTCAGCATCTTCAGGTTTTGTTTCATGAAGAATTTCATCCACCGTTACACCATAAATCCGAGCAAACATATCCAATTCATTCGCTAAAACATTGCGTTCTCCACATTCTATTGCAGTAATGGTAGTTCGAGAAACCCCAATCTGTTTTGCAACATAATCTTGAGAAAGACCTAACGCCTTTCTGTAACTTTTCAATCTCTCAAAAATAGTTTTCATCTTTACTCACTCCTCTTATGAATATTATACTGCCCTGCGCTAAAAAACACAATCTATTTCGTCAGGATTCCTGACATTATTAACATTAAGTAAATTCAAGTCTAATTAGTTTTTAATCATGAAACAATTAATATCTTGCTGAAAGTATTTCTATTTATTCCCATGAATTCTTAAATCAATTTTCGCGGGTAGCGGTGTCAAAAAATAAAGAAACGCCCGTGAGAGCGGGCGTTTCTGGGATAATAAAGAACGCTAACGATTATTCTTCCGTCACCAGTCCGAAATACTTTTCAAAGAATTTCATCAGCTTGTCGCCGACACTTTGCTTTTTGACGGCCCGGTTGCCACCACCAAAGCGTGACACCGGGGGCATGATTTTATCGATGTCGGTCCCGCTGGTCTTCAGCGCCCCATCACGGAAGGCGTTATTAATAAATTTTCTGGTTTCGTCCGGTTTGAGTTTTTCCGCACTGATCAGCTCCACCAGGTCGCGCTCTTTCTGCTCATCAACAAAGCGGCGCCACTCCTCGTCCACCTTGGTGGACGCATTAACGGTTTCAATAAAGTGTTCAATCAAAACCTTCTTACTGCGCAGTTCAATACTGGCGCCGATGGCTTTATCAATCGCCACCAGGATACTCTTGTCTTCACAGTTGGAGGCATGGTATTTGGCCACCAGCATCAAGATATAATCGATGTTGATTTCGACCTGGCGGATCAGTTCAATTTCAAAAACAATGTCGTCGTTGATCCGCTCCTTGTCGGCTTTTTCGCCCTCGCGGAAATCTTGATATAGATCAAGATAAAGGCTCTGATAGTCCTGATAGTCGCGGTTGGTCAGGATTTCCTGGCCGGGAAAGTTGTCAAAGGCGGTCAGAATATTCTTAAGCCGCAGGATTGCCCCAAACAGCCGGATAAAATCCTTCTGGTTCTGTTCGCCGATGATCGCCGTACCCAGCGGGAATTTTTGACCCAGCTCCGCGATCAGCTCGGTGTAGCCGGGGTGATGCTGGCCATCTTCGTCGAAGCCATAATAATAGCTATCAAAGTTTTTAAGCAACACGATACTGCCAGCATCCTTATCGCCAAACAGGGCGATGGCGGCATCAGTTTGTTCCTGCAAATCCCGGAAACAGACGATGTTGCCGTAGGTCTTAACCGCATTGAGGATCCGGTTGGTCCGCGAGAAGGCCTGAATCAGGCCGTGCTGCTTGAGGTTTTTATCGACCCATAGGGTGTTCAGGGTGGTGGCATCAAAGCCGGTCAAAAACATATTCACGACAATCAACAGATCGACCTCCCGGTTTTTCATCCGCAGCGACAGGTCTTTGTAGTAGTTTTGAAACTTCTCGGCCGAGGTATCATAGTTGGTATTAAAATCGGCGTTATAATCGGCGATGGCCGCTTCCAGAAAATCCCGGGAGGATTGGTCAAGGCCGGCGGTATCAAAATCCTCGTCGGGAAAGACATCCTCGGGATCGGCTTCGTTAGCGGAAAAGCTGAAAATGGTGGCGACATTAAGGGCCCGGCCCTGCTCGGCCAGCTGTTTTTTCAGCTCGAGATAATATTTTTTCGCCACCGGGATCGAACTGACCGCCAAAATCGAGTTAAAGCCGGCGACCCGCTGACCCTTAAGCGAATAGAAATGGTTGCGCTTGGTCTTCTGGTCAAAATGTGAAAGCAGATAAGTGACAACCGCGCGGATCCGGGCCGGATCGGCCAGGGCCGCTTCGGTATCGATGGCGGCCACCTCTTTATCCGCCAGCCCATCTTTCATCTTGACGGTGTTGATATAGTCAATCCGAAACGGCAGCACGTTGCCGTCATTGATGGCATTGACAATGGTATAGGTATGCAGCTTGTCGCCAAAGGCCTGGGGGGTGGTGCGCATGGCCGGGTTGCCGCCGCTGCCGGCATTGGCGGCAAAGATCGGCGTCCCGGTAAAGCCAAAGAGATGATAGTGTTTGAAGGCGGTGACGATTTTTTTATGCATATCACCAAACTGGGAGCGATGGCATTCATCAAAGATGATCACAAAATGTTTCTTGAAGGCCGCATGACCCTTGTTTTTGGAAACAAAGACATCAAGTTTCTGAATCGTCGTGATGATGATCTTTGAACAGCTGTCGGCCAGCTGTTGTTGCAGGATTTTGGTGGAGGTATTGCTGTCAGCGGCGCCCTTCTGGAAGCGTTCGTATTCCTTGATGGTCTGGTAGTCTAGGTCTTTCCGGTCGACCACAAACAGCACCTTGTCGATATACGGCAGCGCCGTGGCCAGCTGGGCCGTTTTAAAGGAGGTCAGGGTCTTGCCGCTGCCGGTGGTATGCCAGATGTAACCGCCGGCAGCCAGCGTGCCGGTTTGCTTATAGTTATTTGAAATCTCGATCCGCGAGAGGATCCGCTCGGTGGCGGCAATCTGGTAGGGCCGCATCACCAGCAGCAACGCTTCGGAGGTAAAGACACAGTATTTGGTCAGCACGTTTAAGAGCGAGTGTTTGGCCATAAAGGTCCGGGTGAAGTCGACCAGGTCGGCAATGGCGGTATTGTTACTGTCTGCCCAGTAGGAGGTGAACTCAAAACTGTTGCTGGTCTTCTTACTCTTTTTGCGTTCCCCGGCCGCGCTTTCCTTGACGTGGCTGGAGCGGGTAGTATTGGAATAATACTTGGTGTGGGTGCCATTGGAAATGATAAAAATCTGGACATATTCAAACAGCCCGCTGGCGGCCCAGAAGCTGTCCCGCTGGTAACGTTTAATCTGGTTAAAAGCCTCGCGGATGGCGACGCCCCGGCGCTTCAATTCAATATGGACCAGCGGCAGACCATTGACCAGAATGGTGACGTCATAACGGGTCTCGTGGCTGCCTCCTACTTCCTGATACTGGTTGATCACCTGCAGGCGGTTGTTGTGAATATTTTTCTTGTCGATCAGGATGATATTCTTGGTGGTGCCGTCGTCACGTTTTAGGTTCTGGACATGGTCGGTCTGGAGCTTGCGGGTTTTTTCGACAATCCCCTCATTGCTGCTGGCAATGCTTTCAGCAAAAAAGCGGTGCCACTCGGCGTCACTAAAAGCATAGTCATTAAGTGCTTCCAGCTGGCGACGCAGATTGGCCACCAGGGCGGCTTCATCGTGAATGCACAGGTACTCGTAGCCCTGGGCCTGAAGCAGGCGGATCAGTTCCCGCTCCAGCTCGGCT
The DNA here is from genome assembly GCF_003260995.1 of Acetobacterium sp. KB-1. Classification (NCBI taxonomy): domain Bacteria; kingdom Bacillati; phylum Bacillota; class Clostridia; order Eubacteriales; family Eubacteriaceae; genus Acetobacterium; species Acetobacterium sp. KB-1. The sequence continues at coordinate 1,193,266 of NZ_CP030040.1, forward strand.
TCACTCTGATAGGCATCCGAGCGGCCATAATCAGCCTGGTATTCGGCGACGACGGTGGCTTCGTTGGAGGATACGACGACGTTATAAAGGCTCATGCGCCCACCTCCGTTTCGACGTCAGCCCGGACCGGAAAGGTTAACAGCTGGTCGCGGTAATATTCATATTGCTGGCGCCGGGCCTCGATTTCAGCCGGCAAGCCGCTGGTCAGGTCGTTGCAGAGGGTGTCGAAGCGGTCGAGGATGGCGACGATGCGGGCTTGGACTTCGAGGGGTGGAACGGGGATTGTAAGCTTGTGCAATTTGCTGCCTTTGATTCCTTTTACGGTACCACCGGTAGCGGTTGCTAAAAGTTTATCTTGGAATTCATTCCCAAGAAGTATATATTTCAAAAAAGTGCTATTAAGTGCATCGGTTTTTGGTCTATACTTAATTACTCGCTGTGCTAAAGCTATATCTTCGTTGTCAATTTGGGCGATATTGCCACAAGGCGCTTCTGTTGTAATCAATACATCACCTTGCTGAGGATAACCGCGTCGCATAACAATCTCATAATCTTCTGGCGCAATGTACTCTTTTGATTTTTCATAATCAATATAACCTTTTCTGATGTTTTTTGCCGTAACAAGAAAGACTCCGTTTTCCACCTTTTTTGGGGTTTTACCTCGGTAATCGACAATGTCACATAAATCAGCAAGTGCGTAATACTGAGCGTCCCTAAATGACAGCAATTCTTTGCTATAATACTCATATTGCTTTTTCCGTGCTGTAAGCTCCGCTGTAAGCTCCGCTGTAAGCTCCGCTGTAAGCTCCGTGAAATTGTCCAGGATCCGGACAATTTCACCCTGCACCGGCAGTGGCGGGAGGGGGATTTTAACAGAGTTAAGAACAGCTTGCGTCAGGCTTGGCACACCACCAGCTGTATTGAGTCTTTCAAGATGTTGGGCTTGCAAATAGTAAAAAACAAATTTAGGTTCAATTATATCAGTATTTATATCAGTATAAAAAATTGTATCTACTGTCCAGAACGGTACATCCACGTAATACAATTTATCAATTGAACCTTTACGTGGTATTAGTACCGAAGGTTTTTCAAAAGCAGCATGGTCGATGTAAGTCATAATACCGCCAGTACCATAAACCGGTATATTACCTTTATCAAACCCCTTATAATCTTTGCCATTTTTAATTGTCAGCACTTGTGAAAGACTTTTTAACTCTACCCCATCCGGGCACAGCTCCGCAATCAATTCTTCCAGCTTACTCATTGCCATCCCCTCCTTTGTTTAGCAGTTTTTCGACTTGCCGATCAAAGTCGGATCGAATCTTTTGGTTTTTATCGGGAATCGCGCCATGTCGAGTGGGTATTTCCATTTTGGAAACAACCACTTTTTGACCCCGTTCACCTTCTGAAAAAATATTTTTGAGGTGTTTGCTAATCGCCGGAACTTGTACGGCAAAAAGTTCCGCCATTGCTTTCTGAGTGAGCCAGATAGTTTCGTCATTTATCACTGCATTAACGGATATCTCTTCATCAACGGCACGATAAATTAAAAATTCAAACTCGTTTGCCATCATCCCACCTCAATCTCGGCAATAATGCTGGCAATCTCGTCCCGCAGATCCTGCTGCTCGACGTAGCTGGATACCGACAGGTTATAGTCCTGAGCCGAAATCTCGGCATTAGGCACCAGCCGCACAAAATGCTCAAGGTCCGCCCGGTTGGTATAGGCCGTGATAATTGTATCGATATTGGCTTGAGTCAGTTTGTTATTGTTGGTAACCTTGACGCATTCTTTGGCGGCATCAATAAACAGGGTGCTGTTTTCGCTTTTAGACTTTTTAAGCACCATGATGCAGGTAGCAATGCTGGTGCCAAAGAAAAGATTGCCCGGTAATTGGATGACGCAGTCAATATAGTTGTTGTCGATCAGGTATTTGCGGATCTTCTGTTCGGCGCCGCCCCGGTACATGACCCCCGGAAAGCAGACAATCGCCGCGGTACCGGAGGTCGCCAGCCAGGCCAGCGAATGCATAATAAAGGCCAGGTCAGCCTTGGACTTGGGCGCCAGCACCCCGGCCGGCGAAAAGCGGGGATCGTTGATCAGCAGCGGATTGGCATCGCCATCCCAGCGGATCGAGTAAGGCGGATTGGAGACAATCGCTTCAAAGGGTTCATCATCCCAGTGCATCGGGTCAGTCAGGGTGTCGCCATGACCAATATCAAACTTATCGTAGTCAATATCGTGGAGAAACATATTGATGCGGCAGAGATTATAGGTGGTGATATTGATTTCCTGACCATAGAAGCCCTGGCGAACGTTTTCTTTGCCGAGAATCTTGGCAAAATTTAAAAGCAGCGAGCCGGAGCCACAGGCCGGGTCATAGACCTTGTTGACTTCGGTTTTGCCGACCAGGGTGATCCGGGTCAACAGTTCGCTGACTTCCTGGGGGGTGTAGTATTCGCCGCCGCTTTTACCGGCGTTGGAGGCGTACATCCCCATCAGGTATTCGTAGGCATCGCCAAAGGCATCGATGGTGTTGTCCTGATAGCCGCCGAGGGTCATGTCGCCAATACCATCTAAGAGCTTGACAAGCATTTCGTTGCGTTTGGCGACGGTGCCGCCAAGCTTGTTGCTGTTGACGTCAATATCGTCAAACAGGCCTTTAAAATCATCTTCGCTGATACTGCCCTGGGCCGAGCTTTCAATATTGCGAAAGGCCTGCTCCAGCGTTTCATTGAGGTTCTCATCATCGGCGGCACGGCTTTGGACGTTTACAAACAGCTCGCTGGGGAGGATAAAGAAACCCCGGGTCAAAACCAGATCAGCCCGGGCTTCTTCGGCTTCGGCGTCCGATAATCGCGCATAATCAAACTCGCTGTTGCCGGCTTCATGCTCGCCGCGGTTAATGTAGTCGGTCAGATTTTCTGAGATATAGCGGTAAAACAGTATCCCCAGAACATACTGCTTAAAGTCCCAGCCGTCGACACTGCCGCGCAGATCATTGGCAATGTTCCAGATTGTGCGGTGCAGTTCAGCCCGTTGTTGTTCTTTTCGATTATCAGCCATGTATCTTCTCCATCTTTGCTTTTATTTGTTAGTCGTGGTCGCTCGTATTTCGCCCGATCAGTGCGTCGCTCTGACAGGCATACCTTTTAATTTTAACTCACCCTTTAAAAAATCGCAACCGGTCTTTATTAAAGTGAATTAAACCGCCAGCACGGCCAGCGTATAGCCATGATCAATAAACCCATTAAAAAAAACAGCCAATCCCAGCACTCCCGCTGGCATTGGCTGATCGTTTTTTGTGTGTAGCTGGTGTAACCTTAACTGTCCCCATAATGACTCTTGCAACCGATGATATAAATGGTATCATCCTAGATTTTGTAAATTAATCGATCGCTTTCAGAGATTCTTCTGCTCCAATACCCGGATAGTTCGTGCCGGAGGGCTTCTGGTTTCCCAATTCCCGTGTATCCATTGCGTTCAATATCGCGAATCAACTCATGGATTTTTTTAAGGATCTTTTTATCTTTATTGTGCCAGTATAAATACTCATCCCAGGCATGCTCTGAAAACAATTTATTCATCGTTCATGTCACACGCTTTTAATTCGATCGTTTTACCCTGTTCAATTTGATTTTTACTTTCGATCAGTCGATCATAATAGGCTTTATTACTGGTAATATAAGCATTTTCCATTAAATTGTTATATTCATCAAGACTAATCAGGACGACATTTTTTTCGCCTTTCCGGGTGACGATGATGGTTTCACAGTCATCGGTTACCTTGTCAAAATAAGATTTCATCTTGTTTCTCATGGTGGTATAATTGATGGCTAACATAATCTCTCCTCCTTAAGGACTTCTTTCTGTACTTAATATTGTATTTTATTTGGGGCACGAAGTCAAGGAAAGAACGACGGCGGTTCCCGCTAACATTGGCTAATCCACTATTTTTTTATCGCACCTGTTCTTCCCACAAATCAAAGCCATCATCACCTCATCATCATGATAACCGAGATTGATAAAACATTTAATTTTGGAGCAAGAGATACCGCGGCGGTTCTTTTATGCTATAGCAACCAACCATATTGCTTCTCAATTTTATAAATGATGCGCCAGGGCGAAAAAACAACTTCACGATAAGTTAACAGATCAAATGCTTTTAACTCTGGCACAAACCTGCCACTTTTGGGCATCTGTTCCAGTCGTGTTACTTTCTCTTCAATTTTTCCCAGAATCTGCATCGCCAGTAGCTATTGGGTGCCTGACACTACATCTTCTTCATCTCAAGATATTAACGGGTCCGATTATCTACCTGTTCTAAGCATCTAAATCTTTGATGGTAACGGTTTTGGCATCAAAATCGATCAGTCCATCCTGGCGCATTTTGCTGAGCTCCCGGCTCAGGGAGGATCGCTGTATCCCAAAACGCTGGGCCAGATCTTTTTTTGATGATGGCAGTCGGATTACCTGACTTTTCTGAATCCGAGACTCATAGTGTAAAAAATCAATGATACACTGGCGGATTGTTTTCATCGAGATGGCATTGATCTTGTCGGTGAGAATCAGGGTTTTATCGGAGATGGCTTTCATCAACCCGATCATAAAGGTACGGTTCATCTGACACAGTTCCAGAATCATTTCCTGATGAAGATGGAGGATCACCACCGGCGACTGGGCCAGCACCGTCATCGGATAGTTGTTGCGACTGGAGAAAATCAGATTGGCCCCCAACACATCACCGTCCTGAAAAATACTGATGGTCAACACGTTCCCCTCGCGGTCGAGATTCTGAACCGCCACCCGGCCGCTCAGAATCAGATCCATGGTTCGGCAGCATTCGTTCTGAAAATGGATCACCTGATCTTTTTCATACTCTCGTTTCTCATAGTAATGGGCTCTGAAAATCTGATTCAGGGCTTCGTCTGAAAAATCTGAAAAAAGGCTGTGGCTGGATAAAATTGTCATGAAATCCTGATGATTCATAAAATAACCTCCTGAGGTGTGACCGTGGTAACTTTTTATTCCGCTGATCTACAGTATACTATAGAAAATTCGAATTTTGAAGCTGAGATTCGCATAATCAACTTGGAGGTTAACGGATGGATATTTTTACATTGATTTTCTGGGTGATCACCCTGGTATGGCTGGGGTTTTCACTGAAAAAAGACAAGGGCAAAACCCTGAAGGCCATAAAAATGTCCGGGGGAATGATGAAAGGGATCGCCGGGGATATCCTCGGCATCTTGCTGTTGATTGGTCTGATCCTCACCTTTGTGCCACCGGAAACGATTAAAGCCACCATCGGTCAGGCCAACGAGGTTGTTTCGACGGTACTTTTCGCACTGCTGGGAAGCATCACCCTGATCCCCGCCTTTGTCGCCTTTCCACTGGTGGCCTCACTGGTCGACGCCGGTGCCAGCATCGTTCCAATTGTCGCTTTTCTGACCACGCTGACGATGGTCGGAGTGGTGACCTTTCCGCTTGAGAAAAGAGAATTCGGTCTGAAATTCACGCTGATCCGCAACTCACTGAGCTTTGCTTTTGCCCTGGTGATTGCCCTGGCGATGGGGGTGATCCTATGACATTTTTAAAAAGCCAACTCAAAAACAACCGCTTTCTGATGATCGTGATCCTGGCTTATGTGGCCGTCGGCATTTTTGCTCCGGACAAATTTCTGCCATCTCTGGGCAACACCTGGTATTATGTCAAGGAAATGCTGATGATCATGCCGGTGATTCTGCTGTTAACCTCGCTGATATCTGCCTGGGTACCAAAAGAAACCATCGAAAACGCCTTTGGCAAGAACTCAGGCCTTAAAGGTTCGCTGTTTGCTTTTTTACTGGGCAGTTTTTCAGCCGGTCCCATTTACGCCGCCTTTCCGGTCTGCAAAATGTTACTGAGCAAGGGCGCCAGTATTGCCAACATTGTTATCATCCTGTCCACCTGGGCGGTGATCAAAATCCCGATGCTAATCACTGAAAGCAAATTTCTGGGACCCGAATTCATGCTCGTCCGCTGGATTCTGACCACCCTGGCGATTTTTCTGATGGGCTATATCACCTCCCGGTTTGTCAAACCGGCGGATCTTCCCGCCGACGATGAAGCAGCCGCCACTCTGGATGGTCCCCTTGCTGTGAACGCCGACTATTGTGTGGGCTGCGGCCTGTGCGCTAAAATCGCCCCCAGCCATTTTAAGATGGTCAACAAAAAAGCGACCGTCATCAGCCAGACTTTGTCGCCCGGGGACGGCCTGGCCATCAAGGATGCCGTGGCAAAATGTCCCGCTAAAATCATCCGGTTTTATCGCTGAAAAAATCCCTCTGCTGCCGTTCTATTGGCAGCAGGGGGATTTTAGTGTTTTTATCGGCTGCAATCATCAGCGTCTATCAAAACGGTGAATGACGCTTTGCCTTGATTGTCTCGACATTTTTTACTGACTATTCTCACTATCCCTGACAGCTTACGCGGTTTTTAGTAATCCTTTTTCGCCGCACAGTCGGGTCAGCTCTTCGCCGATAATCCGGGTCATCTGATTAAGGTCAATGTTTTCACCATTGAGGACATCATACCAGCCGCCGGTCACGGCATCACCAACCGTTTCTTTGAGAATACCGCCGACGCCATTGTAAATTTTGGTGATCGTCACGGTGGTTCCGCTTAAAGCCACCTGAATAACATACTTATCTACTGGCGGAAACTGAATGCAATGCATGATTCCTTTTCCGGTCAGCTGGGGTTCCCCACAGGGATAGGTTCCTGCTTTCATAATCTCATGCAGTTCTTCATAACTCAGTTTTTGATTGAGTTTGACCTTGTCATAGCTTTTAATTACCTGCGTGCCTGACACTTTTATAATTACCTGCGTGCCTGACACTTTTATAAACTTATTTGTTAATGGTTGTTTCGATTATTCTACCTAAGAGCATTGACTTCTGCACATTTAGTTGATATTTTTGTGCAGAAAGAGACTCTTTTATGCAGAAAGGAATCGAAAATGCGTGAGTTTGATTATGCAAAAATACCTGATGAATTATGAGTTAATACATTGATTGATGCCTGACACTACATCTTCAATTGGGACTGAAAAACGCCGATTTAATCGTGATCGTTTTGGCGTCATAATCTAGCAAACCCGCTTTTTTCATTTTGGTCAGTTCCCGGCTCAGGGAAGTTCGCTGCACTCCCAGCCGTTCCGCCAATTCTTTTTTTGAGCAGCCTAAGGTGATCATCAGTGTTTTCTGCAACTGGTATTGATGACTGAGATAATCGTTAATCCGCTGGCGAACGGTTTTTAAGGAAATCACCGTCAACTTGTCCGTCAGAATCATTGTCTTTTCAGAAATGGACTGCATCAGTCCCTTCAAAAAATCAGCATTTTTTTGGCAGAGGGCCACCACCAGCTCGCGCTCCAGCTGTAGCAGCGTCACCTCGGTGACTGCTATCACCGTCATCGGATAGCCGTTGTTGACAGCAAAGAGCAAATTTTCGCCGATACTTTCCCCGGCCCGAAAGACGTTGACAGTGAGCATATTGCCGTTTTCATCGAGATTCAAAACCGCCACCCGTCCCGAAAGAATCACGTCCATCCGATGACAGGGTTCATTTTTTAAATGGGTTACCTGATCCTTGTGGAACTGATTGACCGTCGTTTCGGGCGAGCGGATTATTTCTAATAGTTCGACTTCACAAAAGCCATTAAAAAAATTAGCGCTGATCAATAAGCGCAAAAGATCATCATTTTTCATTTTTCATCTCCTTGTGTTACCATGGTAACACCTTTTCTTTTATTTATCGATTATACTAGATTATATCCATGACGAAAAGGAGATTACGATGTTAGAAAAAATTTATGCATTTGCCAATGGCAATGAAAAACGGATTGAAAAATTGATTGATGACCAACCAGTGATGATCAACCATATGATTTTTCCCGAAGGAGAAGGCTTGAAGGAGCATTATTCCAATTCCAACGTTTATATGATCGTCATTAAAGGGGCGGTTACCCTGCAGCTGGATGATCAGGAACCGCACCGCTATGAAGCGGGACAGATCATCAATATTCCCTACCACGTCAAAATGAATGTTAATAACCGTGATCCCGAAATTTTGGAAATTTTTGTGATCAAAGCCCCCGGACCGGCTTTTTATCATCCGGACAAGCAATGACAACAGCACGACGCCGGGTCATCCAGCTGGCTTTTCTGGGTTTGTTCATCGTCCTGCTGGTGACCGGTAAGATTCAGCTGTGGATGGGCGTTTTTGTGCTGGGTGTGCTGGCTTCTTTGTTCTGGAGCCGTCTTTATTGTGGCTGGATCTGTCCGATCAATACAGCGATGGAAGGACTCACCTTTGTGAAAAAGAAAAGCCAGCTGAAAAGTTTTAAGATTCCTCGCTGGTTGTCAAAACCCTGGCTCCGCCTTGTGATCCTGTTGCTGTTTTTCCTAGTCTTTGTTTTTGTGATGCTGACTGGTAAAAAGCTGCCGATTCTGCCCCTGCTCTTTGCCGGCGGCGTCATCCTGACCCTTTTCTTTCCGGCCGAGTTGTGGCACCGGTTTTTATGTCCCTACGGGGCGATCTTAAGTCTCTCCAGCATGAAAGCTCGCCACGCCCGATACAAAAATCAGCCAATCCCGGCGTTCCCGCTGGTATTGGCTGATCTTTTTTTGTGCGAAGCTGCTTTACCCTTAACTGTCCCCATCATGACTCTTGCAACTCATGATCAAATGACGTTTCAGGTAAAAGTTTGATTGTTAACTACATCTGCTCGTCGCCGACAAGTTCCGGCAGCTTCGCGGTTTTATATTCCCCCAGGAAGGTGGCCCCCAGTAGCAGTACGGCTCCCAGCATCTGGACCCCGTTCATGGCTTCGCCAAAAATCAAAAATGACGCCAGTAGCGCAGTGATCGGGTCGATATAACTGAGGGTGGCGATGCTCTGACCATTAAGCCCTTTCATGCCGGTAAAGAAGAGAAAAAAGCCCAGTCCGGTATGCACCAGGCCCAACGCCAGCACCGCCATTACCGCCACCGGGGTGAGGCCGGAAAAAGCGATGCCGCCGCTGAGACTCACATAGCAAAATAACACCACCGTAGCGATACTAAGCTGCAGCAGCGTGGTGGCCATGCCGTTCATGCTTTTAATGAACTTATTGGTCAGCATCAGGCTGGCATAACAGGCTGCCGCGGCAATCCCCCAGGCAATGCCCAACAGATCATTGCCCGCTGCGCCGCTCTGGCTGCAGCCTTTGAGGATCAGCAACATCCCGATCAGGGCTGCCGCCATGCAAATAACCTTGCGGGGGATGATCTTTTCCTTCAGCACCAATGGTGACAGGCCGATGACAAAGACTGGTGCCATGTAATAGCTCAGGGTGGCATTGGCAATGGTAGTGTGCTTAAATGCTTCAAACAAAAAGATCCAATTGCCAGCCAGCACAGCGCCTGAAAACACTAACGGAATCAGGTTTTCGCGGACGCTGGAAAGAGCAATTTTCTCCCGGCGGATAAAACTGATCAGTAGCAGAAAAAGACTGCCGATCAGTCCTCAGAGCATGGCGATTTCACTGGATTCCAGATTGATAAACCGCACATAAATGCCGATGGTTCCGAAGATGACCATCGCCAGAATAAACATTAGTTTTGATTTCACGACTGTTCTCGCTTTCTATAAATACTTATGCAAAGATGTATGCTTCTAACACCAATGATTATAGCAATCGCAGAATCAGCCATTGGAGAATATGGTCTTTTTTATGGTCTCAAAGCTGCTTCTGCGATGAGACGGTTGGTGGTGATAGCGGTTTACCTGAGATTCTTCCCATATTGAGCCTCCTTGTTTATCTTAGTTACTGAATTATTTAACCTCATCTGGACGGGTCTGTCAAGAAAAACTGCTTAGTATAGGCACATCCGGCCCATTTAAGCGTCGGCGCGCTGGTTGTACCCGTCCAAATCCAGCGCATCCTGATCCAGAGCCTCGTAACTGACCACCTGGTTGCGGCCGTTGCGCTTGGCGACAAAGAGGGCCTGGTCGGCTTTTTTGATGGTTTCGAAGCAGTCGCCGCCCTCATAGATGGCCACGCCCAGCGAAATGGTGATCTTGCAGACGCCGTTAACCGACTTTTCCACCGAACTGCGGATCCGTTCAGCCACTAGGCTGGCCTGATCACGCTGGCAGTCAAACAGAAGCGCGACAAACTCTTCGCCTCCCCAGCGAATCACCAGATCCGGCCCCCGCAGACTGTGGCGGATGCAGTCGGCGACAAACTGTAGAATCCGGTCGCCCTCATCGTGGCCGTAGTTGTCGTTGACCAGTTTAAAATGATCCACATCCATGATCACAATGGCTATATCAGGACTCATAAAAGACAGATCGTGGCCCGCCCCCATGATTTTATGGAGCTGCCGTCGGTTGAACACCTGAGTCAAAGGATCGTGGAATAGCGCAAACTCCAGTTTTTTCTGAGTAATGTAATGATCATAATAAAAACCAGTAACGATCAGATCGACCAGGCCCAGCAGAATGATCACCTGTATGTTGAAGGACAGAATCACTTCGAGATTGGAGTAATGATAGAGCTGGTCGGCCAGTAGAATATTGCCGATCAGTCCCAGCTGGGCTACCATAGCATATAACGGCGGGGCACTGAAGGAAGCCAGCAACAGGATAAAACTCATGATCAGAAAGCCTTCATTGACATAAGATTGATCAGCCCCGTAGGAACCGGCCCAGATGTTACCCCAGATCATCGCATGAACCATCAGCAGGGATACGACTGACATGATCCGATAATTACCGGTCTGGCGATAGACCAGCACCACCACCGCCAGCGGAATCACCACCATGCTGCGGATCAATAGCAAGCGCAAGGTAAACTGCTCGTACACCTGCCAGTCCGGCACCAGCAGACTAAAGAACATCAAGGCCGAAGCAAACATGACGCCCAGATTAAAACGCCGGTAATAATCGTATTTGGCCTGGTAGAAATCCTCCCTGGCCTTGCCCTCAAGTCTTAAAAATGCCTCCATCTGTCAAACCTCCCGGATTTTGTCGTTGTTTAACATTAAACCTCATCGAGGCCGGGTTTGTCAAGAAAAACAACGGCGGCTTGGGGCTGACTGGACAAAATCTTGACGTAACCAAAAACTACACCGCGTCTTCCGGCGCGGTGTTGTTTTAAACCTGTTATCAATTTAGCGTTTTGTTTTCTTTACTATTTAAGTGCTTGAGATACATCATCAAACCGATGAAGCCTCCCATAAAACCACTGATCAACCCGCTGATGCCATTGCCAATAGCACTGGCTAATACCGTCTCCGGTAATGGTATTAGAAAAAAGTTTATTGAAAAACTGATTATCAAACCCATTAACCCGCCGATTACCCCAGTAATAAATATTTGTTTCATCCGGCTGAACCACCTTTTTATATTTTATCCAGTTTATTTCTATAACTTAAACAAATGTATGCAACATTAAATAGATGCGACAAGTTCTTTAGCCTTCACCGCGGCACTGCCGGCATCCGGGGCATATCCATCAGCACCGATTTCGTTGGCGTATTCCAGAGTAACCGGAGCACCACCAACAATCACCTTCATTTCCGGAAATGCTGTTTTAACGGTTTGAACTGCTTCTTTTAAGGCTGGCATGGTGGTGGTCAGCAGACCAGAACAGGCCACCAGAACGACATGTTCATTTTCTTTAACAGCAGTGACAAATTTTTCGGCTGGAACATCGACGCCCAGATCCACCATATCAAATCCGGCACTTTCGATCATCATCGAAACCAGATTTTTGCCAATATCGTGGAGATCTCCAGCTACCGTTCCAATGATGCAGGTACCCAGTGAGTTAGATCCCTCGCCGGCCATCAATGGTTTTAACACTTCCACCCCTTTGGACATGGCCTTGGCTGCAATCAGCATTTCCGGCACAAAAATTTCACCGGCTGAGAATTTATCTCCCACCACACCCATCGACGCGATCATCGCCTCGAGAATATCCGCGACTTTGTCACCGGCATCCAGCGCTTCCTGAACAGCGGCAGCGACTTTTTTTGATTTACCGGTTTCGACTAAAACTTTTACTTCTTCAATTTTTGACATTTTTTTCTCCTTTGATTTTTAATTTAATGCACTTACTTCTATATTAAGCCACCCGGAACCTGTGTGGGTACCGGGTTTGGTTGTAACTTGTTTTTGCTGTTGTTTATTTTACGAAAATGCCTTCCCGGAAAGCGCCGATATATTCCATACAATATTCATCTTCACCCATCATCGCTTCGGTAGCAAACAACATTCCCATCATATCCTTGTTCAAAGGATCGAGAATAAAGCTGTCCATRCCGGCACTCATGGCYAAMACGGCAAAGGCCTGATTGGCAATCCGWCGRGCKGGCAGGTTGAAGGAAATRTTGCTGACGGCRCCGGKGACATGAATGGTKGGATATTGTTTTTTGATTTCCCGGATSACTTCGGTCACCATGGCAATGCCRTCTTCMGAGGTACAAAGCATTTCAATCAAGGGATCAATGTGCATGCGGGAGGGGTCGATCTTGTATTCTTTACATTTTGCCATTAAATCAGTAAACACTTCCAGTCGATCTTTGGCGGTTTTAGGGATTCCCTTGTCACTATTTAATAAGGCAACACATTCCCATTTGGTATCGGCCAGTACTTTGAAAGCCTCATCAACCTTACCACCTTCCAGCGACACCGAGTTAAACAGTCCTGGTTTGTTGCAGTATTTCATCGATTCAATACAGGTATAAACATTGGGGCTGTCCACTGCAATCGGCACGTCAGTAGCATCCTGAACGATGTCAATCAACCATTTCATCGTTTCCAGTTCGATGTCATCATCCACTGAGGCACAGACGTCAATGAAATTCGCTCCGGCTTCGGCCTGCTTAATGGCCAGGTTCCGGATAAATTCGGCATCCTTTGCCGCAATGGCCTTCCCCGTTGAGGGAATCGCTCCGTTAATTTTTTCTCCAATAATAATCATTTTCTAACTCCTACTTACAATCTGTTTGTTTTTATAAAGCGTCAAATAGCCCGGCAATACGGCATTCCAGGCTTTGTGCATTCGTATTGAATACAATGGCAACAATACTTATCTGAACGGTTGATCCTACCATTTCTTTGACTGTTATATCGACCCCAGTGGTTGAGATCATGGTTACCGGGGCATCGCATTCAACCAAAGCCTTGACATGACCGATAATCCCGCTCATTTCCTCTATCCACCTGGTCAGGATTTCAATTTCGCCTACCAAATTTTGTTTTATGGTTTCCAAATCTCCAATAATATCCCGATTGCCGGAGCATACCAATGCATCATCATGCATGTGAGATTCAATCCCATGATGATGGTGACCAGCGTGATGGTGATGGTTACAGGATTCAGCGTGGTCATGCTTTGTTATCATATAAATCCTCCGCTTGATTGACTATTTTTTTTAATATGTCTTCTGGAATTACCGCTTTTGCGGATATTGGAATGACTTCCGCGGTTTGATTATAGTTTAATATGCTGTGCTCAACTTGTTTAAGTTCGGCACTGCTGATCAGATCCACTTTATTCAGTAATACGATCGAAGTGTCCTCCAGCTGTCCGGATACCAACAATTCCATGGCGTTAACCAATCGTTGCCAGCGTTTGGCATCAGCGATGATCAGGATTGTAGAGTCAATACCCTCCTCATCTAAAATTACTTTTCTGATACTGCCTGGATAAGCAACCCCAGTGGCTTCAATGATCAGCCATTGGGGATCAAGTTCGGTCTGGATTTTTTTAATACTGGCAACCAGTTCTCCGGTGAGAGAACAGCAGGCGCATCCACTAAAGAGATTGTTAACAATAAATCCGGCCTTCTTCAGGACTTTGTCATCAATTCCGATGGCGCCAATTTCATTTTCCACAATCGCAACTTTTACTTCAGAATGATACTCTTTTTCAAGACTGACGAGATATTCTGCCAGTTGCAGCAATACGCTGGTTTTACCAGAGCCTAAAAAGCCCCCGAGAATTAATATTTTCACAATCGGTTCCTGTTCTGATACTATTATTGTGCTGCCAGCTGATGACTGTAACGGGCCGCTTCCTGAATAATCGGCATCATTTGTGCCCCGATTTCGGCGGGATCCAGACTGTTGACGAGGACAAATCCAAAGAAGATGAACCCGGGCTGTTGGCCATATTCATCAAAACAGCGGCGCACTTCAGCGATTCGGGTTTCCAGGGTCGCATCGGCAGCACCGGGGGCCCCGTTAGTATCAAAGCCACCCATTAACACAATTTTGTCGCCGTATTTTTTCTGCATCCCGGCAATATCATTGGTCGGCTGAACCGACGTCCAGACTGCGGCGCCGGTTTCGATGATATCTTCAATCAGTGGTTCGCAGTAACCGCAGGTGTGCTGCACCGGGATCATCCCCAGTTCTCTGACGGCGTCGTTAAGCCGTTTGTGATGGGGTTTAATCAGTTCACGATAAGTCGGCGGCGACATGAACAGCCCTCTTTCAGTGGCAATATCATCGTAATTGGTAAATAGATCCGGATTGTAATATTGTTTTACTTTTTTGGCAAACTCAATTTTGTAATCAGTAATCGCGGTCATTAAATCGTTACAGGCTTCCGGTTCTTCGGCCAGTGCCATCAGCGCTTCTTCAAAACCCATTAACGCCGCCAACCGCTCAAAGACGCCATTGCCACAGCCAAATTCAATGGCTTTCAGAGTTCGGTCCACCGGCATCATGCTTATTTCGGTGTCCACCATGGCCTGCCAGTCGATGGCTTCCAGATCGGGAAATTTGACAATCTTTTGCCAATCTGTAATGGTCTCACTATCCATAATATGTTCATTGGGGGCCGGAATCGGTGCGCCGCCGCCAGAAGCTGGGGTAATCCAGCGAATACCAAAGCCATCGTAACCGCCGCCCAGTGGTCCTTTTTCAATCCAGGGTCCTGGCAGGGCGCCAAATCCCAGCACGTCACAGTCGGCAATGTGGACCGGGGTCCATTCGGTTTTTTTGTGATTGATAGCGTTTAAATAATTTTCCTTCGGGGTTAATGCCATATCAATAATCCTCCTTAAATTTGTACTTCGTTGATATTTTTATTCTACGAGATATTTACGAAACTGTAAATTATACAAGCTGATTGACTTTTCTTGTCTTGATCTATACACTATGTATAAGGAGGTGAACAGCGATGAACTGTCTTTAACCCTACTGAAAGAAAAACTGACAACCCTTGTAAAAGATGACAACATTGGTAGCTCAGGATCTTTATTACACTTGGCCCATCTGCTTTTTTATGCCGGTCAGACCTGTTTAGATTCCCACACATTATATATATCCAGTGCTGAAAAACTGCCACCCGAGCTGACCTTTATGCCGGCTTCATCCTTGATCTGCATTGGCGAGCCCCCGCCCAGCTACTATAATGATGCGCTGGAGCTGCTGGTAATTGCCGATACTACCGATATTTTTGAACTAAGTAATGTCATTCATGAAATTTACGATATTTATGGAAACTGGAATTTAAAACTGCTGCGTTGTCTGCGCGAGAAAAAATCGCTGCAACAGCTGGCGGATATTTCCCAACCAATTTTGGGAAATGATATGTTTGTGATGAACGGTGATTTTTATATGGTTGCCCACTCAACGATGCATGCCTCATATGACTCCCCGAACTTACATCTTGACGAATCGGGACGGATCCCCATCGAGCAGGTCAACTTGTTTAAAAATGATGCCGTCTACAAGAAAATCAAGAATGAAAAAAATGTTTTTATCTATCCAGCCGAAGTGATGCCCTTTCGGACCCTGTGCAAAAACATTTTTCTCAATGACACCTTTCTTTTTCGGATCATTGTCCCCGAAACCGCCCAACCCTTCTCGGATAGTGACAGCCAGATTTTAGAATATTTATCACAGCAGCTGGTTCAGGATCCTGATTATCTTGCCACCTTTTTGCGCAGTAAGAATAGTCAATTGGCGACCCTGCTTGAGCATATTATATTGGGCAACGCCTATAACCAAACTGCTTTTGAGAAAGCATTGCAACAAATGGGTTGGTCGCAAACCAATCGTTATTGTGTGGTCCATATCAAACCCAGCTCTCAGGATCTTTACCACACCACGACCACCTATTTTTGCAATGTGATCATGCAGGATTTTCGCCAGACCTTTGCCTTTTCCCACAACCACAGTATTCTGGTAATCATCAACCTCGATCACCTTGAGGAATCCCGGGATGGGTATTTTAAGAAATTCAATCGGCTGGTCAAAGAAGGTAATTTTAAAGTAGGCTACAGCAATTACACGGTTGGCTTAAGCCAACTGAAAGAATATTTTCGCGAGGCCGAAATCGCCCTGGAAATCGGCACCCGCACCGATCCCACGAAAGCGATCCATAAATTCTGTGACGCAGTACTGCCCTACATGCTCAATCAGATCACCGCCGAATTGCCGAGCCAATTGCTGCTTTCGCCTATCCTCACGCGGCTTCTTGATTATGATCAAAAGAATCATAGCGACTATGTCCACACCCTGCGCGTGTTTCTCAATAACAATCACAATGCGGTTCAGACTGCCAAAGACTTGTTTATTCACCGCGCTACGATTGTATACCGGTTGGAACGGATCAAAGAAATCGGTCAAACTGACTTGAAAAACAAAGATGATCTGCTGCACCTGGATCTTTCATTTGAACTGATCCAGCTGGCTGAAAACTGAAAAAAGGGTGGTCACTAACCAAAAATTGATTAGTGACCACCCTTTTGTTGTGATAACTGACTGTTGTGCCTGCCCTTACTCAAAAAAGCGCCATTCAGACGGCATACTTCCCAATCCGATTCTTAACCAGATCCGCTACCGCCTCGGTGGCTTCAAACAGGTCGTTGGCGTAGGCATCGGCTTTGATCCGGCCGGCATATTCAGCCGTCACCGGGGCTCCGCCGATGATCACCTTGACCTGGGCGCGCAGTCCCGCCGCTTCAAGGGCATCGATCATATTATCCAACTCCGGCAGGGTGGTGGTCAGCAACGAGGATAAGGCCAGCACATCGGGTTTATGCATCCGGACGGCGGCAATAAAGGTTTCTGTCGGTACATCAATGCCCAGATCAATGACCGTGTAACCACTGCCCTGAAGCATCATGATAACCAGGTTTTTGCCGATGTCGTGGAGATCCCCAGCCACCGTGCCAATCGCCACAATCCCTTTGGAGGAGCCGGTTGAACGGGACAGAATCGGTTCCATCACATACATCGCTGCGTGCGCAGCCCGGGAGGCCATCAGCACATCGGTGACATAGATCTCGCCGTCAAACATTTTCTGACCGAGATCCTTAAAAGCCGGGTTGATCGCAGTCTGGATAATCTTATCAGTGCGGATGCCATAATTCAGGGCTTCCTTGGTTTTATTCATGGCGATCTGGGTTTCCCCGTTTTCGATGGCCTGCTGTAATTCGATTAATACTTTTTCCATATTCGGCCTCTTATCGTTTGTGTATTTTCCGGAACTGCGTCGGGGTGATTCCTTCAAATTTACGGAACACCTTGGTGAAATAGCCGGCATCCCCATAGCCGACCTTTTCGGCAATGGCCTGAATCTGATAGTGGGGATTAAGCAGCAGTTTCTTGGATTTGTCAATCCGAACTTTTAAGACATAATCCATGATCGACAACCCCAGCTGCTCTTTAAAGATCCGGCCAGCATAACCGGGACTGAGACAGGCAGCGTCGGCGATCGCCTCCACGGTCAGGTTGTCGGGGTAATGCTTGTCAATGTAGTCGGTCATCAAGCTGATATTGGGGTTTTCCGGTTTGACTGCTGCGGCCTCAAGCTGTTCCAGATAAGCATCAACGGCCTTGGACGTGATGACCGAGATGTTTTCTTGCGAAGTGGTCTGATAGATCTGGCCGATGGCCTGATCGTTGATGTGCAGAAACGGTGCCATTGCCAGCCCGATCCGGTTGACTACCCGGGACAGTACCACCAGCAGCTCGGTCATTTTGGCCCGCAACTGGGCCAGATTCTGGTGGGCTTCATAGCGCAGTCCGGAGATCAGCCCCTCCAGATAAGCTTTCGCTTTTTTACGGTTTTGCTGCAGCTGGACGATGATTTCATCCTCATCAAGCAGCGACCGGCGATCGCTTTTGTCCGCTTGTTCTTCCCGACTTTTATGGTTTTCGATTTCGGCATGGTAGAGCGTGCGCTGGCGGGCAAACTCCCGGGACTGTTCAAAATTTTCCCAGCCGGCTTTCATAATATAGTTGGCCACTACATACAACAGGTAGGCCGAGGCCTGGACCTGATTGCCGGTAACAATGGCCAGCTCCCCCACCGCTTCAAACAATTCCTCAAAATCATCAGTGATTGCCTGGTTCATCTTCCTGAGTTCAATCCAGAAAAACTCCTCCGGCTCCCACATCAGCACCTGGCCGCAGATAATCGTGCCGACATGCTCACCATTTAAGACAATCGGCGCCGCCCACTCAATCAAGCCTGAGGGACAACGGAAAATATAGGGCTCACCAAACAGCGCCGCCTGCTTGCCGGCCCGTTTGTAAGCCGCCTGACAGCGGTTCTTGCCGCCTTCCAGACTGTAGATAATACGGCAGAATTTACAGCATTTCTTAATTCCCTTGCGCGGAAAGATTGAAACCCCTTCGCCATCGACAATATTGGCCATCAGGCCGGTAGTGGTAGTGAAGGCGTCGAGAATTTCCTGGAGGGTTTTGATGTCAACCAGGTCGCTGAGGCGTTTTTGTGTTGGTTGGAGGGTTTCGGATTGATCCATTGCTTCACCTGTTTAGTTTAATCTGTTATTTTTATCAGTATAGCATGATTTTTTTAAAAACAATATTAAAATAAAAACGTTGTTTTTTGTAAAGATGAAAACAACACAGCGGGTTGGAAGCGCTGTGTTGCTGTCGTTTTTTAGAATGTGATTATTTTTCTGGCACCGTGCCTTTTTTCATATACATCAGCAACCCGATAAAACCACCCATAAACCCGCTGAGCAAGCCGCTGATGCCGTTGCCAATGGCGTTTGCCAGCACTGTTTCGGGGATTGGAACCCGTAACCAGTTCATCAGAAAACTCATGATCAAACCCATGACCCCACCGATTAGTCCAGTCAGTATCGCCTGTTTCATGCGAGTTTTTCGACTCTGTGCCATGCTTCAATCATCGAGCCTAACCGTGAATCGCCAACAAATAGAGAGTTTCCATTTTCATTCAGCAAAGTTGGAAAGAGTATGAAATTCCCGTATTTTCCATACTGTTTGGCACAGCGGATAGTCTCTGTGACAACTTCTTCTGTTGAAGCGCCAATATAGCTGGCTGGACCTGATGAATCCCAGCCACCTTCGACAATGAGTTGACCTTGATACTTTTTCATAATCCCTTCCAGATCATTACTGATCTGGGCCGAACTCCAGATTTTTGCCCCCATTTCCACGTAATCTTCAATAATCTTTTCACATTTTCCGCAGGTGTGCTGACAAAATATTACACCTCTGGACGTCACTGCCTCGACAATCCGTTGATGAGCAGGTTTGATGACTTCACGATAAACTTTTGGTGACATAAATAGTCCGTTGGCAGTCGCTAAATCATCTAGATAGGTAATGACATCTGGCTGATAAGCATCAATAAAACGATTCATACAGGCAATTTTATAGTCGGCAAAAGCTTCGAAAAATTCCCGACAGGAATCAGGATCTTCAACCAGTGAACAAAGCGTATTTTCAAAGCCCATAAAAGCAGCCAGTCGCTCAAATAATCCGGTTGGACTATAAACATTAATAATCACCTCGTCCCGGTTCACACCCTCCAGTTCCATTTTGGCTGCTTGTTCAATACCTAAAGTATTCACATCTGGAAAACTGACATATTCTTTCCAGTCGGCGATATCATCAAATAAAAATTTATTTGGCTCAGGCATTTCGCCTTCTTTTGTCAAAATCCAATTGACACCAAAAACATCTATGCCTCCCATTGTTGGCTGATCAGCACAATCAGCTCCACCAACACAGATTTTATATAGTTCCATGATATTCGGTATAAACTCCGGCTTTTTTCCCTCGATCATCGCAAAAAAATTCTCTCTCTGATTCATCTTGTATCCTCCCCTTATTTATGCTTTTATTTTTAGTTCTTAGCAATTAATTCTTACTTAACCAGTTCTTTAGCCTTAACCGCCGCCGATCCGGCGTCAGCGGCATAACCATCAGCCCCGATTTCCGCGGCGAATTCCGGCGTTACCGGGGCACCGCCGACAATTACTTTGCAGTCACTCAGGCCACTGGCTTTAATGGTGGCAACCGCTTCTTTTAAGGCGGGCATGGTAGTGGTCAAAAGTCCCGAGCAGGCGATTAAGGTCACATTGTCATTTTCTCTGGCCGCTTCCACAAATTTTTTAGCAGGTACATCCACACCCAGATCCACCATCGTAAAGCCGGCACTTTCAATCATCATCGAAACCAGGTTTTTACCGATATCATGAAGATCCCCAGCGACCGTTCCGATGACGCAGGTTCCCAGTGAAGCGGCGTTGTCACCGGTCATCAAGGGCCGTAACACATCCACCCCTTTGGACATCGCCTTGGCGGCAATCAGCATTTCCGGTACGAAAATTTCACCAGCCGAGAACTTATCCCCGACTACGCTCATCGAATCCACCATCGCCTGGAGAATTTCGGCTGGCTGGCCACCAGCGTCCAACGCTTCCTGGACCGCTGCCCCGATCTTCTTGGACTTCCCTGCTTCCACCAATTCTTTCACTTCTGTAATTTTTGACATGTTTTCTTCCTCCTATTATAGTCGATTTTATATAAATGTGTGATTAACACGTTAACCCTAAACTGTTATTTTTTTACCGCGCCGTGAATTCCCTGGCGGTAAGCCCGGATATATTCGACGCAATATTCGTCTTCCCCCATCAAGGCCTCGGTGGCAAAGATGATCCCCATTAAATCCCGATCAGTGGGATCAAGGATAGCACTGTCCAACCCGGCCATCATCGCCATGACAGTAAAGCCCATATTAACCGTTTTGCGGGCCGGCAGATTAAAAGAAATGTTGCTGATCGCCCCGGTAACGTGGATGGTCGGGTATTGATTCTTGATCTCCCGGATCACATCCGTCACCACCGCGATTCCCTCTTCCGAGGTGCAGAGCATTTCCACCAGTGGGTCGATATGCAGTCGCGAGGGGTCAATCCCGTATGCTTTAGCTTTGGCCATAATATCGGCAAACACATCCAGCCGATCCTTGGCGGTTTTGGGGATGCCCTTGTCGCTGTTCAACAGTGCCACACATTCCCAGCTGGTGTCGGCAATGGCCGCAAATCCGACATCGACCTTGTTGCCTTCCATCGAAACCGAGTTAAAGAGCCCCGGTTTGTTGCAGTAGTTCATGGTCGCAATGCAGGTCTGTTCGTTGGGGCTGTCCACTGCAATCGGGGTCTCGGTGACTTCCTGGACGATGTCGATCAGCCATTTCATGGTCTCCAGCTCAACGTTATTCTCGACTGAAGCGCAGACATCGATATAGTCCACCCCGGCCGCCGTCTGAATCCGGGCCATATGCGTAATATACTCGGCATCCCGCGCCGCAATGGCTTTAGCCGTGGCGGGAATGGCGCCGTTGATTTTTTCTCCGATGATGATCATGCTTTGTTCTCCTAATTTCTCTTCATTATTTTTAATTTCCAGCCCGGCCAGAAAGGGCTCCAATGCCTTAAGGGTTGCCTCGCTGACCGCCAGCAGGGCTGGGCCGTCAGGTCCATCACACCATTCAAAAACATAGAGATCTTCGTTGGCGGTTTCGGCCGGTTGGTGATGGTGATCATGGCAATCACAGCTTTCGTCATGATGGTGGTGGAGTCGCTGCTCCCGGGTCAATACATACTGTTTATCACCAAAGCTGAAATGCTTTATCACATCCATTTTAAATTGGTTGCCGTGTTCATCGCTATAGATCCGGCTTTCGGCTGGCTGGTTTTTATCGGTCATGGCTTTCTCCTTTTTTCTGGGCGTATTCCAGTTGCTCAAAAAGATCAATCAGCCGCGCTTCCAAATCATTCGGGGGAATAGCAAAAACGATCAGCGCAATACTGACTAAAACCCCATTGCTGCCGTCTGCGGCGGCTGGCTGCAGGCGACAAATTACCTGATCACCGGTTGTCGAGATCATCGCGGTCTGTCCCGTTGTTGCAAGAAAGCTTTTGAGATGACCAACAATCCCACCGCGCGCGGCAATCCATTGATTGATTGCCGCAAATTCTTCCTGGATGACGGTATTTAGGGCCTTAAAAGATTTCTCCTGAAACACAGTTTCCCCGGCCATGGCCACCGCTCCTTCATGCAAAGTGGTCACAATCTGATAGCTTTTGCGTTTGCTCAGTTGCTCACTATTTCTGATTTTGATCTTGTAGTCAGCCATTCTGGATCACCTTAAGCAGCCGTTCATCAATGGGTTTAATTCCGCTGATCAGATAGATTGCCGCATCTGAATTCAGTTCCCAGAGGTCAGCTTCAACCTCCCGCAATACGGTTTCCTCCACCAGATCAGTTTTATTAATCAGAATCAGGTGGGCATCATTTAGCTGTCCTTCAATCAGATTTGCCAGCGGCATCCGAATCCGCTGCCAGCGACTGGCGTCAACAAGGGTGACAATCTGGGCGGCAATCCCCAGGTTAGTAAACAGTGATTCGGCGATCTTATCGGGAAAGGCCACTCCGGTCGCTTCGATGATCAGCCATTCCGGATCAATCGTGCTTTTTATTTCCTGCACGCCTGACAGCAAATCGCTGTTAAGACTACAGCAGACGCATCCGGAGAAAATATCCCGGACCGTATAGCCATTGCCCCGCAGCAACTTGTCGTCAATGCCGATCTGACCAATTTCATTTTCAATGATCGCCACCTGACTCATTTGACTGCCGGGATATTGCTGCACCAGATATTGAGCCAGCTGGAGCAGCACCGATGTTTTTCCGGAACCCAGAAAACCACCCAGTATCAATATTTTCAAAGCCTTCTCCTCCTGTTCTCAATCCTTTGGTATCGTTTAAAATGTGTTCTCGTCTCAACTCCTTCGTTTTTGTAATATCTGTATTATATCCGAATAAAATTATTGAAGATATGGACGAAATCGCATCATTTTATGAATATTCCCGCTTGTTTTCCAACACTACCGCCTGCGATTTCATCAAATGGTAAAATCCCGTCATCGACTCGGTTGAAAATAGTATTATTCTAACATCGCTGGCAATAAAAAAAGACCTGCTATTCAAACTGACTTTTCCAATAATCTGAGAAAAACGGCAAATTTTAGATATTAATCTTTTTCAAATAGCACAAACAACGCACAGATCATTAAACTGAATCGGCAATATCGCAATCGTCAAAAATTAAATCGTGATTATTTTAATCTCCATAATTTCTACACAACATCATGATAAGCTAAACGTACAGAATGATATACTTAGCTACAAAAATTGAGAAAGCAGGTGAAATAAAATGATGGGATTAAATCCCTTTAATTGGTGCGGCCTCGGTCTGTTTGGGTCCTCACATGGATTTGGATTGATGGGCATGGCAGGAGGTGGTATTATGTTTATGCTTTTACTAATTGTATTAATTGTCGTCGCTATTGTCTGGTTCTCAAAAAATGGAATTCACCATTCAGCGAGCTATACAAATCAGCCGCCTGCTGATCGTTCTTTAGAGATATTAAATGAACGTTACGTTTTAGGCGAAATTGATGATGACGAGTATTCAAAGAAAAAACTGGAACTGAGAAAGCTTCATTAACCTAAAAGAGTGCACACGAATTTTTATTTACTTTAGCGACTGGCAGCTTTAAACAATGTGATCGACGGTTATGAAGTACTAAAATGACTAAAAGAATCGGCTTCTACCAGCGACATTAGCTGGCGGAAGCCGATTCTTTTTTTGAAAAATTCGCTTGTGAGCGAGGACCATCCCGGCTCTTTATTAAAAAGGGCGCCTTTGTTTAAAACTGTGTAACTTATTTTACTACCGCCCCAATCACCCCGGCCCGGTAGGCCTTGCTGTATTTACGGCAATGTCTATCCTGCCCCAGCAGGGCATAGGTGGCAAGGATGGTGCCCATCATGTCCCGGTTCAACGGGTCCAGTACGGCCGAGTCCATTCCCGCGGCAATGGCGAAGGCCATCGCGGTTTTGTTGAGCAGCGGCCGCAGTGGCAAACCAAAGGAGATATTGCTGATGGCACCAGTTACATGGATGGTCGGATAGAGGGCTTTGATGGCCCGGATTTCCGCCTCCAGATTCAGCAGCGAATTGTTTTCCGTCGACAGCGCCATCACGCACGGATCAATATGGATCCGATCCGGGGTGATGCCAAATTTGTCCGCCTTTTCGACCATACTCACCGTGATTTTGAGCTTTGTTTCCAGATCGCAGGGAATCCCGTTATTGTCACAGGTCAGCCCCACCACCTCCCAGCTGTTGCCAGCCAGTAGCGGTAACAGCACGGCGCACTTGTCCCCTTCTTCTGAGATGGAGTTGAGCAGCCCTGGTTTATTGGCGTATTGAAACACCGCCTCAATCGCCCGGGGATTGGGACTATCAATACACAGCGGCGTTTCCACGGTCTCCTGAACCACTTCGATCAGCCATTTCAGGGTCTGTATCTCCAGCTCCGGAGTGGTGCTGGCGCAGACATCAATAAAATCCGCCCCTGCTGCCGCCTGTTTGACCGCCCGGTCGGCAATAAAAGCGGCATCACGCTTGTCGATCGCCTCCTTAACCGCCGGAATACTGCCATTAATTTTTTCTCCGATTATAATCATAATTGCTCCTTCTTGCTGTGTCTTAAATTAACAGGTTCATATAAAAATCAAAGGTTTCATGGCTGAACCGCTCAAAATTGGCCCGGGCAAAATCCGGGGTCAGCGGATAGCTTTGTTTAAATGTTTCCCAGTCAAACAAATATTGAGACTTGGGCTTGGGCACCAGGCGCTCATCATAGACAAAGCCTTCGCTGTTCAGCGGTGTACCAAAAGCGGCGCCGGGGGTTTCGTAAGTGGCATGGTCGCGGATATACGCGGTTAAGGCGGCCAGGGTTTCCAGATTCACTTCCTTCAGGGTCAGCGGGTTTTTGTCAAAGCCAAACAGATAACCGCCGCCGGGGAGCATAATATCCAGGAAGGCCTTGGCGCGGTCAACAATCTGGGCCGGCGTATCGGTCTTTAATGAACTGCTGGGGAATAAGCCGGTCAGCAGAAATTTTTTGCCCAGCTTATCTTTGATGGTCTGGGGATCGCCATATTCAAAAGCCAGCTGACAACCAGCCGGGATTTCCGACTGCAGGATATCCAGATAACGGCTCCAATCGTGTTCACAAAACATATTAGGACGGGCGCCCACCGCAGCAAACTGTTGCAGCATCGTTTTATAAGAAGGCAGATAAATCTCGACAAAATCCTTTTCCCGCATAAAGGTCGGCATATGGAGTGGAATAAAGACCGATCCCTGGGGATGGATATTACCCGGCAACCCCCAATGATAGAGCAGCGGCATTACCGCCGCGGCGGCTTCCTGAAGCTGGGTTTTATGCCGTCGGACATCCATGCTGATGCCGGAAAAGCTGCGCAGTTGATCGGCAATAAAGTCCAGTGGGGCTTCGGTGAAATTAAAGGAGCCCAAGGGACTGCCGGGATAATAGCCATGAGTCTGGATCAATTCAAAAAAGGTCGGCAGAAAGGCCATTTCGTCATTTTGCAGAGCCAGCTTGCCCATCTGGATGGCGGTGGCCATTTTAATCGGATTCTGGGGATCAAGGTTTTTATGCTGCCGCGGGATGACGGTCTCGACCAGAAAATCAAAGGGTTTGTCAATCAATTGCGGATACTCGTCATCCATCATCCCGACCACCTCAGGATGCTGCACAAAACCACCATTCCCCATTACAAAGGACTGGGAGCCATAAAGCTGATACATCGACGGCGTCCGGGACAACAGAAAATTTGCCGGTGCCACCAGACAGGAATCGGAATAGATTTTTGTACACAGCTCCTGGGCCGGATCAGCCAGCATCGCATAATTGAATTGAAAATCAAACAGGTTCTGACCACCATATTCTGCGACCAGATGCTGGGGCAGCGTTATCCCGATCGGCATCCGCTCGGGAATTGTGTTTGAATAGAAATCACTATACAGTTTACCGCGTTGCTGTTGTAAGGCTTGAACATCGCTCATTTTTTTCCTCCATTATATTAGTTAGATTTTGATCAAAAGTAATTTCGCTACCGGGTTCCCCGATCGACCGTTAAAAGTTTCAATCGTTACCGTTATCTTAGCAAATTTTAAAGCGTCCTTCTGTCTCGCAAAAGACATAAGGACGCTTATTTTTGTAAATTTTATTATTTTAAGAAAGTTTAAATGTTATTTGAGCAAAACCGACGTAGTTTTTCCATATTTATCACAATTATATGGTTTCTCTGGGTATCGATAACCTTTTCTTCCCTGAGTACTTTAAGATATTTGGCCACATTGGCCCGGTTCAGACCTACAAATTCGGCAATGGCCTGCTGCGAAAAGGGAATCCACTGGTTATGATCATTGGTGTTTTTCAAATAGATATAAAAGAAATTGCAGATCTTTTCCATCCCGGTTGAAAATAACTGGTTGGCTAATTCCTGACCATTTAAAGAAACCAATTTAATATAGGCACGATACATCGCCACGTTCAGGGCCGGATTGGTGTTAACATACCGCTCAAAGCCAATCCGATTAAAGACATAGACTTCCAGATCAGTCACAGCGGTAAAAGCAAAGGATCGCATCATTTCAATTTCCCCAGGAAAATAAAGGGGTGCCAGATAACCCTTGCCGTAAAATGACGAAGTTTTGACATTACCAGATTCATGAATAAAGGAACCAGACATCGTGCCGCAGGTGATATAATACATCTCATCCATCGGCTCTCCAAAGCCGTTGACCGGCTCGTTTTTCTGATAACGCCGGACCGAATTTCTGATCTTGGCAAAATAATCTTCAAACGCCGAAAAATCATCGGCAAAATAATATTGCAGCTCCATAGTGCCTGCCTTTCCATTCTGGATTGTCTCATAAAGCCGTTAGCTGCCTTTAAGTATACCGAAATAATTCGATTTTTTCAATGCGTGTTGCGTTTTTTTTGCTGCACTCGACAAATTCAATACAAAAAACACTCTTCACTGGGGAAAGTCAATTCCACCGCAAAGAGTGTCTAAACTATGCTTCGTAAACGATCCTGCCGCTTAAAATGGTTTTAGCCACCGTCGTGTTAAGAATTTCTTCCGGCGTAGCTGTTAGTATGGGTGTATCAATTAAGACATAATCGGCCAAATTACCGACTTCAATCGAGCCCATTTTATCATCATCATGTGAAAAATAGGCTGAACTTTTTGTCCACATAATCAAAGCTTGCGCCGGTGTCAAAACCTGTTCGGGACTCCAGACCACGCCGTCAGCCACGCTTAGCCGGGTGATGGCACTATGGATGCCCAAAAACGGATTGCAATCCACAACGGGGCAATCTGAACTACCGCCGACCAGAACGCCGCCATCCATAAAGGTTTTATACTGCATATATCGTCCTGCCATCTCATCACCGATAATACTTTGTTCGCCCATCAGTGAATTGATGGTTGGCTGAACCGTAATGGGAATGTTATAGGCTTCAAGCAACGGAATCTGATCGGGCTGCATGACGGCATGGTGAATGATATAGTGTCTGGCATCATTATTATTCACCTTGTAGGCTTCAATAAATGCTGCAATGGCGATGTCCGCTGATTTATCGCCGCAGCTATGAACGCCAATCTGCCAATTGTACCGGGCCCCTAACTTAGCAACTTCGAACATTTCCGCTGCCGAGATGGTTGTTTCGCCACTTGTTTCCGAAAGATGCTCATAAGGCTTTCGCATCGCCGCGGTGCCGGTTACCGGAATTCCATCAAAAAGGATCTTGATGCCATTAATCTTGACCATTTCGTTGCCAAACCCGGTTACTGCCGGCATTTCTTCAATGCGCTTTAAATGAAATGGAATATCTCCGGCCGCCTTGTCCAGGTAAAACATCAGATTGGCCCGGTAGGATAATTTCCCGTTATTGGCAGCTTGTAAGTAGGCCTTCATATCATCGGGTGTCAGATTGGCATCAATGCAACTGGTGATCCCTGCCGCACTCATCACCTTGCCCATTTCTTCAATGCCTAATAGCCGTTGCGCTTCGGTTAACTCCGGTATCATCGACTCAACCATTCCCATTGCCGCCGCTTCATACAAAAGTCCATTGGGATTGCCATCGCTATCGCGCCCAATCTGTCCGCCATCGGGATCTTTTGTATCGCTATTGATGCCCGCAAGTTCCAGAACTTTTGAATTGACCACACAAACGTGATGACATAATCGACTGCAAACAATGGGATGATCAGTGGTCACCTGATCCAGGTCCGCTTTGGTTGGGGCTTCTTTAATCTCCCAGACCAGTTCATTCCATTCGCTGCCGCGGATCCATTCCCCTTTTGGTGTGATGGCGACTCTGCTTTTTAAAAGTTCGATACATTCCTTCTTGGAATTAGCCTTCTTTAAATTGACATGCATCAGTTCCAGACCAGCATACATCGCGTGCATGTGGGAATCAATGAGCCCCGGAATCAGGACCTTGCCACTCCCATCAACAATCTGAGTCTCCGAACCGACCATTTTTTCATCAAAATCCTTGCCTACGGCAATTGTTTTTCCATCTTTAGCTGCCACAAAACCATTTTCGATAACCGTAAAATCAGTTTTTCCGCCCCTTATTTCGGAAACTGATAGATCTACAGTATAGACTGTCACATTCTTTATGACTAGATCTGCTGTTGGTGACCATCTTTTTATCATTGACCCTGCCCTCCATTTCACTTTTGAGTGTGCGTTTTTAACCAAAAAAAGGGCGCTTTGAATAACTCAAAACGCCTTTGTTTTTTCGATTAAATTAATTCAATCTTACACCATCTCAAACATTAATAATAGTAAAATTCGGAACTCTGCAGAAATTATTAACAACATCATTCTTAATACTTGTTAAGCATAACCATCCTTTTATTCAATTAGGTTACACTTATCTCCTCCACTTATTTAAATCCGATCCGCTCTAATAATCCGGACAATCCGCGGCCGATTATAGCGCTGGGCAATCACGCAAGGCAGATTAACGGCCAGGGCGAAAATCAACATATAGAGTATTACAATTGGCGGTGTAAAAAAGCCGAACATCCAGAATGGTAGAATCGCCAACCAGTGAATCATTTCGGCGCGGCAGGATTCTAACAGGTATTTGTCAAGATTATCTTTTTTAAAACTGACCAGCTTTTTCTTTTCAAAGCCGCCCTTGACCAGCGAACCGCCATCAGGCAGGTATTTTTTCCAACGCCGCACCCGGAACCACCTTTCATAGATCTCCCCGTCTTTTTCCCAGGGATGGGCCCGGTAAAACCAGGTGGCATAGTTAAAAAAACGATCCGGCAAGCGAGTACAAATCAAGGCAGCTGCAACCATAAGAAACGGCCAGACAATAAAACACAGAAGAACTGTCAATCCTTGGGGCAGAAAAATGATTCGCATGCGCTTCTCCTCTCTTATTTATCCAGTCTAATTTCCCGGTCTTTCCAGATCACCGGGCGACGCAGGATTTTTTTTACCAGCGAACGCAAAAAGATCAGCAGATAAAAAAGCAGCAGTAGCGGATAAGAAACGATACTGATCACTGAGAAGCTACCGATATGCCGGGCGATGCGGTTCAGTTCCAGCACCCAGATACCATAGCACAAGGCCATTAACCCGGCCCTGAGCCACTGCTGCCAGACCAGATTAAGAGCCAGATAAAGCGGCGCCGAGGCTACCGCGGTGATCCAGAAAAAGACCAGCACTAGAATCAGCAGCGGTGTTTTCGCCGCCCCGACGGCCTGGTTTTTGGTCCAACCCTGGATCAGCTCTCGTAGCCCACCGCGGTACATCCGATAGGAAACGTCGTGATCCCCCAGAAACAGAGCAAAGGGAATTTCTTTTTCGCGGAGTTTTTCACCCAGCGCCATATCATCGACGATGCTGTCTTTAATGGCGACATGACCGCCGACGGCCTGATAATCGGCCCGACTGATCATGATCACCGGACCATAGAGGCCGATCTGATAAGGGTGGCTGTTTTTTTTACGCCCCGCCGGCAAGCCCAGGCCATTGGCCCCCATCTGGATGCAATTAAAAAACAGCGACAACGATTCGGTTTTGCTCTTAATCTGATGATAGGGCATCACTGAGATCACCCAACCGTTTTTTTGATGGGCCTTTAACAGCTTGCCGATCCCGGCCGGACTCAGCCGTACATCGGCGTCCAGAAATAGAAGCAGTGCCCCGGTAGCGGCCGCCCCGCCCTGCTGGCAGGCCCAGGACTTGCCCAACCAGCCAGCTGGTTTGGGGGTCGCTGTAATCAGTCGAGCCCCTAAAACCGTGGCAATGCTGGCGGTTTGATCGGTGGAGCCGTCATCGACGCAGATAATTTCGTGAATGTCACGCGTCTGCTTTTTTAAATCGCCCAGCAGCAAGACCAGGTTTTGTTCTTCGTTCCGGGCCGGGATAATAATCGAAAGCTGGGGTGTGTTTTTGCCTGGATCTTGCGGATCACCTCGCTCCAATCCGGGAAAACGATAAAAAAGTATCCAGCTGGCCACCAGCCCCAGCACCATCATGGCCCCGACGATGATCATCGGCCGGCTCCTGAAGCATCACCGGATTGACCCGCTCGGTCCTGTTTTGCGAGCCGCTTGATCACCGCGTCTGCCGCCAGCTTACCGGTCAGGATCGAGACCGGCAGTCCTGAGGGACTAAAGGTCCATTGCCCGGCCTGAGAAATATGGGGCAGCGGGGTCGCAATGGTTTTGACAATTTTTCGAAACTGGTTAACCGCCGGCAATTTTCCGGCGGTCCCCTCGTCGCAAAAGGCCCAGCCGGTAATAGCCCCGCCGGAATTTCCAGTAATCCGCTCAATCGTTAAGGGGGTGGAACTGAAACGCTGCTCAACCTGTTCGGTCAAGCCGCGAAAAACGCTGTTTTCCAGCACCGCCATTATCTGCTCTTCGCATAAGGCTTTAAAGGCCGGATACCAGCCCGCTTCAAAAGTGGCTTTAACCAGCCGATAATCCATTAAGGTGCTGACAATCACCCCGGTTTTTCCGGCTGGGGCTAGGGCCGGATCGCGGAGCGCCGGGCAGGAAATCTCGTAGGTGGTCAGTTCCAGATATTCCCGGACCCAGGCTTTCAGAGCACTCTGCAAATCGATCGCCGATCGATTCGGATCTGCCAGCACCGCCTGCCAGTGTTCCGACTGGATGGCCGAAAGACCGGCCTTGCTGGGGGTATAAAAACAATGAGGGCCGCAGCGCTGAGCAAAATAAGACGACTCCAGATTAACCTCCAGGTAGAGGGTGAAAATCGAATCCCCGCCCCTATTTTGGCGGATCTTTTGTTGCTGTTCTCGGACCCGACGGCTGTGTTCCCCTGATTTTGCAAAATCAACGGCAGTATAAAGCGCCTTCATATCCCCGCACCAGATCAGTTCCCGATAACCAAAGCAGCGGCCATCCCGGGTGGTCACCCGTCGGGCGCGGACATCGATCTGGCTGATCTCGGTGCCTAGCGCCAGCTCGCCCTGATGGCCAGCAATAAAATCACGCAGCGCGGTAACCAGCCGCCCGGTACCACCGATCGGATAGCTATAATCGCTGTATAAGCCAAAATAACTGAGGGCAAAAAAAGTCGGCATCTTTTCAAAAAAATGCTGAATGATGACATCGATCAGCGCTTGATTTTTGGTAAAGCGCCGCAAATAATCCTCGATCGGTTCACTGAGTTTCTGGGCTTTGCGAATATTCACCTGGTATTTAAGCAACCATGGCAGCAGGGTTTTAAACAGATAGTCCTTGTCCATAGTCAAATCCTTAAACAGTGGGTTTTCGATGCCGTAGAGTACATCCATGTACCCGGTTACTTTATGGATCTCACTGATTATGGCGGCAATTTCCGCTTGATTTTCGGGAAATTTCGCAATCAACATGGCAGCATAATTAGCTAGACTTTCCACCCCTTTTAAAGTCATATGGGTATCTTCAATGCCGATCATCACTGGATTTTTGACAAACTCGATAGCAATTCCCAGCTGCGCAAGCATCGGAAAAACAATCCCCGAGTTTTCAAAAGCCCGAATGCCGGCGTCAAAGGTAAAACCATTGCGACTAAAACTCCCCACCAACCCCCCGGGTTTTTCATTTTTTTCACAGAGCAGGGTCGTATAACCGGCTTTGGCAGTATAGGCGGCACTGGTCAATCCGGCAATCCCGGCACCAATGACAATCACATCATAATCGTTCCCGTCAGCCACTGTTCCGTTTGCATCGTCTTTTTTAAAATCCATCATCGCAACCACCTCCATCTACCCCAGCAACCCATCGATCACGGCCTGAATCGCCACCGGCTTACTATTTCTGGTGTTCTGAATACAGCGACTTTCGCAAAGGGCCAGATCCAACGGTGTTGTTTCAATCCTGATCTGGTGTTCATCGCAATAGGTTTCCAGCCGTTTCCTGGCGCCGACCAGATTTCCCACCGTGACCCGGCGCATGATGCCACGGATATCCAGATCCCGCCCCCGGGCTTGCATCCCAATCGAGCAATAGGGATGCTCACAGTATTCACAGCGGGAGGCTTTCTGCATCAGACTCCGAATTTCGGCCGGGACATCGGCATACAGTTTCTCGGCGGTCACCGGTTTGTCTAGGAGCCGCACCATCTTCTTTCGCTTTGGCTGATAAACATAGGGCTGCAGGCCCCGTTTCTTGAGCACTATATTTGCCGCCGAAATCCCCGATGTGGTCACGGTTGGGGTGCCGGTGCCCATCACGGTCGATTCGCCGCAGCAGAACAGATTGTCCCATTCGGTCCGGGTATGAAGCCGCTTAAACATATGCTGCCCCAGCATCTGTTTGGGACCGGCTACCGCTCCACCGTTTTTATTGGTATAGCGCTCGATCGTCCGGGGCGTGGCCAGTTCGACGTAACGGATCGCCGCGCCAATATCAAAGGTCGCGCCATTACGTTTAAAAATCCCGCAGGAGCCGCCGGGATTATAGCTTTTTTCAATCACAACCACCTTTAATCGGCTTTTTGCCAACAGACTCGCGGCGGTCAGGCCTGACAATCCCCCACCAATAATAATTGCATCATATTCCATAACTTTTCCCTCTTTGCGCTCATTTTTTTGTATTGTTATCTGTTCATACCCCAAATTATTACAATTACGCCCGGAGAAGTTTTGCTTTTTTTATCATACTCGCTTTTTAATCACCATAAACCGATTGAAAAAAGCACCCATTAAAGGTGCTCAAACGATCTAAGAGATACCCCTATTCATGCCTTATTAGCACCCGTTTAAAATCCCAGCAGATCCAACACCTTGTCATCGACATGGCGGTTCTCACCAACAAAGGGATAATTGTGAATATGTAAAGCCGGGTTAAAATTCAGTTCGATGATACTGTAATTCTTGTCGTCAGGGACTTTTTGAAGATCTTGGATGATGATGTCCGCACCGCAGATTTTAGCCCCCACCGCCTGAGCAGCTTTAACGGCAATGGCCTTGTAATCAGCGCTGATCGCATCCGTAAAATCAATACTGTCACCACCAGTACTGATGTTGGAATTTTCCCGGAGATAGACGGTTTCGCCAACCTCAGGAATGGTCTCAATCGATTTATTCTGTTCACTGAGAAAGGCAATTTCAGTGTGATCCAATCGCAGCTTTTCTAGCGGTGACACATAACCTTTACCCCGGAGCGGATTCTGGTTTTTTTTCACTACCAGCGCGGCAATCGAATGAACTCCGTCACCTACCACATTGGCCGGTACCCGATGGAGAATCCCCACCACCTCATCATCAATAACCAGAAAGCGGTACTCTTTGCCTGGCACAAATTCTTCAATCAGCACCGAAGTATCATGGGTAAACGCCTGATTCACTGCAAGCTGGTAGCATTTTTCACACTGAATATTTTTATGAATCACAATCCCAATCCCAAAATTGGAGGATTTGGGCTTTACCACAATGTCTTTGCCCCGGAATTCTTGATAGTGAGCCATGGCCTCAGTAGTCGATTTGACCATAATCCCCGCCGGCACCCGGATGCCTTTTTCGCGAAGAACCACCTTGGTGACTTCCTTATTCTCCATAATTAGTGGCGCAATATAAGTGTCAGCGGATGTCCGGGTCGCTTGCTTGACATATTCTATTTTATCGCCTTTCTTCAAGCGAATAAAATTATCCTCAAGATCCAGGATCTCGACTTGAATCCCTCTGCGCTCGGCCGCATTAATCAACATTAACGTCGACAATTCCAATCCATCCTGATTATTTGTAAACATAGTGACCACTTTCTAAAAGAGACGTTGTCATCTTTTCCTTTTAATATAATTGCTATTATCTCGTAACTCTCCGCCATTGGTTTAAAACCTGATCTTGTGTCAGCTCGTAATAGCTCTTACAAGCGATCAAATCACAACCAGACCGAATAACTCTGTAGGAAGGGCATAATACCACTTTCCTGGTTTCCTGCCATCCCCCCAAGATACTCTGATTCTATTTTCTTAAGCACTACAAAAACGGCAGGGATCCTGGTTTAATTTTTCCCGCGTTCTTTTAAGTCCATGTCACTCGTCGACTTTGATTACTTTAAGCATTTGTTTTCTTTTATCATACCGCTAATGGCTTTATTTTACTTTTAAATGTCCGGCAGCGAGTAACATTACTACAGCTTGTATTATTTACTTTAAAATTCTGATAATATGACGGTTAACTGCTGGCAAACGGTGTCCAGTTCTTTAATTTTTTCACCAAGCGTCTGGCTGCTCGCTTCTTTGTCGGCAACGACCCGATTCATCAACTCGCTGAGATCCTGTTTCAATGCGTCCGATTCCCGCTCCAGTACCGCCTTAAACTCCCTGACACTCTCGCGGATCTTGTACTGATAATTATAGATCATGTTATTGATGTTGTGCTCCACGTCCGTCTGCATCTTATTCTGATAGCGGGCATAGATCTTTTTATTGGCGTAACCCCGGGGCAACAGGTAAACCAGATCATTCATATCCAGCAGAAAGGCCGCCGGTTTCTGATTGACCTTCACATAGAAATCATCCCGGGACGACAGCGTATGCGCCATGGTATCAACCTGATAGCTAATGCCGAAGAGTTCCGCCACCACCTTTACCAGAAACGCCTTCAAGTCATCGATCTTCTGATTGAGAATCTCTGCCAGATGTTCATACCCTGACGAAAGACTCGCCAGTCCCCGCTCGCTGAGTTCATTGAGATGGGCTGTTAGCTGGTTTTCCAGCAAGGCCATCAACATTTTTTCCAATTCTTTCGGTTTCGCATTCCGATTCTTTTCATAGACCGCTGCCATTTCCGCAGACAGTACATCCCGAATTCCGGCTGAACCATCCTGTAACTCCGCCCGGATCTGCTCCAGTAGTTCATCAATATGGCGCAACAAATAAAAGGTGGAATCTCGGGTGATCTGATCCAGACTGCTCAGTTTTTCTTCCAGTTCGCTTCGTTTTTCCTCCAGGTTTTTTAGGGGCATGCCATAAGCCCGGCGGTATAGCTCCAGGTGGGAAAGGGCCACTCTCAGTACCTCCCGAAACTTGATCTGCACCGAATCCATAATAATCCGATCGGCCGAAACCTTAATGTCTTCAGCTATTTTAATAAAAAGCGCATCGATTCCCACTTTGGTTTTGGCACTGATGGCAAAAAGTTCGATCGCCTCCACGGCCATAATCTCACAAAGAATATCATGACAATAACCCAGATAGGCTTCCAGATCTGATGGACTGATGGTGTCGGTCTTATTAATGGCAAAGTAAAACTTGGCGGCGTAGTTTCTGGCTTCTATCAAAAACTCCCGTTCAATTTCGTTAATCGGACTATCCACTGACAGCATAAAAATGATCGCATCGCTGTCCCTCATAAAGGCATAGGCTTCATCGGTATTATTCTGATGAATCGACCCCACCCCGGGTGTATCCACCAGGGTGATGCCCGCTCTTAGAAAATCATCCGGCAAAAAAAGATTGACAAAAGAAACACCTTTCTGGTTGTTGGGGTTTTGCTGTTCAGCAATATACCCCACTAGCTGATCCAGAGCCACTATTTGGTGGTCTCCGGTTTTAAAATGAACCTCGGCCAACGCTTCACCATACTGAATTTTAGTAGCCACCGAGGTCACCGGAATAATCCCCACCGGCAGCACCGCCGCTTCCAGCACGGCATTGATAAACGAGGTCTTCCCTCGCTTGAACTGGCCGATGACCGAAATCACCAGCTCCCGGTTTTTTATTTTTGTTTTAAGCATTTCAATTTTCCGGATGTCTTCTTCGCATACACCTATTCCCTGAAGCAAAGTTGCCGCATCATCAATTGTTGTCGTTATATTTTTTTTACTCATTCATAATTCCTCTCTTCAACAGATCTTTTGACCAAAGATGATACTTGTTCAAATTAAAAAAGCCGATGCTTCTGTCTAATTAACAGAAGTCATCAGCGTGTCAGCATTTTGGCCAGTGCCAGGGCGAACTTCATCACCTAATTGATAGTTTAATCGATTCGCATCAAAATATCAACGTGAAATGCGACCGCAACTCAGGAAACCTTAATTAGAAGTGTCTTAACCGGAATATGCTTGACAAATGAATGCCATTTGTCTATACTCATCACAGGGAATGAAGTTTCCCCTAGCAAATGCTTAAACGCCAAAAGCTGATAACTTCTGCACGATGTGCGGGATTTGTCAGCTTTTTTTGTTATTTAGGAGGCCTTATGGAATTTAAGAGTATTTTATATCAAACCGGTTATGAAGAAAAACCTGTTATTGAGGAACCCAGCTATTTCAAGAATCTAAATCTGGACCAGCTCATTAAAGCGATTACCCTGGATAAAGATGACTATGATTTAAAGTCTTTTTTTTATTCACCCTTAAAACAAATGGAAAACATCCATTTTCGTCAAGCGGTTGTCACTGATTTAGAAAAAGATGATTTCTTTAGGTCAAGCTCAGCTTTTTCCGAGAAAATTTTCACCCTTAATCAGCAATTCGATCAATGCCTGACCAGTCTCAACCGTTCTGGGGACAAGCATCAGGATTATCTGGAAAAGGGTCGCTATTTGGACATCATTGAAACCTACTGTGAAGAAGTCAAACGTTATTATGAATGTCTCACGCATAGCGGTTTAAAAGCCTTGGGCTTTTTATCTCTGGGCGATTTTCTTGGTGACTATATCCATTCCAATGCTTTTGTGAATCTCAGCAAAACAACCAGCCGTCTCAAAGATGAACTGTTTGCACTGGATTATTGCATCCTGATCAAAGGCGATACCGTCAAGGTGAAAAAGTATGAAGGCGAACCCGATCACAGCAGCGAGGTCATTCAGCTGCTGGAACGTTTTAACCCTAAACGTCAATCTACCAAACAGGAAGACAAACTCCATGAAGGATTGGCAACCCATGTGGAAAATAACATCTTAAACCTGGCGGCCAAACTATATCCCCAATCCTTTGGACAACTGGATGACTATTGCCTGAACCATCACAGCTTTATGAATCCCACGATCCTCATTTTTTCCCGGGAGCTTCAATTCTATATTGCCTATTTTGATTACATCAAAGCCATTAAAAAAATGGGTTTATCCTTTAGTCTGCCAGAAATCACCAATTCTAAGACCGACCTCTATAATGATGACGGTTTTGATTTGGCCTTGGCCGATAAACTGATAAAAACACCAGAGAATATGGTCTGCAATAGCTTTTATCTCAAAAACAATGAACGGATTATTCTTATCTCCGGGCCGAATCAAGGCGGTAAAACAACCTTTTCTCGTCACTTTGGTCAAATTCATCATCTCGGTTGTCTGGGCCTGCCCATTCAGGGCAGTCGGTCAAGAATTTTCCATTTCGATCAGATTTTCACCCATTTCGAACAGGAAGAAAACATCAATTCCCTCCAGGGTAAACTCAGTGATGACCTGATTCGGATGAAAGCGATTTTTGACGCCGCCACTCCCAACAGCCTGGTGATCATCAATGAAATCCTGTCCTCAACCACCCTTAATGATGCTATATTAATTGGTACAAATTTCATCACCATGCTGGCCGATCTGGATCTGATTTGTGTATTTGTTACCTTTATTACCGAACTGGCTTCCTGTCATGAAAAAATTGTCAGTATGGTCAGCATGGTTTCTGAAGTTGACGCCTCAGAGCGAACCTATACGCTAATCCGCAAAGAACCCGACGGCCTGGCCTATGCCAATCACATTGTCCAGCGCTATCATCTGGACTATTTTTCAATCAATGAAAGGATTTCTTCATGAACGTCTATTTAATGTATAAAGACCGCTGCTTTGATATAAATGAAGCCATTACTCAAGATCAGAAAATCTTGACGCGGGATCTCGGCATAGAAGGCATCCTCGATGTGATGGCCAATCAGGATCCCTTTATTTATGATGTTTGTAATCAGGCTCTCTTTTTGAGTCTTGATGATCCCGATACGATTTTCTATCGACAGGCTATTTTAAAAGACTGTATTAAAAACCCAAAAATTGTTAGAACCATGTACGAGTTGGTGACCGAGATACTGGTTAAAAAGAAAGAATGGTTCTGGAGTTTTTCCAGTTCCTATCGCTCATCAAATTTAAGCGGTTCGGTAAACCTGCTGAAGTTTTTCGTGAAATATTTTATCTGTTTTAAAGAGATTGCCGATAACGAAAATTCCAAATTTAACTCTGATGGTTTTAAAAATTTTTTTGCCATGCTCCGCAAAAACCTTGATGATGCTTTTATTAAAGACCTTGATGCAAATTTAAAAGAACTGCAATTTAAGGATGGCGTTCTGATTAGTGCCCAGGTTGGCAAAAAACTGTATGGATACGGCTACGTGCTACGCAAAAAAAATAAGAATAGTCCCTTGAAGTGGCGTTTTGCCCCCGCCTTTACCCTCCATAGCCGGGATGACCGGGGAGCTATTGATCTGGGTTACCGTAAGGTACGAGCCTGTGAGCCGATTATTGATCCCATGGTTCAATCCGCCCAGCATATTTTAGATTTCTGGACTATTATTAAAACCGAATTGGCCTTTTATGTGGGTGCGCTCAATTTACATGATCAGATGCTTGATACTCCCTATCCAATAACCTTACCATATCCCATGAAGTCAGCAACAAAGGATCTCTGCTGTGAAGGTTTGTACGATCTAGGACTGGCTCTGCTTAAAACTCAACAAGCCATCGTACCCAATACCCTTGATGCCAACAGAAAAGATCTGCTTATTGTAACTGGTGCCAATCAGGGTGGTAAAACAACTTTTCTTCGTAGCCTCGGTCAGGCTCAGTTAATGATGCAATGCGGCTTGTTTGTCCCTAGCAAAACCTTTACTGCCAGTCTCTGCACCGGGATCTTCTCGCATTTCACCAAGGACGAGGATGCCACTATGACCTCGGGAAAACTGGATGAAGAATTAAACCGCATGAGCGCAATTATCGACAAAATCGCGCCCCAAGCGCTGGTTTTATTCAATGAATCCTTTGCTTCCACCAATGAGCGAGAGGGTTCAGAAATTGCGCGGCAGATTGTCAAAGCCCTGATCTCAAAAGATATCCGGGTAGTCTTTGTGACCCATTTTTTTGCCTTTGCCAACAACTTTTATCAGGAAAGTAATCCCCATTACCTGTTTTTAAGAGCTGAACGCAATGAGGATGGCCGCCGAACCTTTCAAATTCTGCCGGGTGAGCCCCTTCCCACCAGTTTCGGCAATGATCTATTTGCCCATGTCTTTGACCGTAACGGTTCTTGAGAAAAGTTAGCCTTTTATTATTAATATTCTGATTACG
The DNA here is from genome assembly GCF_003260995.1 of Acetobacterium sp. KB-1. Classification (NCBI taxonomy): domain Bacteria; kingdom Bacillati; phylum Bacillota; class Clostridia; order Eubacteriales; family Eubacteriaceae; genus Acetobacterium; species Acetobacterium sp. KB-1. Next base: position 1,233,306 of record NZ_CP030040.1, read on the forward strand.
ATTGCAGACAATCATTTCGTTGACACATATTTTACACCGTGTTAAGATAAATTCAAATAAATTAGGTGATGGAGTTCACCACAATTGCTTAGTAGCTAATGACTCCTGCTGTATTGCTTTGCATTTCAGCAGGTTTTTTTATTGCTCAATTTTTCTTATTTGATTTAGATCGCAGTCTAGTAATCGCTTTTTTGGCAAACCTAATTTGGCCGCTATTTCCCAGCCGCTGCTGATCGAAAAGTTTTTTTCCTGACAATCTTAATCCGCTTTAACTTATTTATGGGACTCGCTGGTGTTATTTTCACTATCAGTTCATATATATATCCCTTTATTTCAGTGCAATTTTTGTGACGTTGCACTGAAATCTTTTTTTCTTTAAGCATCTCACCCATTACAAAACGACTTTCAAAGATACTGCTTAATGACTTGAGCGAACTCATTGATCTTCTTGAGGCTTTAGAAAAAATTCATAAAAAAATGCGTTCCTATTTTATCTTCAGAATTTTGTTCACAACCCTCTCAATCATCATTTATCAGAAATATTCGGACATTTGTTTAACAGAAATTATCATGATAGTTACCGTATCCTAATAAAACATTTATTATTTTTGCTTATTTCAAACTTTTTAATTTTGATTTCGATTACAGTGCAGCGTTTGATTGACACGATTATTGCGTCATGATAACATTATTTCATACAAGGTGATGGAGTTCACCTGAATTGCTAACCAGCTGATGACTCCTGCAGGATTTTTCAATGCTGCAGGTTTTTTATTGTCTGAAATACCCAAACCACATATTAAATCCCTTCGTGTCAAACTATTTTTATCACTTAAGTCAGGAGGACTGTTATGAAAAAATATTATTTTATCGGAGCTGGCGGTGCGATCGGAGCCCTATTACGGTTCGAACTCAAAAACGCTCCCACCCTTTTTCAATCTGCCGATCAACTTATTAATCTGGCCTTAACCATTCTTGTCATCAACTTGATTGGTTGCCTGTTCCTGGGGATGCTCAATGCCGTTTTCTCTAAAACTGAGCGGATCAGTACTGATATCAAGCTAGGGCTCACTGCTGGACTGCTGGGTGCCTTTACCACTTTTTCAACCTTCTGCAAAGAAAGCCTTAGTATTCTGGATGCCGGTTATCTGCGTTTTTTTTGTTACTATGTAGCGGCCTCCATTACCCTTGGTGTGGGCGCTGTTTACCTTGGCCATCTGATCGGTCATCATATTTTGCATCCGGTTGGCAAAAATCTCATCTCCCGATTTAGCATTGATTACAATTAAGGAAAACAGCTCATGGAAATTGTATGCGTTATTGTGGGTGGTGCTTTAGGAAGCACCACCCGTTACTATCTGGGCAAACGTTTTGCCTCCCGGCACAAGCACCTACCGGTCGGTACCTTCGTCATCAACGTCTCTGGCGCCTTTCTCTTAGGTATCGTCACTGGTTTTGATATTTCAACCCTGCTTTATGGTTTATTTGCAGAAGGATTTTTGGGGGCCTACACGACCTTTTCCACCTTTATGTTTGAAGACTTCGTGCTGCTTCAAAATAACCGGATCCTCAGTGCCGTAATCTATGTGCTGGCAACGCTTGTTTTGAGCTTTCTAGCTTTCTATCTGGGTTTTATTCTGGTTTCGACATTCTATCCTAGTGTAACGTATTAATAAAAAAAAATAGCCTTGAATCCTTTGTGATTCAAGGCTATTTTTTTAGTCTTCGATAACTTGGCGTTCAACATTCAGACTGGAAATCCGCTGATTAATGGATTCCAATTGCTTTTCATAGTATTCGGCCTGATTTTTCAGCATCGACACATCATTCGGGTTGCTGTTATCCCATCTGCGACAATAGGGATCGCCAAACCGATTATTGACAAAGCGATTATTTTTTCCGCCGCCATTTCTGCATCCACCCCGGCCCCGGCCACTACCTGACCCGCCTCTGCTACCAACTGATCCATCACCGATCGGGCCTGTTCCATCTCTTCCTGGCATTTTAATCCTCCTATTCTAATTTGTTATTCGCGAATCATTAAAGCTTGACATTTAGGACATTTAACCGAAGTGCATGGAAGTCCAGCTTGATGTGCTACCCTTTCTCCGCATTGCGGGCAAATACAATAAGCTGGTGCTCCAAAGCTATTCCCTTGCCCTCTTCGGCCACCGCCGCCACCAATAGACCCATCACCGATCGGACCTGTTCCATCTTTTCCTGGCATTTTAATCCTCCTTATTATAAATTAATCGCTTCAACCGGACATTCATCAACGCATGCGCCGCAGTCGATACATTCATCACTGACAGTCGCCTTACCTTCTACTACTTTTATTGCTTCAACCGGACACACATCCTCACATTTACCACAACCGATGCATTCTTCCTGATTAACTACTGCTGCCATCAAATCGCCTCCTTTCTGTATCCTAATCGTTAGACGTCTTATTTATATTTAACATATGTTATTAACTATAATATCGCTGTTATTAACATATGTCAATAACTCTTTTTAATTTTTTTCTAATCTCTCCCTTTATTATCAAAATTTCACTTCCCATCGTTATTAATCGTGATCTGCTTCGCGTTACTTTTTACCATTTATCAACCTTAAAAAAGCACACTTTGTTTTCAATAGTCTGAAAACAAAGTGTGCTTTTTTTTAAACTCTAACGACTCACTACATTTCTTTTATTACCTTTTAGATAGCAAGCCAAATTATCCACGGCAATGTCCATCAGCCGCTGCCGACTCTCCTGGGGCGCCCAGGAAATATGCGGTGTGATAATGATATTTTTAGCCTGGATTAGCGGGTTGGTTAGTTTAATGGGCTCCGTGGATACGACATCCACTGCTGCACCCCCCACCTTGCCGCTGTTGAGGGCATCCCGCAGATCATCTTCAACAATCAGCTGGCCGCGGGAGTTATTGATAATCAAAACCCCATTTTTCATCTTCGCAATATTTTTCGCGTTGATGATCCCCCGGGTCTCGTCAAAAAGTGGGCAATGAAGGATGATCACATCGGCTGCTGCAAACAGTTCATCCTGCGTTACATACTGACAGGTTTCTGATTCCAGCTCCGGGTACTTATTGATGTCACTGGCCAGCACCTTCATCCCCAGAGCCTGAGCAATGTGCCCGGTGCGCTGGCCGATTTTTCCAAAGCCAATGATCCCCATGGTTTTTCCACTTAGTTCAATCTGCGGGTAATTCCAGTAGCACCAATCTGGGTTATTGGCCCAGTCACCAGAAAACACCGAACGGGAATGATCGCCAATACGATGACACAATTCCATCAACAAAGCAATCGCAAACTGAGAGACCGCATCAGTACCATAGGTGGGAATATTGGTCACTGTGATGCCCCGCTCTGCGGCTGCAACTACATCCACGACATTATAGCCGGTAGCCAACACCCCAATGTATTTGATCTGTTGGCAGACTGTCAGGATTTCTTTCGTGATGGCGGTCTTATTGGTGATAACTATTTCTGCATCCCCGATCCGCTGGATCACATCGGCTTTGGTCGTCCGATCATAAACCGTTACCTTCCCTAATTTTTCCAGACCATCCCAACTGAGATCGCCGGGATTTAATGTATGGCCATCTAAAACGATTATTTTCATTTTTGTCACCTGTTTCTATATGATTTCATATTTCTCTTTTGTCTATTTCTTACTTTATTCAGGCAGTTCTTCTGGTGGCGGGGCTTTGATCAGGATTAGCTCAAGGGTTTCCGGATTAAAGTTATTAAGAATCATTTTGGTATTAAAGGGTATTTTCAAAACAGTGCCCGTTGGATAGGCATAGTAATCCTGTTCATCCAGCTGTAGGGAGACAATTCCTCTTATTACCGTCATATAAACAACGGCGTTGGTATAATGCTCGGGAAATCCGTCACTCTGATTAATAATCGCATGTATATAATGGAGATTTTCATCTAGAATAACTTTTTCGACGATTTTATCATCTCCACCAGTTAGTTTAAATAATTGTTCTACCATTTAGTTTTCTCCTCTCATTGAACGTGTCTTGATTTATTAGACTGATGTTTATTTATATACCCTCTCTTTTCTGACTTAACAACAATATTATTAATCGCATTAAAAAAGGTGACCTTCCGATCAGGCAACCTCAATGATTATTCATAATTTTTTTGTATAAACAGCCGATACCTACTTTTTTTTAGTTCCCATATAAACAATCACCTTTTCAATTCGCTTATCCGATACCTCTAGAATTTTGATCCTTAAATTCTCGTATACTATTTCCAAAACAGCTCCCTGCGGTGGGATATTACCAATAAGACCGATAAGAAACCCGCTGAATGTTTCATACTCATCAACCGGCAATTCCACATCGATCAGTTTATCCAGATCGTCAAGACTAATCATACCGCTGACTTCATAGATATGATCTTCAATTTTTCTGAATTCATATTCCTCTTCATCAAATTCATCATAGATATCGCCCACAATTTCTTCAATGAGATCTTCAATCGTTACGATCCCCGCGGTTCCACCATATTCGTCGATAACCACCGCTATATGTGTTTTAGCTTTCTGCAGATCGACAAATAATTCATCAATTTTCTTACCTGTGGAAACATAGTAGGGCTTTCTAATATTCTCACGAATACTAAAATCACAGGTCTCATCGGCATTAATCAGAAAAATCAGGTCTTTGACATGTAAAATCCCAATGATATTGTCCACTGTTTCTTCGTACACAGGAATTCGGGTGTATTTTTCATCTTTAACACAGTTGATGAGTTCTTTAAGGTCAATGTCAACCGATACACAAAAGAGATCCATCCGGTGTGTCATAATATCAGAAACGGTTTTATTATTGAACTCGAAAACGTTGTTGATCATCGTCTTTTCCCGTTCGTTGATTGTGCCTCTTTCTCCACCTACATCTACCATCATTCGAATTTCTTCTTCAGTAACATTATCTTCTTCCGAATTAGGGTCGATTCCGGCCAAGCGGACAAAAAAGTTGGTCGAAACGGTTAAGAGTTTAACAATTGGTGCTGTAATTACTGATATAACTGATAATATTCCTACCGCAAAGAATGCAATGCTTTCGGATTTTTTCATGGCAATTCGTTTAGGTACCAGTTCACCCAAAACTAAAGTAAAATATGAAAGGATCAACGTAATCAGCACCAAAGTGGTAACTTTTAATACCCCGTCTGAAACGGGAATGTTGTACTGTTTTATAACCAACACAATCGGACCAGCAAAACTCTCTGCAGCAAAAGCACTGGCCATAAAGCCGGCTAAAGTAATGCCAATTTGAATGGTCGCCAGAAATCGGCTCGGTTCTCCCAGCAACTTAACAAGCAGTTGGGCTTTTTTATTGCCACCTTCCGCCATCAGTTTTATTTTGTTGTCATTTAATGAGATCAGGGCAATTTCTGACGCTGCGAAAAAAGCATTTACCAGAACTAATGCAAGTAAAAATATAATCTTTGTGATCAATCGTTTATCCTCCTAATTTTAACTACAAAAAAAGACGCACTAATATCTCTTCTTGAGATATTGCGGCCTCAAATAGTAAGAAAAACGATTGAAAACGATGAGATTAACACGATACATTTTAAAATTCTTTATGCACTTCTCAGTTTCCCCAGGTTCGTCGTCCATTTTTATTTCCTTTCGTAAAAACTTACTCGATAATGGATAAAGCTTATATCATTTCGCAAAATTTGTCAACTTGAATAGCTTTTTTTAGTAGGTCCATTTTTAATAAAATCACCTCCTGGTTGATCTTATCAACCAGAATCAACCGTAAATCCATTGAGTTTTTTTGTGAAAGGTTCTATAATCATGAGAAGGTAACAATTAAAACCATTTAAATAACAAAGGAGATACTCAATGAAACGAATTGGAATTTTTTTAGGAATAACTTTTTTTCTGACCTGGACCCTGGAATTTGCTTTGATGGCCAATGGTGGACTAACGAGCAGCTACGCCATCTTCGTGCTATCGGTCGTGATGTTGATGCCCGCCATTTCGGTGGTGGCCACCCGACTCATTACGAAGGAAGGGTTTAAGGATTTTGGTCTTAAGCCGCATTTAAAAGGCAATGTCCGTTACTATCTGGCAGCCTGGTTTGGCCCAGCTTTTTTGATTATCCTGGGAGCACTCTTCTATTTTTTGATTTTCCCCAGTCAGTTTGACCCCACGATGAGCCAAATGGCTGAGGTCTATGTGGCTCAAGGCCTTTCTCTTCCAGAAGGCACCCTGCTTACTATCTTTATAACTCAGTTGGCAATGGGGATTTTCATCAGCCCGATTCTTAACATTATCACTACCTCCGGTGAGGAAATCGGCTGGCGGGGTTATTTGCTGCCAAAACTGATGAAAATGTACAGCCCCCGGGTTTCCATTGTTATTTCTGGTATCATTTGGGGTTTATGGCATGCACCCATTATTGCAATGGGTCATAATTACGGCACGGGTTATCCCTCCGCTCCCTGGGGCGGTATTCTGGCGATGGTTGTCTTTTGTTTATTTGTCGGTTCTTTCTTCTCTTATCTGGCCATAAAAACCAAAAGCTTTCTTCCCGCTTCAATCGCCCATGGCTCCCTGAATGGCATGGCAGCAGTTTCTGTTTTTGTCACAATGGGAAACCCCAGCCCCTTTATTGGACCACTACCTGTTGGCATTATCGGCGGTATAGGATTTATCCTAACTGGAGCCCTCTGTTTTATATCGATCGGGAGACAACAATCACAACGACAAGAGTAACCTCAGCGAAAACGTGTTCTCGATTTCTTTGCTGAATTTACGCTGACTAAACATACATTTTGAAGAACTAAGCCCTATTTAATATTCGAACTTTCCGTGAGATCAAGCTAAATACTGATTTTAAGTTGACATAATCATAGAGATTTGATATAATATACTCAATAAAGTTGTGAAGTATGTACTTTGAGTAGTTTTTTTGGTGAGCTTATTTACGTGTTCTAAAACGTGGAAATATGTAAGCTAAGAGTTTAATAAATGAAATCTGTATCGAAAAACATTTTATGGAACTGGGGCTTGTGTAGGATCGTGAGGTCATACACTATACTATTGGGCAATTTTGCCATAAATGGTATATTGTGAGTTATTTTATAGCGAAGCTAGGGCACTCTAACTCTGTATTAACAGAGTTAGAGTGCCCTTTTTTTATATCAATTTATTGACACACTTATACCAATTGCCCCTAATCCATCTACTCAAGACATTCCGGGCTTTAGTGATCTGTTATTGGATGTACTAATCCCGTTGAATATAAATCAATACCAACTGGCTATAAAAATATCGAAAAAAACTTTGTTTTCGATTAGCCAAAACAAGGAGGAAGAAATGAAAAAGAAACAATTAATTATGATGACTGTCGGTGTTTTACTGACCTTAGTTCTCAGCGGATGTACCGGATCATCCGGTGATGAAACCACCTATTCAAAGATTATGGACAGTGGTGAAATGACTTTTGCCATGACTGGCGCCTATCCACCATTTAATTATATCGATGAGAATGGTGAACTGGCTGGATTTGATATCGAAATTGCTCATGCTCTCGCTGAAAAAATGGGCGTTACTGCTAAACCCATTACCGTGGAATGGGACGGCATCATTGGCGGACTTACCGGCAATCGTTTTGATATGATCATTGGTAGTATGGCTGTTACTGAAGACCGACTTAAAGAGGTTAGTTTTAGCGATCCGTACTACTATGATGGCGCTCAGTTTTTTGCCAAAGCAGGTTCTGGATTAAACAGCATTACTGAATTAGAAAATGGCAAGGTTGGAGTCGTTACTGGTACCACCTTCCATGAATATCTGGATGGGATGGAAAATATTGCTGAAATTCTTCAATTCCAAAGCGATGTTGATAATTTCAAAAGTGTCGATCAGGGTCGTTCTGATGGACTCGTTACCAGCAAGGTTGTTGGTGCCCGAGCCCCAATTGACTATGGGGTAGCGATTGAACCAATCGGGGATTTACTTTATACCGAAAACATTGCCATTGCCATTCGTCAGAATGATACGGAGCTATTGGAAGCAGTTAATACTGCCCTGGCAGCCATTATTGAAGATGGCACCTATGCAGAAATTAGTAACCGCTGGTTCGGAATGAACATTCTTGAAAAATAAAAATTTTGTAGTCAGGCAGTCCGGAACTCTTCCGAGCTGCCTGACTTCCTTTAAACCCCAGTCCGTATTTAAATAAATTTATAACCAAAATTTAACTAAATTAAAAAACTGTGACATCCGTATTTTTTTGTCGAGAGGATACGGATGTCATCATTTTATGGGTATACTAATTAGTACTTATTAAAAAAAACAGGAGGTATCCTATGGATGCGATCATAAATCTGGCAAACAATAGTATCGAATTCTTTAAAACCGTTGTCGAATTTGCCCCTAAGTTTATTCCCGGCGTTATATTAACGCTGGAACTGGCGTTTTTCTCCATCATACTGGGGATGGTCATCGGTCTGGTGGTTGCGGTTTTAAAACTGACCAAATATAAGTGGTTAAAAAAAATAATGGACGTCTATATCACCGTTGTTCGGGGAACGCCCCTTTTACTCCAATTGTACTTTATTTTTTATGGGCTCCCCAGTATGGGAATCATGATTGACAGTTTCCCCTCTGCGGTTATTGCCCTGGCCCTGCATAACGGTGCCTATATCAGTGAAATTTTCCGGGGTTCTATTGAATCCATCGACTATGGTCAGCGGGAAGCTGCCCGGTCTCTGGGAATGACCAAATGGCAAGCCATGAAACGGGTTGTGTTACCCCAGGCATTTAAGCGATCAGTACCAGCTTTGGGCAATCAGTTTATCATTGCAGTCAAGGACTCTTCCCTGGCCAGTGTTATCACGATCACCGAAACCATGCTGCTGGCCCGCCAGTTTGGTGCCGCCACCTTTAATGTATTCCCGATTTATTTCACCGCTGGGGTGTACTACCTAATTATCACCATGGGACTAACTAAACTCCTTAGTAAAGTCGAACAAAAGTTGAAAGTAAATGAGAGGTAAACAATGAGCATGATCGAAATTAAAAACTTACATAAATATTTTGGTGAACTGGAAGTCCTGCGCGGAATCGATTTAACCGTCGACGAAAGCGAGGTCGTCTGTTTGATTGGATCGAGTGGATCAGGAAAAAGTACCCTACTGCGCTGTATCAATTTCCTGGAAGAAAAAAACGAGGGTGAAATCTACATCGACGGCGAATTAGTCACATCAAAAGATATCAATGCCATCCGTCAAAAGGTTGGGATGGTCTTTCAGCGTTTTAACCTTTTTCCCCATATGACGGTTATTCAGAACGTGATGGAAGGCCCCGTCACCGTTAAAAAAATGGATAAAAAGAAGGCGCGAGGCCTAGCAATGGACCTGCTTGAGAAGGTTAACCTGCTGGATAAGGCCGACGAATACCCAGCGATGCTTTCCGGTGGACAGCAGCAACGGGTGGCCATTGCCCGCTCCCTGGCGATGGAACCAAAGGTCATCTTATTTGACGAACCCACCTCGGCCCTGGATCCTGAGCTGGTTGGAGAGGTATTGGGCGTTATGAATGACCTTGCCAAAGAAGGCCGAACCATGATTATTGTTACCCATGAAATGGGATTTGCCAAAGAGGTAGCCGATCGCGTCATCTTTATTTCTGAAGGTCAAATTGCTGAAGAAGGTCCTCCCGAAGAAATTTTTGATCACCCCCAAAATGAACGGCTACAGAGCTTTCTGGGACAAATTTTAGTATAAATCGCTTTTTGCCAATACACCTGAGACTACTCTTCAAACTATCTTTTTTGATCTGGCAGGGATTAAGTGTTATACTGAATGTATCACAAATTTTAATCAGAAATATCAGAGGAGGAAATTAATGAAGTTACTTGTTTATGTCTTAAGCCAGCCAGACAAACTGGATTCACTGCTGGCGGCATTGGCGTCTAAACGAATATGCGGTGCAACAGTGCTGGAAAGCCGGGGCATGGCCCGACAACTCAGCCATCTTCACGACGCTGACGAAATCCCTATTCTTGGTTCACTCCGTACCTTTCTCAATCCTGATGTGACGCAAGGCAATCTTATTTTTGTCATTCTTGAAGACGAAAAAATAGACCAGGTCATTGAAGTGATTGAAGCCACGGTATCAAACCTTGACGAAGCGGATTCGGGGATCGTGTTCACGATACCCGTCGATTTTGCGAAAGGTCTATGTTCAATTGGAAGCTAAACTCATCATTGAAATCGCCGTTATGCTTTTTGCCGGCCTCCTGCTGGGACGACTGGCCAAACAATTCAAAATGCCCAATGTCACCGGCTACTTGATTGCCGGACTTATTTTGGGACCGTCCTTCCTGAATCTTATCTCCATTGATATGGTCAATGGTTTTATGATCATCTCAGATGTTGCCTTGGGCTTTATCGCCTTTTCCATCGGTAGCCAGTTTGATCTCAACTATTTCCGGAAGGTCGGTATTGCCCCGATTGTGATTGCTACGGCTGAAGCTCTCATGGCCGTAATTCTGGTAACTCTGGTATTGATGTTATTTGGTTTTGACCCCAAGCTTTCGATCATGTTGGGGGCCATTGCGGCAGCAACCGCTCCTGCCCAAACCATTATGGTCATCAAACAATATGATGCCAAAGGCCCTCTGACTTCAATGTTGATGAGCGTTGTGGCGGCTGATGACGCCATTGCTTTGATCGCCTTTGGATTTGCTGCCACCATCGTTAATGCCATGAACGCAAGTGTCGAAACCAGTCTAATTCTTTCGATCCTCACCCCTTTTTATGAAGTTATCATTTCATTTATTCTGGGCGCCGCGGCCGGAATCCTGATGAAACTGTTTTTCCGTTTTTTCAAGAAGCCCTCCAATCAAATCTGCATTGTCATCGCTTTTATCCTGTTGACCTACTGGGTCGCTGATTTACTTCATGGTTCCCCTTTACTAGCCTGCATGGCCCTTGGTGGGGTACTTGTTAATATTTACCGGGATCAGATTGATGCGCTGCTAAAAGTCACCGATTCCTTTACACCGCCTATTTTTATGGTCTTTTTTGTCATCTCCGGGGCTGGATTTCAGATCTCGGCACTGCCTGCCATTGGGCTGATCGGCATCATCTATGTCGTTATCCGGGTTGTTGGCAAAATGGCTGGTGCCTGGTTAGGTGGCCGAGTCACCCATCAAGATAAAAACATCTGTACCTATCTGGGACCCACCCTGATGCCTCAGGCCGGGGTTGCACTTGGGTTGGTGGTGGTTGCCGCCAAGCTGGTTCCCCTCTATGCCGAACAGATTCAAGTGGTTATTTTGTGTTCTACCTTCATTTACTCGGTGGTTGGCCCTATTGCTGCCAAATACGCCCTGGTTAAAGCCGGAGAGATCAGACTCCCGGAATCCAAGCCTCTAGCACCGCATAAAATTCATTCTTAAACAAATATTGGCGAGGATGCCCGGATAAAAACGGGAATCCTCGCCATTTTAGTTGCCTTTTGTTTGAAAACCTAACTATCTTATCAGAACGTAAGCCGGGACAAACAGCCCAGATCAAAAGCACCAACAACCCGACCAGCGGTATCAAGGACACCAACAAGATTAACACCATTTTCCAAACACATCCGAATCCCCACAATCAGGGGATCTGCCTCCGACACCCAAAGGGACATTTCTTTGGTATTGCCATTGGAACTTTCATTAAAGGAACAAACCACCTGTTTGATTTTGACAATATTTAAATAGGATAAAAACCCCTTGTTCCCGATAAAATCATCGGCAAAATGACTTTTGTTGTGAAAAACGATGGTATCCCGGGAACCGACTTCCATAATTTCGCCCTGATTCATCACTACAATTTTGGTTCCCAGTTTAATGGCTTCTTCGATGTCGTGGGTGACAAAGACAATGGTTTTATTAAGCGTTTGATAAATCCGAATGATTTCATCCTGGAGCACCGCCCGATTAATTTGATCCACGGCGCCCAAAGGTTCGTCCATTAAAATAATTTCGGGATCTGCCGCCAGTGCCCGGGCAATACCGACTCGCTGCTTCTGGCCGCCGCTTAATTCGTTGGGGTATTTCCCCAGATAACCTTCTTCTAGCCCGACCAGATTAATTAGCTCCCGGGCCCGTTCCTTTTTTTTGGTTTCGCTGGTCTTTTGAATATCCAGAGCATAGGCAATATTTTTTTCAATGTTCAGATGAGGAAACAGCCCCACCTGCTGGATCACATAACCGATGTTTCGTTTTAGGGTAATCGGGTCCCATTCTTTGAGCTCTTTTCCTTTAATTCGGATTTCACCGCTGTTTGGTAAAATCAAACCGTTGATCATTTTTAGCAGGGTCGTTTTACCGCAGCCGGAAGGCCCGATCAGCACCACAAACTCCCCTTGTGAAACGGTCAGACTCAAATTCCTGATAATTGGCTTCTCTGTTTCATACTGTTGACTAACATCACTAAACTCAATCATCGGGTTATAACAAGCCTTTCGCTTTCAGGAATTCGGTGGCCACATCACCGGCATCCCGGTTTTCTTTTTCCACATAATAGTTCATCTGCTGCATTTCCTCATCACTAATCTGTCCCGCCAGTTGGTTAAGAATTGCTTCGAGTTCCGGATACTTGTCCAGGGTTTCCTGACGAATGACGGTGGCCGCTTCATAGGCCGGAAAAAAGTTCTGATCGTCTTTTAACACCTTTAAGTTATATTCCGCCAATAATCCATCCGTGGAAAAATTATTGATCACATCTACCTGACCCTCACCAATGGCCTTATATTTCAGGCCGATGTCCAGTTCTTTTTTTTCTTTAAAATTAAAACCGTAGGCTGTCACTAAACCCGGATAGCCATCTTCCCGTTCGTAAAAATCATATTCCGATCCCAACACCAGGCTGGCGCTCTGGGACGCCAAATCCGAGAAGGTATTAATCCCCATACTATCGGCTTTTGTTTTATCCATGGCCAATGCGTAGGTATCATTAAATCCATAACGATCCAACCAGATAAAATTATATTTCTCCTGATACTGGCTTTTAACCCCTTCGTAAAGGGCTTGCGAATCGGTAACCAGTTCATTTTTTAGCACAAACAGCCAACCAGTGCCGGTATACTCCGGGTACATATCAATTTCTCCAGATTCCATCGCTGGTTGAATATTAGCGGTTCCTCCGCCGATGCCCATTTTGTACTCGACTGTGATATCGGAGTTTGCTTCAATCAGTTGGCCCATCATTTCGGCAATGATATAGCTTTCTGCCATCGGTTTTGAAGCGATGACCACCTTCTTTTTTTCACTTTGGCAACCAGCCGCTAAAAAAATCAGCGCTGTAATTAATACTAAACTGATCCACTTTTTCATTTTGTCCTCCTTAATAATCTTTTTTCAATTATTCCCAATAATCCATCCGCAACAAAGGCCAGTAAGGCCACCAACAGACTGCCAGCCACCGTCATTTCACCAAAATTAGTGGTAATTCCCCGCCAGATCGCCACTCCCAATCCGCCAGCTCCGATAAACGAAGCAATCCCGGCCAGCGCAATAGTCATCACTACCATGTTGCGGATGCCAGCGATGATCACTGGCAGAGCCAGGGGGAACTGGATTTTCGAAAGCAGTTGCCAGGGAGTGCTACCCATCCCCACTGCCGCCTCCAAAATCTGATCATCCACTTCGATGAGCCCCACATAGGTGTTGCGAATCACCGGTAACAGTCCATAAATCACCAGGGCAATAATCGCTGTGGTATTGCCAATGCCGGTGATCGACACAAAAAAACCAAACATTGCAATCGAGGGAATGGTATACAAGACATTAGTCATACCAATCACGATGCTGGCAGCTTTTTTTGATTTGGAGATTAGAATGCCGGTGGTGATTCCTACCACCGTAATAATTACAATGGCAATTAAACTCAACAAGATGTGCTGCCATAGCAGTTCGATAAAAAAGTCGCTTCGCGTTTTGAGCAATTCGCCTAAATTTTTGAAAAATTCCATCGCTGTTCCCGTCTCTTTCCGATTATGTATCTGTAATTATGCTTATTCGATATTTTTATAAACTCAGGAGTCAACGACCGTTGCCCATCCGAGCGGTTTTTCTAGACATGCTCAATGTCAGTGTGAAGCGCGACCTCGTTGCTGATGGTCATTAAATCACTAACAGCCAGCCGGTGAATATCATCCCGGCCATTGGTCCGGGCAAACGCCTTTAGTTCGTTGGCGGTGCCGGTGTAAAAATTTTTAAATTGGAGCAAGGCTTTTTCTTCGTTAAAGAGGCTCCGTAATACTTTATCCTGGGTGGCGATCCCGGCCGGACATTTGCCGGTATGACAAATCCGGGACTGCAAACAGCCGATGGCAATCAGCGAGGCCGTCGCCAGAGCAATGACATCTGCCCCCAGGGCCAGCCCCTTGGCAATGTCCGAACTATCCCGAAACCCACCGGTAGCACAAAGGGTCACCTCACTGTTTAACTTATCTAAAAAGCGGCGAGCCCGGCGAATGGCAAAAATAGCTGGAATACCGACATTATCTTTGATAAATTTCGGGGTTGAACCGGTGGCACCACCGCGGCAATCAATGGTGATAAAATCCGGTTCGGCCATCAAAGCCATAGCCAGATCTTCTTCCAGATGACTGGTGGCAATTTTAATACCAATCGGAACACCATCGGTTATTTCCCGGATCCGGGCGACCCGCTTAACCAGATCCCGAATCTCATCTATCCCGGCCAACCGTGCGGGCGCCACCGCAGCTTCGCCTTTTTCAAGTTTTCTAATCCCGGCAATTTCCGATGTGATTTTTTCCTGGGGTAAATGGCCGCCCAGCCCGGGTTTAACCCCCTGGCCGATTTTTATTTCTACCGCATCCGCCTGTTTCATAATCGCTTCATCATAGGTAAACGCGGCGGTACCCTGTTCATAAATATAGTGTCTGGCGGCCTGGCGGGATTCCGGGAGCATGCCTCCTTCACCCGAACACATGGCGGTATCCACCAGGGTACTGCCTTTTGCCAAAGCAACCTTGGCTTCCTTAGATATAGCACCATAGGACATATGGGAGACATAAAATGGCAGGGCCAGCGTCAATGGTTTTTTGGCATGCTTCCCGATAACCGTTGTCAGACTGACCGTCACCTCTTCATTTAAGGGCATCCGATGTAATTGGGTGCCCTTAAAAAGCAGGGTGTTAAAATCCGGAAAGGTCTTAAGCGTTCGCATCGCGGAGTTCTCACTTATGCCCGTTTCGGCCATCTTTTTAATCGTCGCATATTTGTTATTGAACCGCTCGCCCTCTTGATCCTGATTTTTTAGTTCCCCGACCATTCCCGGATCAACAAATTTTTCGTACCAATGCTGACCACTGCAGAAGGGTTTATTTTGGGAATGACCGCATCGGCATAAACTACAATGCTCTTTAGATTCGGGCTGTTCTGACTCCGGCGTATCGCCCAGATCCAAAGAAATCCCGCCGCGTACATGGTAGGGTCCATCTTCATCTAGCTGAAGCGCTTCCACATCAGTAAAAGTATCCACCCGGACTCCGTCAATGGAATAGCTCAAGGCTCCGGAAGGACATTTTTTGATCGTTTCAATAATTAATTCTTTAACTTCGGCATCGGGATCAATCCAGGGTTCCACGCCCATCCGAAAAACTTTGGGCAACCCATCGGTACAGAAACCAGCATGAGAACAAATCCCCCGGTCATCATAAATGGTAATTTCCTGACCCACATAGGTATCCAATTGACGTGGTACCCGGTCCGGGCTTTTTTCGCCTGAAAAAGCAATTTTTCCATGGGTTCCATCACAAAATGGTTTTGTTTTTGACGCGCCACAACGACACAAAGCCACCGCCGGATCCGCCACCGTCACACTTCTGGTGGTGGATTCCTTGATCTCCGACAAACCAGTCACCACGTAGGGCCCGTCTTTTGATACCCGAATCAGCGTTTTTTTAACCATCGTATAAATCCCCTCTCATTTTACCTTATGGGTTGATTTATACCCTAAAGTTGCGGGTTCACACAGTGTTACCCCAAGATTTCAGGTTAAATTCCAAAGAAAAAAGGCCTCTACTTCGTAAAGGTCTTTTATTATTCTTCCTTATTAATTAGTTGAGTTGTTAATCATTTTGCCCTATGGACATCAAAAAAAGTTCATGTTACTTTGTGCTATCTGAGGTTGCCAAAAAACAGAACGCTTGCCACGTGCCAACATCACCACCTCTGATTAAATAAAGGCGCGTATTCCACACCTAAACGAATCGCTTCAATCAGACTCACCGGACTGGCGATTCCCTTCCCGGCAATATCCAGCGCCGTCCCATGATCCACCGAGGTTCTTAGGAATGGCATGCCAAGTGTAATGGAAATCGTCTTTTCGAAATCGACCATTTTGGTAGCGATATGACCCTGATCGTGATAAAGTGATAAGACCGCATCGTATTTGCCATTTAAAGCCAAGTAAAAGACACTGTCAGCTCCAATCGGTCCATCAACATTGATGCCTCTATTTCGGGCCTCTACTACCGCTGGCATCACCCCTTCCACCTCTTCCCGGCCGAATAGCCCGTGCTCGCCACTGTGAGGGTTAAGACCCGCAACAGCTATCCGGGGATTTTTCACTCCCAAAGTTTTTAGCGCTGCCACACTCTGATCAATAAAGGCCTCAATATTTTCCCTAGTTACCAGTTTACAAGCCTGCTGTAACGAAACATGACGGCTGAGAAAAAATACCCTAAGGTTATGCACCTGAAACATCGTCAGCGGATTTTTAGTTTGAGTTAATGCACCCACCATTTCGGTATGGCCGATATAAGGGACCTTTGCCGCCTTTAGCGATTCCTTGTTAATGGCGGTAGTTGTCAGCACGTCCGTTTTTTTATCCAGACAAAGACGGGTCGCGACCTCGATGTATTCATAGGCGGCCTTTCCCGTCATCGCCTGCACGGCTCCCATTTTTAGCTTATTTAAGTAAATATTATCCAAATCAATAAGGTTAAGGACCCCGGGTGAAAAATTTCCATCCTGGGGATCGTTAATACAATTGATTAAAAGTGTCACATCAGAAAACGCCAGGGCTTCTTTTAGCACCTTCTTATCCCCCACGATCACCAGGCGGGCCATGTTGCTAACCCGGTCATCTGCCATTGCTTTGACTGTAATTTCTGGTCCGATGCCGGCGGCATCTCCCATCGGAATTGCCAGTATTGGTTTAGTCATCTTATTCTCCTGATTAAATTATTTAATTACTAAACTAAGTAAAAAGTTAGTCTACTTGGTTTCTACTCGTTTTAGGCGTCCTATTTCATCTTTATAAAATAATCCTCCAGTTGATTAGTATCCATTGGACGGCTGAAATAATAACCCTGGACGTGGTCACACTGATAGGTTTTTAAGCGATCAAACTGCTCTAATTCCTCAACGCCCTCGACAATTACATCCATTTCAAGGGTGTGGGCCATTAAAATAATTGACTCCATCAGATGCTCATTCGATTTGTGTATCAGTAAATCGCGAGTAAAGGCCTGGTCGATTTTTAACGTATCAATCGGCAGGTTCTTCAAATAGGCCAGCGACGAGTAGCCCGTTCCAAAATCGTCTAACGACATCTTAATACCAATTGCCTTGAGTCGATCAAATATCTTAATCGCCACTTCAAACGAATTGATAAACAAATTTTCAGTAATCTCCAGTTCCAAAAGATTCGGGGACAAACCGCTGCGCTTTAATGTCTCTTCGACCATCGCCGGAAATTGCTCATTACTGATTTGAACCGGAGAAATGTTAACAGAGATAATCATATTTGATCCCGTCACTCTGTTTAAATCCACCATTTTCTTGCAGGCCGTTTCCATCACCCATGCTCCAATCGGAACGATCAGTCCCGTTGATTCAGCTATATGGATAAATTCAAGCGGCGATATTTTCCCCAATTGCGGATGTTCCCAACGGATTAGAGCTTCAAATCCCCGAATTAATCCTGTTCTTACATCAATTTGAGGTTGATAATGAAGGTAGAACTCTTCATTCTTAATCGCCGAACGCAACGAGTTTTCTAAGGTCATACTTCTAATCAAATTCATTTTCATGCTGCTTTCAAAAAAAGCATATTGGGATTTACCCCGTTGCTTAGCCATATCGGCCGCAGCATGAGCATATTGAAGAAGCTCTTCCACTGTTTGCGCATCATCAGGATAGAGTGTAATTCCGACATGAAAATGCACATAAACATTATTTTCGTTTACGCTGATGCCTTGATTAAATGCCTGTCGCAGTTCTTCAATTTCAATTAGCACATCACTCGGATCTTCTAACTCCTTTATTACCCGGATAAAATTGGAGCCCGTGATTCTAGCCATAAATCCATTTGTCAACTTCATATTCAGAATCCGTTCGCCCATTATTTTGAGGAGTTGATCTCCAAACGACGGTCCATAGGTATCATTGATTCGTTTAAAGTTTTCAATATCATAACAGATTACCGCAATTTTTTTTCTATTCGTCATAATAAGCTGATTTAATTGTTCCGTCAGATAAACAGCATTGGGCAGTTGCGTTTGAGGGTCATAATAAGCCAGAGTTTTTAACGCTTCATCCCGCTCTTTGATCGATATCACCATTTCATTAAAATTCTCAGTCAGGGTGTTAAATTCATCAAAACGATTATCTTCATCAATCCGGTGATAATCCCCTGCGGCAGTTTCTCTGGTTTGCTTATTGAGTTCATAAAAAGAGTGGCTAATGTCTTTAAAAACATAGTTGGAAACAAACCTTGAAAACACGATCAATAAACAAACAAATAAAAGTACAATCCATAAGAGCGGTCTAAATGCAATCAGAATCGAATCATAGGCTTGGTAAACAAAAACATGCCAATCGCCATTTGTTACATCAGCATGACTAACCACAGTTCTTTGGCCGTCGTAAATGGCTGTAATGATTTGACGCTCTGGTTCCTGATGAATGGTATCAAAGTGACCTTCAATTTCGCGTTGATAAACCTTAGCCATATCTTTATTTGAGATAAAAACACCATTGCCATCGGTAACCGCCACAGTCACCTGATCACCAAAGGTCTGACTAAGATTAAGCGAAAGCAAACTGATCTCCTTTAGATTCAAATAGGCCACCAGGACTCCATCGCGATGAGGGATGGCAATTGTGATCGTCGGCTGTCCTGTTTGTTGAGAGATAAAAGTTTTTGATAGCGTCGGCTGCTGGCTGGCTTTTGTTTCAGAAAAAAAATCCTGACTGGCTCGGTTCGCGCCCTGGATATTGTTGTTTTCCGGAACAACCGTAGTTACAAACCCGTTTGCATCAAGCAGTTCAAATCCTTCGATGATATTAGCACTCTCGGTCACGGTGTTTAAATAGACCCGGATGTCCTCCTCATCCTTAAGAGCGCCGCCATCAAGTAACTCACTCAACTGTGTTAGTATCAGAAAGGACTCATTAAGAAAATCTGCCATGCGATGCGCAATGGTGGTAGCGATGAGGGTGTTTTTTTCTTGAATATCTTTGACCGCAACATTAAGAATCAATGGCGCTATTAACAACACCACTAGAATCAGGGGTATGGCAATGGAAAGCATGTTATTAACCTGGATGAAATTTTTCAGCTTTTTTATCCTTTTCATTGTCTAATCCACCTTTTTAAATTGACCATCCTGAATGATATAGTGGTACAGCGTTCGGCTGGCATCTCCGTATTGATCAATAATGATCTTATCCTGAAGCCCCTGGTGGGTTTCTTTTTTTATAATGGCCGCCTTGATGGTTTCCGGTTCCAGACTCTTTTCCGTCTCCATCGCGTCAAATAAAATCATCGCAGCTTCGTAAGCATAGATGGCGGCAAAAGTTGGCTCGGCACCGTATTTTTTAAGATAGGATTCCCTAAAATTAAGGTACGCCGGGTTTTGCGAGTCCGTATCGAGTAAACTGGGAATGTAAACCCCTTCGACCGAATTACCGCCTTGTAAAATCAGATCATTATTCATGGCCCAAAGGGATAAATAAATGGGCACCTGTTTCCCAGCTTTGTAAAACTGTTGACTAAACATGGCAGAATCAAAACTTGAGCCCAAAATTAAAATGGTGTCGGGGTTCGAATTTAAAACCCGTTTGGATATTTCCAGATATTCCGGGCTCGATCCGGATTGAAAGGATTCTTCATAAATAATGCGACCACCATTTTTTACCAAATCTGCGGCAATCAAATCCTTGATGGTTCCTGTGTAAGCTTTATTTTGTCCTTGATGGTTCCTGTGTAAGCTTTATTTTGTCCTTGATGGTTCCTGTGTAAGCTTTATTTTGAGATTCATAGATAACGGCAATCTGCTTTCCACCATTTTCAAGGATGTTTTCAACTAAAAATTTTGCTTCAACATCATTGGAAGAGACGACGCTGATAAAGTGATCGTCCTGATCTACCAGCTCATAAGAACTCATCGTCGGACTAATCATTAATAAATTATTCTCGTTGACAAAGGGCAGACTCAATTTAGCCATATTACTGGTCATATGACCGATGATAAATGAAACGCCCTCATCATAAAGTTCCTGATCAACGGCAAGGGCGGTTTCTTGATTGTTCTGATCATCTTTAATCCGAACTTCTACCAGTCGGCCGTTAACCCCACCGCCAGCATTAATTTCTTCTACCGCCATCATTAAAGCGTTGCGCCCGTTTACTCCCATTTCCGAGGCACTCCCCGTAAGCCCTGCCGAAAAACCAATGATCAGAGGTTGTTGATGTGAGCAGGACGAAAAAATCAGAGCCCCTATAAAAAAAACGATTAGCCATGAGTGTTTTTTATTGTTTTTCATCATAGACTCCTCCATTTTGGGATTAAATAATACCGCCACCGTCCGTAAAACAACTCATAAATGATATACCCGCATTTAAAACCTGCAAACTTACGATCATCAACAAACTGATTGACGTCTGCTCTTGCCACTAAAATTTCCCATTCGCTTTTTTTCAGACTTTAATCATTAGTTTATTGTTATATGTTTAAATTCAGAGCATAAGGGTAATAATCTTAAACATAGTGGATCATTAATCCCTTGCTTAATAGTGCTGCTTTATATAAACTATATCAAAGTACGATCCTGCAAACAACTTAATTCTATGTTAAACGATTAATATTCTTAAAGCTGCTTGCAAATGATAATAAAAGGAGATATATAATGAATAAGAAAAAAGGGTTACTTGCCAAGATGTTGTTATCAATTGGACTACCAGTTGCTATTATTTTTGCTGTTGTTTCAGGCATATCGCTCTATATTGTGAACCAGGCCATCACCAGAGTTACCGTTGATGAATTATCATCCCGCTCTCAGGCGGTTTCAAACGAGATAGACAGTTACTTTACAAGCTATCTGGTAACAGCCAACCAACTATCCACCAATCCTGAGATTCGCAACTTTTTTGAACAGGTTACACCGGGAATTGGCATCACCTCAACGACTAATTTTCCTGAGGTCAAACAGGCCCTGGATAATGTGGTTGCTACCGATCCGGAAAACATCCAGGTAGCCTGGATTGCCGATGTGGATTCCAGTCAATTTACCCAATCCGACGGTGCTTCATCTGACGGAACCTACGACATTAATACACGCCCCTGGTTTCAGGAATTAGTGGCCAAAAAAGAAGTTTTTATATCGGAACCCTATTTAGATGTTGTCACCAATCAGATTATTGTGAGTGTCGTTGCCCCAGTTTTTAAGCTGGGCACCCAGGACCTTGTCGGGGCAACCTGTGTCGATGTATCAATAGATCGCATCAAAGAAATCATTGCTGAGAATAAGATCGGCGAAACTGGATTCTTTGTCGTTTCAACCAACAGCGGTATGGTCTTTGATCATCCCAACCCGGATTTTAACAACGGCCCTCTAAGCGATACTGATCTTTCCCAAAACATCATCGCCGCACTGACTAGTAAAACCGCTGGCCCGATTTCTTATTCATCTGCCGGCACTGAAAGCCAGGGCTATGTTACCGAGATCGGTGATACCGGTTGGGTTCTGGCCACCGGACTGCCCCAGACAGAGTTCAACAAATCCTTTGCCACCATTCAGACCACAATGCTGGTTATTTTCGCTTTAGGCCTTTTGGTCACCGTCGGACTCATCATCATTTCCACCCGTAGCTTTATCCGGCCGATTACCAAGCTGGGCGAAGCTGCTGACCGTCTGGCGCTGGGCTCCGTTGATATTGACTACACCATGGCTGACAATGCCAGATCTGATGAAATCGGTGAACTGACAAAATCTTTTGTCAATATGGCCGAAAATATTCGGGACCAGGCCGAAGTCGCCCAGAATATCGCCTTGGGTGATTTAAACATTGATATTTTACCCAAGTCAGAAAATGATGTCCTGGGCAATAGTATGGTTTCAATTAAGAGCGCCATTGGCGATTTAGTCGCAGACACCATCATGCTTTCTGATTCAGCCATACGGGGCGATTTCACCAAACGGGCTGAGGCCGCTAAACATGCCGGAGAGTATGGCAAGGTTATTTCTGGTGTCAATCAGACTTTAGACACCGTAGTCGACAACATGTTCTGGTATGAAGCCATTATTGACGGCATCCCCTTCCCGGTTCACGTGACCGACATGGACATGAAATGGACCTTTATGAATCGCGCTTTTGAAGATCTGATGATCAAAAACGGCGTCATTAAAGATCGGAGTTCTGCTTGCGGCATGGATTGCTACAATGCCGGCGCCAGCATTTGTCAGACTGAAGGCTGTGGCATCCGTCGACTGGTGGATCAGGGCCTGGCAGACTCATATTTTGAATGGGTTGGACGAAACAATAAGCAAGATACCGCTTATCTCAAAAATAAAAAGGGCGAAAACATTGGTTTTGTCGAAATTGTTACCGATTTAACCCCAATTATCCGAGTCAGTGATTATACCAATGCTGAAGTGACCCGCTTGGGTGATAACCTGATGCGACTGGCCCAGGGAAATCTTGACTTTGATATGAGCATCAGCGAAGCAGATGAATATACCGTTGACGTCAGCGTCCAGTTCAACGAAATTAGTAACAGTTTGACCGCGGTAAAAACCTCGATTGGTGATATGATTGGTGGTGCTGCCATGATCACCAATGCCGTGATTGATGGTAATCTCCAGACCCGGGCCGATGCCAGCAAATTTAGTGGTGCCTGGGAAGAACTCGTCGGTGGTATGAATGCCATTCTCGATGAAATCAACAAGCCTCTGAGTGAGGTTCTGGTCGTAATGGATGCCATCTTAAACGGAAATCTTCAGGCCCGTATTACTGGCGACTATAAGGGTGATGTCGATGTACTAAAACAAACAGTCAACACTACCGCCACCCGTTTGAATTCGGTCGTCAGCGAAATTACTGAAAAAATCGAGCAATTATCTCAGGGCAACCTGGATATTGACCATGCCCGTGCCTTCCGGGGTGATTTTATCACCATCTCCAATGCCATTAATGTGATTATCGATTCCTTAAACGATGTGATGGGCGAAATTAATGTGGCTGCCGAACAGGTTGCCTCCGGCTCAGATCAGGTATCTGCTGGAAGTCAGTCGCTGGCCCAGGGTTCCACCGAGCAAGCCAGCTCGGTTCAGGAATTAACCGCCTCCATTGCAGAAATTGCTGATCAGACCAAAAACAATGCCGTGGATGCTAATAAAGCGAAAGAATTAGCTGATACGGTTAAAGGACATGCTGCCAATGGCAATGCTCAAATGGCAAACATGCAAACTTCCATGGTCTCCATTAACCAGTCATCCAATGATATTTCCAAAATTATTAAGGTGATTGACGACATTGCCTTCCAGACAAATATTCTGGCCCTCAATGCCGCAGTGGAAGCAGCCCGAGCCGGTCAACATGGTAAGGGATTTGCTGTTGTTGCTGAGGAAGTGCGTAGCCTGGCGGCCCGAAGTGCCGAAGCTGCTAAAGAGACGACTGTTTTAATTGAAGGCTCCATCGACAATGTTCAGGAAGGGACAAAAATAGCGGATGATACAGCCGCCGCTCTGGATGACATTGTCGCCGGCATCGAAAAGGTTACAACGCTGATTGGAAATATCGCCGATGCCTCCAACGAACAGGCATCTGGTATTGCTCAAATTGATACCGGCGTGGAACAGGTAGCTCATGTGATTCAACAAAATTCTGCCACGGCAGAAGAAAGCGCCGCCGCCAGCGAAGAGCTTTCCGGACAAGCCGAACTGCTTAAACAACTGGTTGATACTTTTAAACTCAGAAACAAATCAAATACTACTACAGTAGTTGCCGCCCCCCCAGCTGAAACGATAGAAAAAACGGCGCCAGAACCAAGTATTGATCTGGGTGATATGGACATGGATAAATACTAATCTTTATCCGCTTATTTAACATACTGGCGCTTATAAGCACCAGTATGTTGGCATGTACAAGCGATCTGATTCCGGTATTGAAGATTCAAATAAAGCTTTAGCCTGATACTATCAGAATATTGTCAGTCTTTTCGCTAATCTTAGTTTCTCACTATGTCGATATCTTAACTAAGATAATAATAAGACCAGGACAACGGCCGCTCTTAATTGTTATGAAAGATTCTATTAACCAACAAGATCTATCGATATTTTATCAAAATATACCTCGCATCATCACTCGCAGTATTTAGAAAGGAGCATCATCATGAAACATACACAAGAAAAAGGTGCAACAACGATCAAAATCCGTTTGTCCACCAAATTAATGGCTTTCACCACTCTGATTCTGGCCGCCGCGGTTCTCACCCTCGGACTGATTGCCATTAATTTAGGCGCAGCGGCTCTGACTAGTGAATCCAGTACCCAGGAAGAGGTCTTTGCCATCGAAGGTGCCGGCCATATTGGCGCCGTTGCTTCCGGTAATCTGGGAAAACTGGAAGAAATCGCCCTTCGGGCCCGAACGGTTACGATGGACTGGAACACCCTGGCCACCTCCATTGCCGGAGACGTGGAACGTTTAGGCTATCAGGATATCGCGGTCATGGATCTAAACGGCAACGCTAAATATATTATTGGCGGTGGCGAATTCAAATCGGAAGGTCAATTCTGGTACGAAGACGGTTTTGCCGGAAAAACATCTATCTCCGACGTAACCATCAGCGAAGTCACCAATGAGCCGATCGTCGTTGAAGTCGCCCCCATTAAGAATAATGGTCAGGTAGTCGGTCTCCTGGTGGGACGTCGAGATCCCACCTTCATGCAAGATATCACCAATGCCATGGGTGATGGTGTCAGAAAGTATGGGATGGTGATCAATGAAGATGGCGCCGTTATGGCTCATCCTAATGATCAGCTGATACTGGATCAGACCAATATTTTTGATGAAATTGATGCCAATGGCCCTTTGAAAGAATTTGCCCTGGCCATCAAAGAATTGGGCGTGGGCCAAACCGGTAGTATCGCCTATAACTATCTTGGTGAAACGAAGCTTGCCTACAATGCCCCGATTCCCGGAACCAACTGGACACTCATCGTTATCAAATTTAAAGATGACGTACTGGCCCCGATTAATAACTTGAGAAACGTCATTCTAATGACCTCCTTGTTGATTCTATTGGTCGGTGGACTGGCCACCTATATTCTGGCCCGAAGCATTTCAAAACCAATTATTTCGTTAAACCATATGATTAAAGAAATGACCCTGGGACATCTCGGTGTTCGGCTGGATGTAAAATCCAAAGACGAAGTCGGTGAAATGACCACTTCCATGAACAAACTGGCTGATGATCTCCAGAATATGGTCATTGGTACCATGGATCAGATATCTAACGGCGACGTTTCGGCAACGATTGAGGTAACTGATCCTGCTGATGAAATTTCACCAGCCCTAAAACGGACCATCGAAACCATCCGCGGGCTCATTAAGGAAGCAACCATGCTATCCCTGGCCGCCGTTCAGGGCCAATGGCAAACCCGGGGCGATGCTGACGCCTTTAACGGCGGATTTAAAGAAATTGTGGAAGGGGTCAATGCGACTCTGGATACGGTCGTTGATAAAATGGTCTGGTACGAAGCCATCATCGATGCGGTCCCCTTCCCAGTTCACGTCACCGATAATGATATGAAATGGACCTTTATGAATAAGGCCTTTGAAGACATGATGGTCAACAATAAGGTCATCACTGACCGTAAAAGCGGCTATGGAATGGATTGTTTTAATGCTGGTGCTGATATCTGCCAGACCGAAGGATGTGGAATCAGGCGACTGGTTGATAAAGGTCTGGGGGATAGCTATTTTGAATGGTACGGCCGAAATTACAAACAAGATACCGCTTACCTCAAGGATTCTAAAGGCGAAAATGCCGGTTTTGTGGAAGTTGTCACTGATTTAACGCCGATGATTCGGGTTAGCGACTATACCCAAAATGAGGTCACCCGACTGGGCCACAACCTCACGCGCTTATCCCAGGGTGATCTGGCCTTTGATATGGACATTGGCGAAGCCGATGAATACACGACTGAAGTTTCTGCCCAGTTCAATGAAATTAGGGACAGTCTGCAAATGGTTCAGACATCTATCGATAACCTGATTAGCGACGCCAATATGCTGGCTCAGGCTGGCATTGATGGACAATTAAATACTCGGGCAGATAGCAACAAACACCAGGGCGATTTTGCTAAAATTGTCGACGGTGTTAATGCCACCCTAGATGCTGTGGTGGCACCGGTTCAGGAAGCCTCGACGACGCTTAATGAATTGGCCAAAGGCAATTTAAAGACGGGAATGGTCGGAAATTACAACGGCGATTATACCCTGATTAAAGATGCCATGAACCAGACCATTGCCTTCTTGAAACGCTATGTAGATGAAATTACCAATACCCTGGAAGAAATGGGTCAGGGCAATTTAAATCTCGAAATCACAGCCGAGTATCTGGGCGACTTCCATGCGATTAAATCTGCACTTAATGGAATTACCGCCACCCTCAGCGAAACCATGTCAGAAATCAATGAAGCGGCCGGTCAAGTTGAAACCGGTGCTCGCCAGATTTCCGATGGCGGACAGGCGCTCTCCCAGGGTACCACCGAGCAAGCCAGTGCCATCGAGCAGCTTAACGCCTCCATTGAAGAAGTAGCTGGCGAAACAAAGACCAACGCATTAAACGCAAATGAAGCCAACGAACGGGCTCAAGAGGTTCGCAATAATGCCGAGGTTGGCAATAATCAAATGAATAAAATGCTTTCCGCTATGGGTGAAATCAATGAGTCCTCCCATAACATATCAAAAATTATCAAGGTGATTGACGATATTGCCTTCCAGACTAATATCTTGGCCCTTAATGCCGCTGTTGAAGCGGCCCGGGCCGGCCAACATGGCAAGGGTTTTGCTGTTGTTGCCGAAGAAGTACGATCTCTAGCAGCCCGCAGCGCCGAAGCCGCCAAGGAAACCACTGGTTTGATCGAAGGCTCCATTGAGAGCGTGGATGTCGGGACCAAAATTGCCGATGAAACCTCTGAGAGTTTGAAGGAGATTTTAAGTGAAATCGAAAAGGTAACTGGTTTGGTTGGCAACATTGCCCGGGCCTCCAACGATCAGGCCACTGAAATCGCCCAGATTACCCAGGGCATTGAACAGGTCTCGACTGTTGTTCAAACAAACTCTGCTACTGCTGAAGAAAGTGCCGCTGCCAGCGAAGAACTGTCCGGTCAGGCTGAAATGCTCAAGCAGATGGTGGGTGCTTTTAAAATAAAGAAAAAAGGCTCTGTTCATCATGCTTCTCCCAAGCCCCCGGTTGAGCAGCCGGTGAAGCAGGAAGCACCAACAACCCGGATTGTGTTGGATGATCTGGAGAGCGATAAGTACTAACAAATAAAAAAAACAGGCATCCACAACGGAGCCTGTTTTTTTTATTGCAAACTAGTTATTCGGGTCTTCGTCATTCAGCTTGATTGCTTCTGTTGACGCTTCTATCGCTGTCGTACCTTCTTCCATATTGATAACTTCATCAACGATTAAAATCTCTTCATTGCCCTCATTTCGTTCTTCTTTTAGTTTTCTATTGGTGAACAGCACATTGTAACAAATAAAGCCGACACCAACAACATACAAGAAGAGATAGACAATAAAATTAATAATTGGGATGTATCCCAAAAGGATTGCTGCTGCTGCAATAATTAGGATGGATACAAATGAGCTAAGCAGCGGTTTCATTTTGTCATCAAAAAACCGCATCAATAATTTTGACAAGACCACTGCCGCTATTGGCATCGCCAAAATGGCCAGAGCGATGATCCCACAGGTCATTG
This sequence comes from Acetobacterium sp. KB-1, assembly GCF_003260995.1. NCBI lineage: Bacteria > Bacillati > Bacillota > Clostridia > Eubacteriales > Eubacteriaceae > Acetobacterium > Acetobacterium sp. KB-1. The sequence goes on from NZ_CP030040.1 coordinate 1,261,604, forward strand.
CAATTCCAAATGGTGCATAAATAACAAAAGACACGATCAGTAACAATGGTGACAAGAAGAAAAAACCTGCCCCGATTCCCAATGAAGCCAGAATATGTTTTTTTGCCATAACGGTCGTATTGGCATTAAAGTCTTTGGTTAAGAAGCTAATTAAAACCCAGATCACCAGGATAAACGCCAGCTTAGTAATAATGGATAAAAGAATGGAGCCAACAGATGGTCCCCGTACTTCATTAACCTCTTTACTTGACACCTTTTCCCAATTAACTTCAGGCACCTTGGCACTTGGGGCTACAATGGCTTTATTGGTACTGCGATTATTGATGGTTCCCGTGATACTTGCTCCGTCATTGATGGTCAGCTGATCGACATCTGTTTCTACAAAACCATTGATCGCACCATTAATTGAGACATCACCAGCACCAACCCGGAGATTTCGTCCCACCGTTCCATCGATATTTACATTGGCAGCGGCCAGAAAGACATCCCGATTAATGTCAGCAGCTTTGCCAATGATCAGATCGGATCCACCAGCAAATACATCCTGCGTCACTTTGCCATTGATAATGACCTGATTGGCGGCAGCGTAAAGATTCCCATTAATTTTGCCGTTAACGGTTACCGTATTCGCTGCTGCAAAAACATCACCGTTATACTCCCCATCAAGGGTGATGGCGTTTCCGGCAAAAAAGGTAGTGGTATCAAATACCGAATTGGCAGTGATATTTGACCCGGTGAAGGCAAATTTCGTATTGGCCACTGAAGGCCCTTCGATGTTGATATTTCCTGACGAATCATGGTAGCTGTTGTTGAGATCGCTATTGGTTGCCCCGAATGCCGAGGTGACCGTGAGAAGCAATACCATCACCATCATTAAAACCGATACACTTAATTTTTTTAACATTTTCTTTCTCCTTCATTTTTTTATTACTTAACCTAACAGAAGCGATTCTCATTTTTAAAATGATTAATCATCACGCCTATTCCGACACAAACAACCGCAGAAACGATAAACGATATTACGTTGAGATTATTTTGGAGTTGTTGGGAACAACGAATGACAATGCCGGTAAAAACCGTTATAAAGGGCGAATCACCCGTTTGAGCAAAGACGATAAAGCGCATCACCATCACTGAAAAAGCAATGGAAAAAATATAAAACAAGGCAAATAGATCTGAATTTTCAGCTTTTTCAATGCTAACCTGGTTGATCCGACTCATAATTTCCAGTTTTCTGCTGGTAAAAGGAATGGCTTTGCCATAATTTTTAACGGCTGTTTTATTAAATCCCAGATTGAACATCATTTTATCGAGTTCACTCATTGTTACATCTCTCCTTTGTATAAGTTTCTAAGTTTTTTACCGGCCCGGTTCAGCCGGGAAGATAGGGTTCCCATGGGGATATTTAAAAATGCGCAGATTTTTTTATAATCCCAATCATAATAATACCGCAGGATCACCGCCGCTTTTAACGCATGCGGTAATTGATCCAGAGATTTTTGCATCTCCCCAAAATCCAGGGAATCGATGTTATCATAACTCAGGGCCTCATCAGTAAATAAGCTTTCACCATTTTCCTGATCGTCCAGATAAACCATGGTCTTATTTTTTCGTAATAGAGTAAAAGCTTCGTTATGAACGATTTTCAGAAACCAGTTTTTAAAACTGCTCTCTAGCCGATACTGCCTGATTTTAGTAAACGCTTTTAAAAAACTTTCTGCAACCACATCCTGTGCATCAAATTCGTTTTTAAGCAGAGAATAGGCATAGACATAGGCATATCGCTCATATCGCTCGACAATGGGCTCAAAATAACCGGAATTACCGGTTACTAAATACTTTTTAATCAGCGCATCATCAGCTTCCCCTTCTTTTCTTCCCTTCAATAATTATCACCTCAATTTTTTCTGCCTATCTATATAACGGATGAAGCCCACGTTTTCTTCCCAAAAATAATTATTTTTTTAATTTTTAAAGCCAAAGTAAAAAAACTTTACTTTGGCCTCTTATCAGTAAGCTATCATTAAATCTTATGCTGCTTTTTTCTTTGAAAGAATTTTACCACTTCAACAATTGGGATCACGAGCACTGCCAGACCCATGGCGGCAAAGTATTCGGTCAGACTAATTGCTTCGAATTCAAATGCAGCAGCGATGGGTGGGATGAAGATAACCGCTGTTGTCAGAACGAGCGATACCACCATGGCCAGGAACAAAAATTTATTCTGACGTTTCATTTTAAAAATTGATTGACGTCGGCTACGCATATTCAGAGAATGGAACATTTCTGCCATTGACAAGGTTAAAAACGCCATCGTGATACCATCGGCACTTTCGGCAATTTCCCAGACCCCAGCTTCTAAGTAGTGTCCCACAAAATAGGCGGCGACGGTAACCAGTGCAACCATCGCACCCTGCCAGATCACATCCACGCCCAGGCCACGGGAAAAAATACCCTCCTGCGATTCTCTGGGTGGGTTTTTCATGGTGTCTGCTTCTTCACCTTCCATGCCCAGAGCAATGGCTGGAAAGGTGTCCGTAATCAGATTAATCCAGAGCAAATGAACTGGTTTTAAGATTGTAAATCCCAACAGGGTGGCGACAAAAATAGCAATCACTTCGGACAAATTTGATGACAGTAAGAATTGGATGGCTTTGCGGATATTGTCGTAAATACGGCGACCTTCCTCCACTGCATTGACAATTGTGGCGAAATTATCATCAGCCAGTACCATATCAGCGACATTTTTCGTCACATCAGTGCCAGTAATCCCCATCCCCACACCAATGTCGGCGGTTTTAATCGATGGTGCATCGTTAACGCCATCGCCAGTCATGGCCACAATCATCCCCTGATTTTGCCAGGCTTTGACAATCCGCACCTTATGTTCCGGCTGTACCCGGGCATACACAGAGTAGTTACCAATATCTTTTTTTAGCTGGTCCTCACTGATCTCATCCAATTGGGCACCGGTGATGGCTTCCTTGGGATCAACAATAATCCCCAGTTGGATAGCAATAGCAACGGCCGTATCGCGATGATCACCTGTGATCATCACTGGACGAATACCTGCCGACTTGCACTGAGCAATCGCATCTTTGACTTCAGGTCGAACAGGATCGATCATACCAGTTAAACCGGCAAAGCACAAATCATGTTCCAGATAATCCGGTGACTGATCTTCCGGCATAGTATCCCAGACACGAAAAGCAGCAGCAAGCACCCGGAGTGCCTGATCTGCTAAGTGTTTATTGGCCTGTTTGATTTCTTGACGGATATCATCAGTAATGGGTCGCTGAACATTGCCATCCCAGTAGGCGGTGCAGCGGGAAATCAGCACATCCGGAGCGCCTTTAACATACTGAGTAAAAGTACTATCTTCCATTTTGTGAAGCGTACTCATCAGTTTTCGGCCAGAGTCAAAGGGTGCTTCTCCGACTCGAGGGGTCTTTATTTCCAGGTCGCCCTTTTTCAACCCCAGCGAAAAACCGTAATTGACCAGAGCGGCTTCAGTGGGCTCTCCTTCAGCTTTATTCTCTTCATTTAAATAGGCATCATTACAGAGGGTCATGGTTTTACCCAAAAGTTGCTCATCAAAACCGAAATGATCCACCACGGTCATTTTATTCTGGGTCAGGGTTCCGGTTTTATCGGAGCAAATCACCTGAGTACAACCCAAGGTTTCAACAGCGGTTAGTTTCCTGATCACCGCTTTTTCTTTGGCCATATTGGTTACACCAAGGGAAAGTACAATGGTGACCACCGCCGCCAGACCTTCGGGAATGGCAGCAACTGCCATGGATACCGCCACCATAAAGGTATTAAGAACGCCAATACCGGTAATTCCTTCGCCCAGATACAACCGCACCAGACTCAGAGCAAAGATAAAAATACAAATGCCCAATACCAACCAGCTTAGCACCTTGCTTAACTGGTTAAGCTTAAGTTGAAGCGGCGTAGCATGTTCTTTGGCCTGGGTAATGGCTTCGGCGATCTTCCCCATTTCGGTTTTCATTCCAGTCGCGACAACCGTTGCTGAACCACGACCATAAACCACAGCACTACCCATATAAACCATGTTTTTTCGGTCCCCCAGCGAAATATCTTTTTGATCTCCCAGATTAAGGGCCGTAATCACCTTCCCAACCGGGACACTTTCACCGGTCAGGGCAGCTTCTTCTATTTTTAGACTGGCACTTTCTAGCAGTCTGGCATCCGCCGGCACTGAATCTCCGGCTTCTAACAGAATCACATCGCCGACTACCAGGTCTTCGGTTTTAATTTCCTGGATTTTGCCATCTCTGATCACCCGTGAGGTGGCCGCGGAAATCGCCTGAAGGGCTTCGATGGCTTTTTCTGCCTTACTTTCCTGATAAACACCGAGTATCGAATTGATTAGCACCACTGCCATAATGATAATCACATCGCCAAAGGATTCTCCTGAATAAGCGGCAGTGATCCCCGAAATAATGGCGGCCGCAATCAGGATCACAATCATCGGATCTTTTAATTGATTAAAGAGCCGTTTCGCCAATGAATCCTTCTTCGCCTCGTCTAACTTGTTTTTCCCATTCTTAACGAGTCTTTCTCCGGCTTCGGTCTCAGAAAGCCCCTCTCTTCCGGAGTTTAACTCCTTTAGCACTTCTTCTGAAGTTTGTAAATACGTCTTCATTCAATCCCCCTCAAAGTTTAATTTTTACATAAAAAAAGCCAGATGCATCTACACCTGGAAAAATAACCCAAGCACAGAAAACTGTACATGAGTCTCACTCATTAAGATAAGCCAGGTATTTACTACCATGCATGTTGACTTATCACGCAAATTGCGCAAATTACTCCCTCATAACTTTTTCATTGTATCCTGGCGTATTATCTTTGTCAAGATAATACACCAGGATTTTTTTGTTGTGAATTTCTGTCAATTGTTTTCCAGATAGGGTTGTGTCGTGGTACCTGGTGCCTCCGACCCGGCTGGTCGTAACTGAATCTCAATGGCCTCCAGGCGGTAACCAAATCCTGCGGTGCCAGCTTCCTTGTCATTTTTTGCCCAATCCATCCAGCCTACATTTTCGGCATGAACCCGATAATATACATCAAACAAATTGGCATCACGACCCGTTAACCTGACCTTAATTGCTTCTAGCCGCAGCGATTCGCCGGAAGTTCCGCTCATATTGCCATTGCTCTGATAATCCTGCCAGCCCAGGTTTTCCACATGGGTACAGTATTCAATCCCCAGATCATAGCCACTGCTATCTGTCTTGATCTCGATTCCCTCCAGCCGCAAGGATTGGGCGGATGTGCCGCTAATTCCGCCGTTACTTTGCCAATTCTGCCAGCCTACATTTTGAACATGGGTACGATAAACACAATTAGCATAGCTGTCCCGACTTTGAGTAAAGGCCTTAATACAAACATTACTGTCTGCTTTTTTTGACGTGTCATACCAACCGCCAGTTCCGGTATTACTGGTAAAACTTTCTCCAGGATTCGCGCTGGCTGCACTACTATAGTTTTCAAAACGACTTTCTACGGGTACTGACTCACTGGTTCCCGGGGTTCTAAATTTGATCACCACGGCAAACTTCTGTCCAGCCACCAACCCCACTGGATTATCCAAATCAATGGTATAATACCCTCCCTGCACGAAGGTTTCCGTCTGGGTGGTTCGCAAAGTCCCACTGGATGGCTGGTTATCGTTCACATCAGTATAAATCTTGATCTCTGCGGTTGTCCCGGGTGTTAACGCATAGGTGCTCACAGCGGTCAGATTATCACTGGCAGCTGCCGTAAAGATATTGGCGCCCCAAGCCGTTTGATCATCATCTGAATAACCCATAGCTGAAATGTTACCCAATGGATCATACTGATAAATCTGGCTGTAATTATCGGTTGCCTGAGCATTATGAAAGGCTGTCACATTGCTGCCGGCATAGGTGTCATAATAAGACAAGTAGAAATAGCCACCATCACCCCAGTCCTCTCCCCAGCTATTGCGGATAATCCAGGCGCCATCACCTTTAGGTGTTTTACTAAAATTATCGCGGCTGTAATTGTCATCCCAGCCAACAATCACTACATCATGATCGGATTCTTCCTCGCCATCGTAGTAAAAAGAGGCGTTTTCACTGTTGTAGTATTCTTCACTATCCAATTGGCCATAGTGTAACGAGGTATAAAGTGCCCCTCCATCAATCAGGGCCTGCTTGATCACTGATGGTAATTTTGGGATCGAGACTACTTCCTGGATATGATAAATTGGCGATAGTCCCGTTTTTTTCGGGGTATCATAAGGGTCACTGCTCTCACTGACCGGACCACTCCAACGCGCCAGATAAGCAGTCGCCATGGTATAATTTCCACCTTCATCAGCGGTTCCGTCAAAACCGCTATTCCACATCAGATTGTTTTCTGAAAAATCCACTGTGGTATCTTTCTTTAAATAGGATTCCAGGGAAGCCAGACTGGCAAACGCCCAGCAGCTGCCATAATCGCCCTGATCACGAACCGCTGTGATACGACCAGTGTCACGGAGATCAAAGGCGGCTGGGAGGGTGGCCGATGGGGTTATTGTGGCCTCATCAACTGTTCCTTCATAGCGTTCCAGCGGTGGTGGGATATGTCCCCGAGAATGGCCATCAAAGGTGGAAGTGTTAAGCGTTCCCGACTTGACCTCTTCCTGGTATTGGACAAAACCCGGATTTAAGGGCGCCACTGTTGGCTCAGTGGTTTCTTCCAAAGCCCAGACCCCGCTTGGGATTAAAACAGTCAACATTAGGCTTACTAGTAACAATGACAGTGATCGCTTGAAATTTCTTTTCATTTTCGCTCCTCTTTCTCGTTATTTGCTTTTCTTATCAAAAAGATTATACCCGATTCACCTGCTTTTTAACACCCTACATAACTTCCCGAATGACATCGTATTTGGCATCATCACTTTCCACAAAGCCTTCCACGGGGGATTTGATATTTGGTGCTTTCACATACTCCACAAATGCCTGTCTTAAAAGATCCGAAAATTCTTTTGGCAATTTCGGATTTACGGCAATCGCATCCTTGGGGATGTCCGGGGTTTTCGCAATGATCCGGAGCTCATCCAGGTTAACGCCGCTTTTTTGTGCCTCTTCCATGGCTTCGTTATAAGTGGCTCCAGCATCATATTCCCGAGACAGTACCGCTTTAATTACACTGTCATGACTACCCAGATAAGACGTCTTACTGAAAATCGTCTTGGGATTCAGGCCTTCAGATTTAATACTATGCTGAGCATAGAGGTATCCCGAAGCGCTACCCTCATCCACATAAGCAAAGCTTCGGTCTGTTAATCCCCTTAAACTGCTAACCCCGCTGTCTTTGCGGGTAATAATACAGCCATTATAAGACACCTTTCCATAGACTCTTGGGGTTACCAATGGCTCGATACCGATTTTTTCATGGGCATTGACATAGGCAAAGGGAGAGAACCAGGCCACGTCAATGATGCCTTCCTTCATGCCTTCACTCAGGGCATCATAATCCTTGACAATCATGGTACGCACGTTATAGCCGATTTTTTTGAAGACCGCATTTAAGATCGGCACGTACATGGTTTTAATGTTTTCCGGCGAAGTAAAAGGATTGACCCCAAAAATAATTTCATTCTTATTTTTATTTTTGGCAGTGAGTTTCTGAACACTACTGGCCATTTCTGAAAGCTTGGTGCAGTAATTCAACAACTCAATATTTTTTGACTTTTGCGTCACAATGGTGCTAATCGTATTGGAGGTTACCCGGTGAGTGGTATCCACTGCTTCGGACACCTTGGCGATGGAGGACTGAATGCCATGGGAGGTGTTCACTTGGAGACTGGAAATCTCTTTGATTTCATTCATGGAGTGGTTTAACTCAATCAGTACTTTCTGAATTTCTTCGATAACAGCGCCGGATTTCTGGGCAGCATTTTCAATATCTCTGGTTCGGATGGTGCACCGTTCAATGGATTTATTGGAACGATCAACTTCCACAATGACCTGATTGACAATCTGTTCGATTTCGGTAGCAAAGGTAGAGGTGCTGTCAGATAGCCGTTTAATTTCTTCTGCCACTACTGAAAATCCTTTACCGGCGGCTCCGGCCCGGGCAGCCTCAATGCTGGCATTTAGAGCCAGAAGATTGGTCTGTCGGGAAATATCCTTAATATAATCGACAAACTTGCTGATCTGTTTGGACGAGCCGTCCAATTCGCAATTAATACCTGAGGCCTGCTTCACCCCATCAATAAGATCCAGCAGCAGATCAGAGATACTCTCGATGGTGGATCGATTCTGATTAAGCATATCAACTGAATGACTGGAGTTTTCTTCGATTCGGACAATATTCCCCTGAAGCTTGTTGGAAACCTGGGTAAAATTATTGATTTCTGAATTGATTTCATAGGTGCTAGCGGCATTTTCCTCACTCAGTTTAGCAATTTCATCAGCCTGGGCGACGATGGTGTTAAAGACTTTGACATTTTCTTCGGAAAACCAGCTCAGCTTTTTAATATCGAAGTCCATGGTCTCCAGCAGTGAAAAAAGTTCACTGTTGACATTATCTTTTTCCTCATCTTCGATAGGTTCTTCTTTTTCTGCCATGGCGGTGAGTAAGTTATAAATGCTGTTGATGGTGACCTTGTTTTCGTTTAAGATCTCGACCGACTGAGCCGAACTTTCTTCCAGGGTCATGATATTTTGTTTCAGCTCTTCCGAGGTTTGAACAATGGTTTTGACTTCCTGGTGGATATTTCCCAAATTGATTTCATTTTTAATTTCTTCCATGATCCATCTCCGTTTCTTAAATTTGTGATGACGTTTTACGCCCAATTACCATTTTTGAAAATGGGAATTTCCTGACCATCTTTGGTGATGCCGATAATCTCCAAATCGTTTGTGCCAATCATAAAATCCACATGGGTATCCGATTGGTTCCCGCCGACAGCAATTAGTTCTTCCTTGTTCATTTTTCCTCCACCCCGGATATTGGTTGGATAACATTCCCCCAGGGCAAAATGACAGGCGGCATTTTCGTCAAACAGCGTATCATAAAAAAGAATTCCGGTGTTAGAAATGGGTGAATCATGGGGTACCAGCGCCACTTCCCCCAATCGCCTTGATCCCTCATCGGTTTCAATCAGGCTCTTTAAATATTCCTCACCTTTTTGGGCCTGATAGTTGGTCACCTCGCCATCATGAAAAGTCAGGCTGAAATCCTCAATGAGATTTCCCTGATAAGAAAGCGGCAAGGAGGAAACCAGGGTGCCTTCAGCCTGGCGGCAATCCGGTGCGGTAAAAATTTCTTCAGTGGGCATATTCGCAAAGAAATATACCTGATCTGGCGTAAGCTCACCACCACCTTCCCAGATATGCTCTTTTTGAAGACCGACTGTAAAATCCGTGCCAAGGCTGTTTTTATAACGCAGCGCATCAAAATGGGCATCATTAAGAACGCGGCATTTTTCGGCGAGAAATAGCTTATGGTCATTCCAGGCTTTGACGACATCGCCTTTACCGATGCGCACAGCATCAAAGATGGCATCCCAAAGTTTCGCAATGGCTTCCTGTTCATAAAGCTCAGGAAAGACTTTTTTTGCCCATTTGGTCTCAGGGACAGCTGCCACACACCACTGGAATTCGCTGTTCATCATCTTTTTATAATAAGGTTCAAACGCTTTAGCTGAAGCCTTACTGCTGGTTTTGAGTTTTTCGCTTTCGACCCCTTTATAAGCCTCCGGATCGTTGCCAACAATAGAAATAACAGCTGCTTTCTGCTTGGCATAATAATTACGGGATTCTGCTAGCCAATTGGGGATATTTCCCAAAACATCCAGACCTACATTATCAAAACGGAGTCGGTTGGTTCTGACATCATTCCAGAAGACGATTACATCTTTAGCCCCAGCTTTATAGGCCTCGGCAACAATCATCCGACCAAATTCAAAATTCTCCACTGAACAATTAACCACTGCCAATTGGTCTTTCTGCACATTCGCTCCAGTTCGGACAACAAGTCGGGCGTATTCCCTTAATTTTTCCATATGGTCCATTTAGTTCCTCTTTTCTTCTTGTCTCGCTATAAGATGCCTGCGCTGTTTGCTGCAAGACATCAATTCCCGGCTACAAAAACTCGCAACTCATTCATTTTTGTAAAATTTGTATTTTTTCTTTTTTCGAGTGTTGTATTAAAATTATATCACTTTCATCAAATAAAGAAACAAGAAAAATTTGTGAAATACGCTTTATTGTTACTTAAACTGGGAGCAATTTGTCAACGATTGCCCTTTTTCACTGTCCATATCATTAAAAGTTTCATTTAATCTATTGTAAACCCTCCCTTTACGCAAATTTTATCCGCAGTTTTCCCTCTTCATATCGGGCACTTTGAACCGTTTTGTTACGGAGTACATCCGGCAAGGTAAAGCAGCGTTTTTCATTCTTAATCTGAATCATCAGTTCGCTACCTTTTTGGCCCATATCAAGATCTGATTTTTCGGCAAAAGGAACGTTTAAAATAAAAGCGTAGCCGTCCTCTTCCTTCTTCACTTCAAAGATTGTATCCTTAAATAAAACCGCCGCGGGATCAGTATCACCGAAAATCTGCTCGGCTGCTTCTAAAAGAATGGCTTCGGTGGCGAGTTCTTTATTGAGTAGCATCAGAGTGAAAACCGGCACCGCGGAAAAGCTCTCGCGAATCTCCTTTAGTCCCTCCTCCTGAAGATTAATCCATTTGCTAAAATACCCATCTAATGCTTTTGGCGGATAAACCTTGTTGACGATGATGGCATCAATATTATAGTTATACAAGTGAAGATAGGTAAAATTTCGTTTAGCTTCTTTTATGACAATCCGCTCCGGTGTCGTCACGATACGAATGCTGAGGGTTTCCTTGTTGGTCATAATCGCCTGAAGCTGATAGAGTTTTTCATTTAATTGCTCCACATCATCAAAGACATTGTCCTCGGGCATCGGGATTTTCATGACTTTTTCCATCATCGGACCAGCCACCTTAACCGCCTTTTTTTTCATCGGCAACACGGTTTTTATCATATTGCCGAACATTTCCGGAAATTTAAGCAGCGACAGGGTTTCCCCAGTGGGTGCACAGTCAACAATCAATACATCGTACCGATTTTCTTCATAAATATCAGTGATTTTAAACAGCGAAAATAATTCTTCCAGCCCTGGAAAGACCAGCAGTTCCTCTGCTTCAATTCCCCCTTCCGCTCTGGCTGTCAGCAATTCCTTCATATAGTTTTTCATATTTCCCCAGGCTCGTTCACCTTCTAGGATGGCATCAATTTCCAGGCCCCAGAGCTTATCACTGATCTTAACTGGGGTGTTCTTAAGTTTTACGCCAAAAGAATCGGATAGACTATGAGCCTGATCGGTACTCATAATCAGCACTTTTTTACCATTTTTGGCCAGCTTTACCGCCGTTGCGGCGGCCACACTGGTTTTGCCGACACCGCCTTTGCCTGTATATAAAATAATTCGCATTGTCTTCTCCCTTTTATTTAATCGACTAATTTATCGATTCATTCAGTCAATAGTAACTTTTTTGACTTTTTTTTCACCATCGGTTTCGCCAGTTTTTTCTTTCTCGGCGTCGTTTACCGCACTGCTTACATCTAAAGCCCATTCTTTGGCGAGGTCAAAGATCATTCCTTTGACTTCTTTTTCAATCACCTGAACATGTTGGGCGATGGTCGGCGATAGCAGCGACAAGAAAGCATCACGTTCGTATTGCTTTGCCAGGATTACATTTTTAATAAATTCACGGTTCATTTTGTAGACCTCCCTTATTGTTTTTAATCTTAATCGAACACAACTTGCTTTGAAGTTTATCGTAAACAGCTAAGCTCATCGCACGCTATTTAATACGATTGAAATGCAATGACCAGGGTACTCTGGTCAAAGGTTGCACTGGTGACTTCCATCCCTCTGAGGGTATTGGGCATCGGAATATTACGTTTGTAATTGCCAATTTTAACAATGACATCCGACCCGGACAGATTGACCGCTACCTCATCCTTGGTGATATTCGGTAAAAAAAGCTTCAAATCATAACCCGTTTCGGTCTGCTCGTATTTTTCACCTTCGATATCTGCCTTGATCTCAAACAAATCGGTTCTTTTTGCGAAGGCATCATCACAGATCCGATTGATGGCATCCAGTCCCAGTAGATCAGTGTCATACCAGGGGATATAATATTTGGGAATCTGGTCAAAACATGTTTCAATTTCGGCGATGTATTTTTTCTGGATGGTGATCCATTCTTCGAAAAAGGGGTTACCGATTTCACGGGGCAGGATTCGGTTGATAAAGATGCCATCGACATTATAGTTGTAGAGTTTCATATACATATAGTTTCGCTTGGTTTCTTCCACCACCATTTTCTCGGGAATGGTCACCAAGCGTACCGAGGATACTTCTTTGTTTTTTAACAACTCCTGAAGTTCGATCAGTTTGACATAGAGCGTTTCAATGTCGCTCATGGCGTGGCGATCGGGCAGCTGTATTTTGAATAATGATTTTGAAACCGGGGACAAAATTCGCACTGCCACCTTCCCGATGGGGAAAAACTTATCCATATACCAGCACATCAGCTCGGGAAATTTAAGCAACGACAGGGTTTCTCCAGTGGGGGCACAGTCGACAATAATCCGTTCATAATCGCTATTGTCATATAGTTCCTGGATTTTCAAAAGCGCGAACAGTTCATCCATCCCTGGCATCATTATGAATTCATCCATGTCACCACCTTCTGGGTTGATCGAGCCAATCATGTTGCTAAAAGCCCTCATCAAATTTTTGAAATCTTTTTCCATCACATAGTTGGGATCGATTTCCAGAGCATAGAGATTATTGGCTACCGCGACTTCCTCTTTTCCGATTGGAACATTAAACAGATCCCCCAGATTGTGGGCCATATCGGTGCTGACGATCAGGGTTTTTTTGCCTTCCTGTGACGATTTGAGGGCATGAGCAGCAGCCACACTGGTTTTGCCTACCCCACCTTTGCCGGTAAAAATTAGTATTCGTTTCATTTGCTCTCCTTCTACATTTTATAATTCACTTGTCGAATAGTTCGTTGTCCGAAGTATATCTTCTAAAAAATGCTGCCCGAGGGCAGCGGTCTTATTCAATCATGATCTTTCTGATTTTTGGCTTAGTTTGTTTTTCTGCGGTCTTACTGGCGTCTTGACTAAGGGTGTCCATAACCTTATCTACCATTTTGAAAACCAATTGAACTTCCTCACGGGTAAAGCTGTCCATTATCAGTTGTCCGTAACGGATCATCTCATTAAGAATATCCCGGATCGTTGCTCTACCAGCCTTGGTAAGTTTTATGGTGACTACCCGCTTGTCTTCTGAGCTTCTTTCGCGGACTAAAAAGTCCCGTTTTTCCATCCGGGCGACAATTCCGGTGGCCGTATTTAAAGGAACATTGAGGTAGTCGGCAATCTGGGTCATGTTCACATCATTTCGTCGATATAAGAGTAGTAGCACAAACACTTCATTTTTCGAACAATTAAAAATTTCATTTCCCCAGATATCCGAGGATAACAAGTATTTTATTTTGTCGATATATTCAAAAATCATTGCTTCAAGATTACCGTTAAAGCCATTGTCCATTTAATTTATCCTTTTTTTCTATTTGCAAAGTACTTCACTCTTCGAATTAATTTAATTCTACATCCGAAGTATTACGTTGTCAAGCCATTTTTTTCTTTTTTTGTTCTACTCAATCTTTACGGCGATCTGTCGATTTAATTTGTCAGCAATGCCAGAAAAGAGGACAGCGCTTCTGTTCTTTAAAGAGCCTTTAAAGATTACAGGTTATAATGCACTGAATACAAAAGGAGTACCCATGAAATTAGGAAAATTATTACTGATCACCACCATCACACTAACCACAATTATTGTGGGTGGCTATATTTATTCCCGTTATGTTGAACCAAGCCTCTTAATCGTTAATCGTGAAAAGCTTGAAAACAGCAAACTAGAGGCCCCCCTTAAACTTGTCTTTTTCGGCGATACACACCTGGGCGAATTTAATGACAATGATCAGCTTGATCGCATCGTTGCAAAAATAAACGCCGAAAACCCCGATCTCGTTATCTTTACCGGCGATCTGATTGGTTCTACTAAAAATTTCTCTGTCAATCCTGAAGAAATTTCCCTGGGTCTTTCAAAGATCAATGCCACCTATGGCAAGGTCGCTGTTATGGGAAATCATGAATACGCCTTAATCGATAACTACAATTATGAAGATCTGATGAACGCCGCTGGCTTTGAGGTACTGGTTAATGACTGGCTGGATATACCTGAACTCAACGTTCGTCTTCTTGGTCTGGATGATGTCTACCGGGGCAACCCGGATATAGACCTGACCGATGAAGTCCTTGAAAGCAGCTATAATATTCTCTTAACTCATGAGCCGGATATTGTGGATGAGATGACCATCGATGCCGTTCAACTGGTTTTAGCTGGGCATACCCATGGGGGGCAGATTACGCTTCCCTATTTAACCGAAATGATTTTGCCAGCCAACGGAAAAAAATATGTAAAGGGTCTTTTTGTTATTGGCAACCAGGGTCAAACCAGTCTGTTTGTTACCAAAGGCACCGGAATGACCAAACTACCCTTTCGATTTATGAACGTCCCGGAAATTGTCGCCATTGAGGTCAGTCCCTAGATTCCACCTAAACTTAATAATCTCAGCAGTTGTTCATTGTTCAGCTCAGTGATCCAGCCCTCACCGGAAGCCTTGATAATATCGCCAGCCAGCTGATTCTTTTCTTCAATCATAATATCAATCTTCTCTTCAATGGTACCGACGGTAATAAATTTATGCACCATCACATCACGAGTCTGACCAATTCTAAAAGCTCGATCGGAGGCCTGGTTTTCCACCGCCGGGTTCCACCAGCGGTCAAAATGGATAACATTATTGGCACCCGTCAAATTTAGACCAACCCCACCAGCTTTTAGCGACAGCACCATAAAGGGGATATAGGTTTCCCCATTAAAGGCTTCCACCAGTTCGGTTCGTTTAGCCACCGGGGTACCGCCGTGGAGCACCAGCCCGCGACGGTGAAAGATTTCTTCCAGAAACCGGGCCAAGGGCGCGGTCAGTTCTTTAAACTGGGTAAACACCAGCACCCGTTCCCGCTTTTCATAGATGGTTTCACAAATGCTTTCCAGCATTTCAAACTTTCCACTGTGATCCCGCTTATAAAGATCCTGACCCAGATACTGATCCGGGTGATTACAGATCTGCTTGAGTTTGATGATACTGGATAAAACCAGACCTTTGCGGGCAATCCCGTCGCATTCTGCCAGTTTCTTTGACAGCTCCGCAACCAGATTCTGGTAGAGCACCATCTGCTTTTTCGACAGCACCGGATATTCTTTGATTTCAATCTTATCCGGCAGATCCGAGATGATCGCAGCGTCGGTTTTTAGGCGGCGCAGAATAAAAGGATTGACCAGGTTTCGCAGTTTAGTATAGCCGGTAGGATCCTTTTTTAAGCCTTTTGTAAACCCGGTGAATTCTTTAGCACTTCCCAGCAGTCCACCATCGAGAAAATCAAAAAGCGACCATAAATCCAATAGGTGATTTTCAATCGGGGTTCCTGTCATGGCAATTCGGGTTTTGGCCTTGAGCGCCTTGATGGTTTTAGTTCGTTTGGTACCGGGATTTTTAATAGCCTGAGCCTCATCCAGAATAATCAGAGCCCAGTGGATTTCGCGCAGCGCTGTTACCCGTGCTGCCATGCCATAAGTGGTGATGGTTAAAAAAACAGGTGTTGCCAGAAATGCTTTTGGATCTTTGGCAACTGCCATCCCATGCAAGACCCTGACCGGCATTTCTGGGGCAAATTTCTTGATTTCCTTTTCCCAGTTCCCAATCAGAGATGCCGGCAAGATTAACAATACCCGATCCCCCTGATGACTGCGCAGGTGTTCTAACAGAGCAATGATCTGGATGGTTTTACCCAGCCCCATATCATCAGCCAGGCAGGCCCCCAGCCTCAAGTCGACCATGTATTTCAGCCAATCGTAACCGGTTTGCTGGTAGGGTCGTAGCGCTCCGCAGAAACCGGGTTCCGGTTTTTGCCCTTGCAAAATCTGAGGATTGCCCATGGTTGCCGTCACCCGGCGGAGCCAATCCCCGGTTGACACATGGACTTCCAAGTCGGTCGTCGGTATTCCCAGCAATTCTCCCGAACCGAGTTCCAAGCGCATGGCCTGGGCCAGAGTTAGCTCTTGCTGGTCAGCCAGTGATTCAGCTTTTGATAAGGCCTCTAATGCAGCTTGCAACTGTTTATGATTAATTTCCACCCATTTTCCTTTAATCAGGGCCAATCCCTGAGTTTCTGCCAAGAGCCCCTGAATCTCGGCCTTGGAAATAGCGGAATCTCCAAACATGAGGTTTGGCTTAAAAGACAAAATAGCATCCATCCCCACCATTGCCGGTTCTTTTTCCCCCACGGTCAGATTAAGCCTTAGCTGATTAGCTTTCTTGCGCCACCAGTTGGGAATCCGGCACATGATCCCGGCTTCTTCGTAAAGGGGGATTTCAGTTAAAAAAACCGTGGCATCTCGGGCACTTAGTTTTAGAGGTGAAAACAACGCCCCACTTTCCATCAGATCCGAAATAAACCGACTGACATCGGCCACCCGGCTAACGGTAGACAGCAGCTGAATCAGCTTTTCGGGTTGATTTTGATATTCCCGCAGGGCATTTTTCAGGGGCGTATGCACCGCTTTTTTGCCGTCCTCGGGTTTGGTGGAATAGGTGGCTAAAAAAGCAAAGGGGTACCGCTTCTCTTCACTATTCTCTACCAGATGAAAAAAGATTCGCCCAGCCACATTTATCCCCGCGTGATGCTCGGTTAAAAACGCTGCTACTGTACCCGGATAGCTCATAATTGCTTCACCGTAAACATCGGTGAGGCGCTCCCAAATGTTTCTAATCCATCCATCGTCAACATGAGCCATGCCATTTCCAAAGGGAATTATTTTGCGGATTTCTTCGATTTCATCTGCAGTCAAGCTGAGCTCGACATCTTCCCTGGATAACTCCAAATCCGGCTGTTTGGCAATCTTTTGAATAAATTTCTCGCTGATTTGATAAAGAAAAGCCATCGTCGGCGAAAGAAAATCCGGATCACTAACAAATCCAAAATAAAAAAGGGTCCGATCTTTATTCGCTCTGAATTGGGCTTGCCATGCCTGCTCAAACTGCCTTTTATCTTTAGTGAACCCTTTTTTTGCCACCGATTCATAATCTAAGATAAAGTCATCCTTGGTAAAGCTGGCAATTAATTCAATATAGTCTGTCATTGTCGTCTTCCTTTTAATTTTACACCAATCTCATGGTGCTTTTGAATTCTTATGATTATTTCTTTTGGGCGTGAAGATGTCTACGGATCTGTTCGACAATTTGCTCAATGGTGTAATATTCTACCGCGATGACGTTGAGGGTTGTTTCATAACCGTTCTCATTAATAATCTGAGGTGTAAAAACCAACCTTATTTTATTGCCCTCTTCATCATTCCAGTCGGCAGTCGTCATTTCTTGTTTTAAACTTCTGAAGAACAACTCTATCTGCTTATCATTCAAGGGCAGATAAAACCCTTCGCGGTTCAGCAAAACATTAATGTCTCTGACGCGTTTTCCGATTCCTTTTATGTTTTTAATTCGTTTTAACATCGCTACTCCTATTTTTATGACAATTAGAATTAAGAAAAACATTGCACATCGAAATTTTTTGACTAACATGGTCTCTCATCCAATGTCATTTCATTTTTTCTATTATATCAGTTACCGGTTCCAATCTGCAACTTAATAAAACGTTATCAAATCCGCAGGGTTCCTTCAAAACGCGCTGATGCGATAACTAATCTTTACCGCCACTCCTTTTCGGGTACACCAAAAAAACACTCATAATGAGTGTTTTTTTACAATCTTTATCGATTCTATATCAACGAATAATCAATGCGATTTCCGGTTCGATTCTGCATCTTCATATATACATTGGGGAAAAAAGACCGTACTGTTTCTGACGGTTCTTCTTGTGCCGTTGCGGGTTTAGGTTGGTGGGTTTCAATATGAATTGACTGCTTTATTTTTCGCACTTCGTCCTTAGCAGTTTTTAATTCTGTCGCCAGCTTCACCTGTTTACCGAACTGCAGCTCTTTTCTTATTTGACTTTCCAGTTTTTTGATGGCCACTTCCAGCTTTTCCAACTGTTCGCTTTTTCCGAGTTGTTTTGCTGTTCCAACACCATCATCAGCTTGTTGATCGCTGCTCTCAGCCCTGGTTGGAAAGGGTTCAATCTGCATAAAAAGGTTCTCATAAATCAGATCAAGATTCCAACCCTCAATCGTCAAGGTTAAATCATCAGTGATCATCCAGTTTGTCTGATAGTAATTCTGACAGTGAAAGCGATCTTCGTGAGGGTTAGACTGATAATCACAACACCATAACTGTCCCCATTCTTCGTATCTAACGATAAAGATAGCATATTGGTCAATTTCTCTGCTTATGATCTCGATGATCTTGGTGTTGATGGCTTGGCGGTTTAAAAATATCTCGACAATTGCAATTTCAGTAATCCGTTTCCCCTTCTGTATCGACATCGTTTCTGATGAAAGGGTGTTGATCCAGTTGATGCTTCTGATTTCATCAATGAAATACTTTTTAGAGATGGGATCACTATTTAAATATTTGTAAAAAAGTTCTTTGGGCATCTGTTTATACACATTTGTGGTTTTAGGTAAGTCAATCATAGCATCTCCTTTTCAAAATCGTATTCACTGCTCACAATGAGTCGTGATCTTACTAGTTATGTAATCGACAATCATTCCAAAACCCTTAGCTATTTTTACTCTCTCTTTACAATAATACCCAGATTAATACCCGGAGACCCCGTCCACTCTTTCTTTTTGTAAACTTATATTCCTTTATCTCCATTACCCTTATATTCACTCAAGCTTTTCAGCCATTTACAGTTATCTTTTCAATTATCTTGAAATTTTGTCTCGTTAAGTGTTACAATACGAGTTATATCTTTATCGAAGTGAAAAATAGCTCCACAAGCATTGCCTAAATGTCCTGGCTAAGATAAATCTATAAAGGAGGTCAACATTTTGAATTCTAAAAAAAACTGGCATACGCATATCCTTACTTACCTATGGATTGCCATTGGGGTCTCATCATCGGTGACACTTATAAACATGTTTTTTTCCAGTTTAGATACCAAGACCTTTTTTTTAGAACGGTTTTTATTGCCATTTGTTCTTGAAGTTTTAATTCTCTTCATTCTAAAGTGGCAGATCCGATCACATGCTCCAGCCATCCGCTACTATATTGTGATCGGAACCCAGGCTATTGTTACTATTTTGTTTGTCGTTCATTCTTCCATTTTTTATGTGATGTTGGCACTTTTCTTAATGCCCATGCTGATTTCGGTTTTTTTTCTGAGTCTTAAATTGATTGATTTTACCTTTTGCTTGACACTGGTTGTGTTAATCGCGATGAAACTGTTTTTCCCGCCCTTATCTGTTATGTCAGTTATTGAACTAACCACTTTTGCCGCTATTCTGGTGAGCACTTATTTTTTATCGCGGGAATTGACAAAACGATTTTCAGTAGTTTATACCGATATGGTTGTATCCGTTGAAAAAGAAAAAGAACTCTTATATCGAAATATCTATATGGAAAAACTAACCAAAATGGATTTAGCCACTAATTTATATAACCATAAAACCTTTCATGAATATCTCGAAGAACTGGTCTATCAATGTAAAAATCAGCCCTTTGACCTTTCGTTGGGGCTGATGGATCTGGATCTCTTTAAAGGAATAAATGACCGACAGGGCCATTGTAACGGGGATTTAGTTATTTCTACTGCTGCTGCCATTATTTTGGATAACCTGGAAGCCAATGATTTTGCGGCCCGGTATGGCGGTGAAGAGTTTGCAGTTATTTTTACCGAAAAATCACCCGAAGCCTGTCTCTCCATTTTAGAACAAATTCGCATCGATCTGGAAACAGCGGTATTTGAAACCATGCCGGACGAAGTGGTAACCATGAGCATTGGCTTTGTCCCGTTTACTCCCAACATGAGTAAAACTGACTTGTTTGAAGCCGCTGATGCAAGCCTCTATAGTGCCAAAGAAAAGGGGCGAAACCAAATTCAATGTGCATCCTAACCGTTGCTACAATTAAAAACAACCACAAAAAAGACTAATGCCGATTCCACGCTTTTACCTGTAGAATCGGCTTAGTCCAAAATCTCTGTTGTCATCCGTTTGGATTCCTCCTCTGATTTTTTCATCAATTCTCTTCTTCTCACTACTAAATGTAAATCTTGCCAACTTTTTGATGTTTTTACTTTTAAGATCCGATTCGTTTTATTCTCACTTGATCATTATTTACTGGATTCTTTACTTGGTATCTTTGATCTAAGAACATTTTCTCGTTTCCAATTCTTTTCATTGGATGTGGTTTTCAGAAACCGTGAGAACTTTTCTTTTTTCATTCATACTTTTCTTTTATCGTTCATTTAATTCGTTGTGAGTTGACCTTCTTATCTTAATTTCATAACAATCTGTTTTCTTTAATCTAATCAATTTAACCAGTCTTTAGGTGATCTGAGTTATCTCAATTATCTTTAAGGGCGTCGGTTCGTATTTACTTTTATAGGGTCAGTTGATCTTTGATTAACTCTATTATAACACCTTTTTCTAATCTGTAAATAGTTTTTTTGTAAACGTTTGTATATTTTTTGTATAGCCTTCGCGTCAAACAATTGTTTAGTTGTTTACCAACTACTTGGATGCCAGCAAACACGTAATCTAAAAAAAATCGTCCAAGTATTGACTTGGACGATCCTTCTTATCGCCATGAGTAATTTTTATTTAAATACTTTTATCTTTAACTCGCTCGCACTGCTCGCATCCAGATGGTCAATGATATTTAAATTTTCCAATGCAATTTTTCGAGTGAATAAATACCGAACCCGTTCTTCAAAAGCTTCCGGAAACGCTTCAGCCAGGCTGAGATCCCGGGCAATAGCACGGCTTCTGCCCTTGCCATTATTGTGACAAAGCACCCATTTGTCCTGGGTGATGCTAAACACATCGGCTGTGTTGGTTGGACCTGGACGAAGATAAGAGGTCATCGCCTGTTCTGCTTTTTCCGTCGAGTCGCCACACCCCACGGTGAGAAAAACACATGCCGGATGATCGGTAAGAGTTTTTGTAAAAGCTTCTTTGGTTCCCTCAATGAGCTGTAGCAATTCGGGCCCTATCTGGTCGTTTGTTTCAAAACAACCCAGATTTTTCCGAGCCTTTAAAATATCAAAACACTCCCCTTTTAAATCCTCCACCCGTTTCCCGCCGTCGGTAAAGAGGAATTGAGAATAATTATAAAAGTCCCCGGTGATACCTGATCCGAATTCATAAGCAACAATCTGCTGCTTCTTTTCATCATATTTACAGCCAAACCGTCGACGATGCTGTTGACCTTTAGCGGTTGCCTTGGTCTTTAGTCCATTGGCTTCAATATAATACCCTTTATTTTTCTTGTTGTTGTAAAGATTTTTGCGATACCCCGATTTATAGGCTTGCCATGAATATTTGCATTCAATGAGCACCATCTCGTGCTTTCCATTCTGCTTAACCTTAGAAATAGCAACCATATCCAGTCGGCCCAACGAGGTGGCTTCAGGTGCGTAGTTTAAATCCACACAGTACCAGTTCGAATCCGGATTAGCATTGTTATTACAGGCAATGATCCCCTGATATTTTTGTCCCAGTGGCCCGGCTTTTGCTTCAATGGGAGCACTTTCAACCAGGGCATTTTCGACATTTTCTTTGAGTTCCGGGTAAGATTCAACAAAGGCGGAAACAAATTCCTGGTTAAAAGGAAAGATCATCACATCCGCTTTCTGGGTGAATTTCAGTCCGCAAAATGCGGTTCGATCAATAAAAAATTTACTGATTTTAACGTGGCATTGCTGATCTTCTGTATAGATCAGCTCCATCATGTTTTTACCCCAATAATATAAGATGATGTTCTCGTTTCGAATACCTAAAAATAATTCTTTGTTTCCAATAACCCTATTTTTTAAAAAAGCTTCCACTTCTGGAATGCTTAGTAATTTTTCTATGTTTCCTCTTGGCAAATAAATTTCCTCCGATACTATTTGTATACATAATTGCACTGAATGGTCCATGAGTTACCAACAAATATTCAATGCTGTCTCGACGGATTATATAATTTTACAATTAAAGTTTATTATAACCTTTATAATATAAAGACGCAACCAAGATTTTTTTAACAAAAAAGACTAAGACCGATTTTACAGTTTCATCTGTAAAACCGGTCTAGTCTAAAATCTCTGTTGTCATCCGTTTGGACTCCTTCTGTTGATTTTACCAAAAATCTTCTTTTTCGCTTTTCTTTTAAACTCCGCCAACTTTTTGGAATCATCTTACTCTTTAGAATGGATCTGTTTAACTCATTCACATCATTCAGAAATCATACTGCCATCATCTTCACCGAATGGTTTTTCTTGATACCCAATGATCGTTGGCTATCTCTGTTTGATGTCTTTGAGGTTTCATCCGTTCTTCATTTCGGAGCAATCTGTTTTCTCATTCAAATTTTTCCCACTGCCCATAAAAGAATCAATTGTCCATTAACTAATTTTCTCAGCTAACCCTGGCAATTTTTATTTTTCTGGTGAGTCGTGCGACCGTCTATGATTCAATAACCGAAATCATTGAGTCAAGAAAAGGATTAGGTTGATCTTTGGTTCATTTATAGTATATCACTTTATTCGCATAAGTAAATAGACAAGCTGTAAATGTTTGTATTGATTTTTCTAACAATAATAACCACAATGTAAAAATTGGCCGATTCTTACCTAATTATCTATGATTCTCTCTTTAATAAAACACAGTGGAACAAAAATATTTATTGCTTGGTTGAATCTTTGTATTTTTTTTAAAGAATGATTGCAAAATTTATAATAAGAGTGTAAAATTTAAGTAACAAATTGTATCTGAAAAAAGTATATTTAAAAACTTAAGACGTTTGTTCCTAATCATACGAATTAATACGATAATTAAGAACGAATCTACGATAAACCAAAAATTTGTTGACCAGGAGGATACTGGAAATGAAATTTGTTAGAAGTATTTTTTTATGCATTGTTTTTGCTCTGTCATTGGGGATTTTTCCTTCTGCTGCATTGGCTGAGGAAACCACTGTCGAAGGCGCTGCGATCACAGGCCTCGATGCCCAACCACTTGTGGAAACCCGGGAGATGCTCCCCGGTGATGTTGCCCCAGATCCAGGTTGGCCAGACGAAGCCTATTTAGATGGATCAATGAGCACTTCAGCGGTGTTCTCCCCGCGACTTACCGCCCCAACAACGGACAATGATTATTTTTTTTCCAAAAACATTTTTTATCTCGCTGGCTACGGTATGCCAAACTGTACCGCTTATGCCTGGGGACGAGCCTATGAGATCCTGGGAAGCAAACCTAAATTAAGCAACGGTAATGCCAATCAGTTCTGGGGATATAACCAAAACAGCGGTGCCTATCCTCACGGAACGACGCCAAAACTGGGAGCAATTCTGTGCTGGGACGGCAATTCATATGGTCACGTTGCCGTTGTTGAAAAAATTGAAGGCAACAAGGTCACTGTTTCAGAATCATCCTGGAGCGGCTCGTTCTTTTACACCAACACCTTCACTGCCGGTTCTGAGGACTCCGTCTCTGTGGGTGGATTCCAGGGCTATATCTATATTGATGATTTTGATCCGGCAGTCCCCCCAGACACCACCCCGCCAACAATAACTAATGCTCGGATCACTGATGTCAGTGATGACGGCTTTACGATCACCTGTGACGTGACCGATACTGATTCGGGAATCGATTCTGTTTATTTCCCAACCTGGACCGATGCAAACGGTCAGGATGATATTATCTGGCATCGCGCTTCAATAAGTGGCAATACCGCATCTTTCCGGGTTTTATACAGCCAACATAACAATGAATTTGGAACCTATTCGGTTCATGTCTATGCTTATGACAAAGCCGGAAATAGTTCTGCTACAGCGTTAAGCCTTTCGGCACAAAAAAGCATAACTTGTTCCTATCAAACCCATATCCAGGACGTTGGCTGGCAGGATTGGAAAACAAACGGTCAGATCAGTGGCACCTCCGGGGAGTCCAAACGTCTAGAAGCCATTGGCATTCGATTGGATAACATGGGTTATGATCTCGGCATTGAGTATCGTACCCATATCCAGAACATTGGCTGGCAAGATTGGAAACGCAACTGTGAAGTAAGCGGCACCTCCAACCAGGGCTTACGTTTAGAGGCGATTGAGGTCAGACTAACCGGTGCCGATGCTTATCGATACGACGTTTATTACCGGGTTCATGCCGAGAACGTCGGCTGGTTGGACTGGGCTAAAAACGGTGGCAGTTCTGGTACTGAAGGCTTCGGCTACCGGCTTGAAGCCATCGAAGTGATCGTCGTACCGACCGGTTCACCGGCACCAGGAGCCACTATACGGGCTTTTCAAAGCAATCATTAAATAATCACAAAAGCACCCCGAATCGGGGTGCTTTTGTTTTTGGCTCTATTTAAGAATTCTATTTTTTAATTTTTCCTTTTAAATCTTCAATGGCTTTTTCAGCGGCTTCTTTGGTCATCCCGTATTTTTCCTGAAGTTTTCCAACCAGAATTTTTGCATCACCTTTGACAATTTCCAGATCTTCATTGGTAAGTTTCCCCCAGGTTTTCTGAGCTTCGCCTCTCATCTGTTCCCATTTTCCTTCAAATATGTCTTTATTCATTTTCTTCCTCCTTAAAATATTGTTATTTTATTATTTACCCTGACTAAACGAGTCTAAACAAGTTTAAGCTTTGCAATTGTTTTTTTAAGTAATTTCTCTTTATGATCAATAATACTTATCTGTTTCTACCACAGCGTTTATTTAAGAAATCATGATAGAATGATGCTAGTTTATAAATCGATCGATTGGAGCTCTTAAAAATGAAGAAAGACCTTATTTTATCTAAACAGATGACAATTCTTGAAAAACATGAACAGAAGTTTCTAAATCAAACAGAAAGTCAGTTTAGTAAATCAAATCTCACCCCTGTGGTTAACAAGCTCCAGGCGAAAATACCTGATAAATTACAATCTACCCTGGATACGGCTTTCTATATGGGGTTTCATATGGTCTTTGAAAAAGGAAGCCCCATTATCGAAAAAACAATTAATAAAGAAAAAATTGCGGTGGACTATGATTTAAGTAATTACGCCATTGAAAAATACATGCAAAAAAAACATCTCAAAACGCTGGATAAATCGTCAAAGCATTGCAAAACGATCAATGAATCCATTGCTGCCATAGAGGGTAGCGTTCTTGGTTTACTGGGAATTGGACTCCCTGATATCCCTCTGTTTCTTGGTGTCATCGTCAAAACCATTAATGAAATCGCATTATCCTATGGTTTTTTATGCACCTCCAAAGAAGAAAAAGCATACCTGCTTTATTTAATCTGTGCTGCTATGACTAAAGAAGACCGGCGAAAAGCCTATGACAAAAAAATTGAGCACTTAGGTCAGCATATCGATGCACAAACACAAACCAGTATTGATTTAGAAACAGTTATGAAGGAAACCTCCGACATTTTATCCAACACCCTGCTGACCGCCAAATTTATCCAGGGACTGCCGATTGTAGGCGTCATCGGCGGTGTGGTCAATCCTTTTATGATCAACAAAATCGGCACATACGCCCGGATCAAGTATAAGAAACGGTACCTGCTGGGAAAAATAAATTCTCTACTATGACGAACACACAACTAATTTATAAGGTTCAAACCCCAGGAAAACAGTAGCATTCCAACCCATAAAAACAAGAAAACAAACTTCATGGTAGTGGACCATGAGCAAACCGTTGCCATAAATATATTTTGCTGAGGATAATTGTTGATTAGTACCATTAACAACGTATTCTCGATCAAGTCAAATAGTGCCCGAGCGACGGCTAAGACAATTAATACATTACGATACAATGGATTCGTTGTACTCTTGAATGATAGGGCCAACATTAACAGGTTTTTTCAATATGTATGGGCTTTCCGGTCAATCATATTTAAAATTTCTAGATGTTAAAGAAAATGATTTTATCAAAACCAACCTCTTGTTATTGATTGATACTGTCAAGAAATAGCACTGTTTCTTGACGCAATCAGCAAAAAAGACCGATCCCGGCAAAACCCACTGGGTAACTGCCGGGAACGGTCTTTTTGTTATGATTATTGGTGTTAAAACATTTCTTTTGATAATTGATCAATAACTTTTGTTGTTTCTTCATAAACACCCGGGAATGAACTAAAGTTTAAACCTTGGGTCAAGTTAGGAATAAAGTATAATTTTCCACATTCTTTGCACGCTTTTTCAGTATATTCAGCCACGATTTCTGGTGTCCATCCTGGAAAATCAACAACACCGCTATCAATCGCACCCATGAATGCGATCTGTTTGCCATATTTTTCTATCAGTTCTGGCACATTATTGGTTGTCATGACACCCTGCCAGATATCGATGCCCATGTCGATCATGAAAGGAACCAGGTTGACACCATAAGAATCGCTATGGTGAACAATCAGTTCAACGCCGTTTTCTTTATAGAAACCATAGATTTTTTTATAGGCAGGCAAAAAGAACTCTGCAAACATTTCTGGTGAAACAAAAGACGAACGTTGGCTACCCCAGTCGTCATGATGAAAGATACAATCCGGATGAATTCGGTTAATCAATTCTTTTGCATAGGCCAGTTCATAGTCAACCAGATAGTCGATCAGGTCATGCATGTCTTCCGGTTCTTCATAAAGAGCCATTAAGGCGTCTTCCATGCTCATCAAATGATGGGTCATTTCGAAAACTCCGGGAGCCACAAAGGCAGTTACAAATTCTTCGTTACGATCTACGGCTTTAGCATGCGCAACAGCGGCGGCCCATGCTTCATCTGACGTGGCAACAACTGGTGCCTTGACTTGGTTTTTCCAGTCAGTGATATCTTTTAATACCTTATGTTCCGCATCATGCACCGGGAATCCACCCAATTGATCAGCTGGCCAACTAAAAGTAATCCCCCAACCATTAACGATTGTCTGACCTGGCCCTGCCATTTCGCCCAATGGTGCTTCCATGATCAAATTCATAAATTCGTATTGATTTACAAACCGATCAGGATTGCCACCCTTAATGGTTTCCATTAAATTCTGTCTTTTTGTTAACATTCTCGGTCTCCTTAAGATTTATTCGTCTAAGTTAGTTTTTGAGTTTTTCCAACCTTTATTTTTAGGCAACCATTTCTTTCGCTTTAACAGCCGCGCTACCAGCATCAGGAGCAAATCCGTCAGCGCCGATTTCAGCTGCATATTCTGGGGTTACAGGTGCGCCACCAACAATAACTTTTACATCCAGACCGCTGGCTTTGATCGTTTCGACCGCTTCTTTAAGTGCCGGCATGGTTGTCGTTAACAAACCGGAACAAGCAACCAGGGTGACGTTTTCGTTCTCTTTGATGGCTTCTACAAAGCGTTCTGCGGGTACATCAACACCCAGGTCAACCATGGTGAATCCGGCGCTTTCGATCATCATCGAAACCAGGTTTTTGCCAATATCATGTAAATCGCCGGCAACGGTTCCAATGATACAGGTGCCCAGGGAGGCGGAAGTGTCTCCGGCTAACAGTGGACGCAACACATCAACGCCTTTAGCCATCGCTTTAGCAGCGATTAACATTTCAGGAACGAAGATTTCTCCGGAAGAGAACTTTTCGCCAACAACGCTCATGGAATCAACCATTGCTTGCAGGATTTCGCTTGCTGGACTGCCTTCGTCTAAGGCTTCCTGAACTAATCCGGGAATCAGTTTTGTTTTACCAATTTCTACTTTTGCTTTTACTTCTTCAATTTTTGACATCTTTTTTCTCCTGTTCAGTCATTTATTTTTAAATGGTATATATAACCGGGCAACCGATTGTGTGATCAGATGACCGGATTTGTAGCAGAATTATTAAATTAGTGTGTCATTATATTAAGACCAACTATTTCTTCTGACCGAAGATCCCTTCGCGATAAGCACCAATGTATTCCATGCAGTAGTCATCTTCGCCGAGTAAAGCTTCGGTGGCAAAGATAATGCCCATTAAGTCACCATTCGTTGGGTCAAGAATGGCACTGTCCAGACCGGCGTTCATAGCCAGGACGGTAAAGCCCATGTTGACCATTTTTCGGGCGGGCAGGTTGAAGGAAATATTACTGACGGCGCCAGTGACATGAATGGTCGGGTATTGTTCTTTAATACTGCGAATCACTTCGACGACCATGGCAATCCCGTCTTCTGAGGTACACAGCATTTCAACTAATGGATCAATGTGCATCCGGGAAGGATCAATGCCATATTCTTTAACTTTAACCATTAAATCGGCAAATACATCCAGACGGTCTTTGGCTGTTTTAGGAATCCCTTTGTCACTGTTAAGCAGTGCCACACAGTCCCATTTAGTATCAGCGATCGCTTTAAAAGCAGCGTCAATTTTGTCGCCTTCTAATGAAACGGAATTAAATAAACCGGGTTTGTTACAGTATTTCATGGACTCAATACAGGTATACACATTGGGGCTGTCCACCGCAATGGGGGTATCTGTGACTTCCTGAACCAGATCAATTAACCATTTCATGGTTTCCAGTTCGATATCATCATCAACTGATGCGCAAACATCAATGTAATCCACACCGGCTTCGGTTTGAATCTTGGCCAGATTCTTGATGAATTCTCCATCTTTTGCGGCAATGGCTTTTGCGGTAGACGGAATGGCACCGTTAATTTTTTCTCCGATAATAATCATTTTACTCTTACCTCCTGGTAACACTATTTTTCACAGTTATTAAACTGATCTCAAACTAATTGCGACGTCTTTATTTACGAAATATCATCATTCCACAAAATCTTCACGCAGTTTTCAGCTTCTCCGCGATAAAAATACAACGGAACTCAAATATCAACTATATTGATCGTAAGTATCAATATAGGTTTTTAAATAACTTTTAATTGACTACTAATCACTATAAAACGTTTTCTTTTTTTATTGCATTTTAGATATAATAAAACTATTGGTTCGACATCGTCAATTTCTTGAGTTTAGTATAGCATCGTTGTAAAGGGACGTCAATCACTTTTTTAAATGTATTTAATATTTTACAAATTTAGGTGGATCGATTTGTTTAAAGGTTATTGTAACGCATTTTTATTACTTTATTATCTATATTTAATATTCGTTTATACTACTTTTTTGCATAATACTCAGACGATAAATTATCGGCAAATAAAAAAAGCGGGACTTCTCCCACTTTTTTTCGCTATTTTATAGTGATCAACACATAAAAGTCACCATTATTGATCGTCCCTGCTTCAGTTTTTTCGATAGCCAAAGACGTTGCTATCAGTGAAATAGCAGCCTGATCATTTTCTATCGTAAAACTCGCCTCATCAGCATTCATACTATCCTTGCTGGTTTGATAATTACCCGAAAGCGATGTCGTAAAATGATCAAACACTGCTTTCATGTCAATCCGCATCAACTCCTGGCCGGTTTCATCCACTAGTACCAGAGCCCCGCCCTGTTCCGCTGTTTTTTCTCTTGACAAACGATAGGTTTTTCCTCCTGACTCAAAGTTACCAATAAGGGGATCCCATTTTTCCTTTTTTTGATAGTAATTCAGAACCATAAAGGTCTCGTAGCCTGAAATATCAATGGGTGATTGCTGATTCAAACTCAAATATATAGAATTCTGGCGGTACTGATTGTCTTCGTATCGATAAAACCCAAAGGTACTATAGAAGTCCTCATAAACATCAAAATTTTCACCAAGATAGGATATTTCTTTTGTATATGCCATCATAGCCAGATAATCGACGGCATCGGAGATTATTTTTTTATCCTCTTCCGACACCGATCCGTTGGGATTAACCTGTTCATTTTCCAGCATTTTGTTTTCAACCAGGGTATTGGTGAGTCGATTGACCTGATTCCCACGGCTGATGGTAAAGGCATCTACTGGTGGCATGATGGAAAACAGCGAAAAACCGATCAGTAGTGCCGCAATGACCCCGTTGTTACGGGCCGGCATAAAACTCATCCAAAGACCAGAAACAGCAGCAAAAATTCCAAAAAGAATTGCATAGTAACGACCATGAGTCAAACCAACTTCCTGAATCTGCAATACCGAAGCCACAATCTGAAACAATACGATGGGTACCAGCACTTTGGGGAAAATTTTTAAAAACCATTCGGCCACCTTGTTTTCCAGGCTGCTGGCAAGAATATAAATAAAAATAACCACGATGGCAAAGCTTACCAACATCGACTCCAGACGGTTGTCACTCCAAAAATCACCTGTGATGTTCCCAACGATATAAATAATCAGAATAATTGTATATGCTGCCAACAGTGGGATCACTATGTAAGAAACCAGAACTTCCAGAAATTTCGGACATTGGCAGGATCGTACCAACTTTCCCCGGTCATTGATCACTTTCTCTGGTGGTCGGTTTTTATTTGAAAGACCGGGATATATGGGAATCAGCGAGAGAAAATAAATAGGAAAAAACAGCATCCCAACACAATTTAAGCTATGTAAATAGGCTTTATCGGATACGTCAAAAAGTAGCAGGTCAATGGCAGTAATAATCAGGGTGATTCCGATAAACAACACACCTGAAAAAAGCAACGCATTAAAGAGCGCTTTAAATGTCGCCATAAAACTCTGATTATAACGAATCTCACTTTTTATCACCGGAATCCAGGTAAAAGCAATAAACACTGCAAAAATGGCGACCGATGAACGGATCCCGATTTCCATACTGATGCTGGTGTATTGTCTGACAATAAGAAAATACCCCAGCGTCAGTGTCAAACACAGAGCCATCGCTACGATCCGAACGGAAGTCCTGTCATAAAAACGCTCCCATGCTCCCTGAAGGGTAATCCCCAGAAAAGCTCCCATCAAAAATGTCAATAAATATCTGGTATAATCAACTTCCTGCTGAATTGCCATCGCATTTATCACCACCGCTGCCATTAAAAAAGCAACCGTCAAGGGATATCGGGACAATGCCTCAACCAATCCACTCAGTTTTTCTTTGATCTTGTCGATAAATTTCATTTTAGCTCCCTTCTATCGGTTTTAGATCGTTATTTAGTAGGGTTTCAAGTTCTTTTGCGGGCACCGGTTTGCTAAAAAGATACCCTTGAGCCCGATCTCCATTATAGGCTAAAATTGCCTCAAATTGTTCTTTTGTCTCAACCCCCTCGGCCACGACAACGAGGTTCATGCTATGGGCGATTTCAATGGTGGCCTTAATCACCACCTCTTCAAAACTCCCCGGTCTCATGTTTTGGACGAATTGTTTATCAATTTTCAAGTGATCAATGGGCAGTTTATGAAGATAATTCAATGATGAATAACCCGTTCCGAAATCATCTAAAGAAAACTTGACCCCCTTATTTTTGATCTTTTTGATGATTGATAGTGTGTTCTCCAGGTTTTCCATGGCAATACTTTCGGTGATTTCGATATCCAATAACTCCGGTCTCATCCCGGTTTTTCTCAAAATACCAAAAACCACCTCGACGATGTCCTTTTTGTTTATTTGTTTAGCCGAGAAATTAACCGCCATGGTTAAATCTTTGTAGCCGGCATTTTCCCAAATCACGCTTTGACGACATGCCTCCGTCAGAATCTGCTCACCAAGCGGGACAATCAGACCGGATTCTTCTGCCAGTTCAATAAACTCAAATGGTGGCAACAAGCCCCGGGTCGGATGCTGCCACCTCACCAATGCTTCCACGCCACAGATTAAGCCTGTAAGAAAGTCAATCTGAGGCTGATAATACAGCACAAATTCACGGTCTCTGATGCCTCGTCTGATCTCATACTGAAGTTCAATCTTTTTAACCATCATTTCATTGGCGCTTTGCTCGAAAAATTTAAACTGATCTTTTCCCTGTTCCTTCGCATGGTACATCGCCGAATCGGCATTCATGAGCAGCTTATTAATGTCCGTTCCATCCTCCGGAAACATCGTAATCCCGATACTGCAAGTAATAATAAATTCAAACCCGTCAATGTTCCGGGGGTTACTGATAATTCTCATAATTTCATTGGCCAGCTTGCTTGCTTCCATCATTGTACAGTCTTTATTAATGACTATTAGTTCGTCACCAGCAATTCTGGCAATGGTATCATAATGAATCGCTTCCACCAATTCTTTGGCGATGCCAACCAGTACATGATCACCAGCGGCATGTCCCCTAGTATCATTGATAGCTTTGAAATTATCCAAATCGATGTATAGTAAAGCACCACTTTTACCCGCTTGTTCCGACTCGACAAGTAATTGATTGGAGTGCTCAAAAAGCATCGCCCGATTAGGCAGTCCAGTTAACACATCATAATAGGCAAGTTTGTTTATGGCTTCCTCGGCATTAATACGGTCAGTGATATCCGTATAAAAGCCGGATACCCGCATCAATTTATTGTTTTGGTCAAAAATTCCCTTCCCCCGACAAAATAACCACCGGGTTTCACCCTTACTGCCAATTACTCTAAATTCAATTTGACCAAAATTAGAATTATTCTGATAGAAACCTTGGAGATAATTTTCAAAATGGGCGCGATCCTGAGGATGAATAAAACACATCCATGATTCAAGGCTCATGCTGTTATGCTCCATTAACCCAATCATCTGTAAACCCCGTTTAGAAACATAGTATTCACAGTTTTGCAAATCCCAATCCCAGATCGCATCGTTGGAACCTTCCACGGCATAGCGGTAACGTTCCTCGGAAATACGCAGCGCTTCTTCCTGCTTCTCCAATTCTTCATAATTCTCAGTCAATTTAGTTCGGGATTCCAAAATGTCTTCAAACAATCTATTGATGCGATCTGCCAAATTTTTAATTTCATGACTATCCTTTACCTGGATTCGGGTTTCTGTATCGCCTTCGGAAAACGCTTTGACACCATCTGCTATTTTATCAATCGATCCAGAGAGATTTTTGGAACGAAATATAATCAGCGCAACAATGATCAGAATAATAAAAAGGGTTCGGATAAAACCTAAAAAAATAGCAGTAGTTATTGCCTGATTTAAATAATAGGTAGTAAATACCAGTTGTATTTCACCAATTTTCTGATTGTTTCTAATGATCTCCCGGGTAAATGATGGATAAAGATACTTGTTATCATAGGGTTTTGTACGCTTACTGGTTTCAAAAATGGGCTGATTATCAGCATCCATCATTTTTATCGAAGCCACCGCCTGATAGTTTGCCAACGTCTCTCCGATTTTATTAAGACTGACTTCATTATAAGTCCAAAATGCATCTTCTGCCGCATCGGCCGTAATGGTTAAAATATGCTCTGCCTCAATACTCAGTTCCCCAGTTAAATGAAGCTTTTCTGCCGCCGCATCAATGATTGTTAGTGCCATCAGCACTGAAAAAACAGTCGCAATGATTGGTAATAGTAATGCGGTGCTTAGTTTTTTTGTTTGAATACCTTTCATCGAGAATCCTCCGACTGATTTATTTCAAGTCCATTTTCCCTTAAAATGCGGTCAATGGTGCCATTGTTTTTCAACGTTTGTAAGGCTGTATTGAACTTATCCCGATACATCTGTGAATTGGGATAGTTCTTCGAAATAATCAGATAATAGTCATGCTGAGAAGCTATATTGGGAAGTGTCGCGAAAGCTCCACGGTCATCTGGAAAAAGCCGGCCAATGGCTTCTTCAGCAACGCGATAATCTTCAATGAGAAAGTCAATTCTTCCAGCATAAAGCATTTTCAGTAGCGCATCGACATCATTGGCCCACTCAACTTTTACCCCACTGCTCTCAATTACCGCTTTATCACCATACCAATAATCATTGGCTCCGCCAAAGGTGTAGTTGGTGAAGTCACTGATTCTT